>NZ_JAFCWA010000005.1:0-452553 GCF_049897325.1 Janthinobacterium sp. DSP2-3-3 | reverse complement strand
GCCATCCACAAGAAGTGGCGCAAAACCTACTTTTCAACGCCATCCTCGACCACGCATCAGGCCTATCCGTTCTGGACGGGCGAGCTGTTCAACAAGCGCCGCGCCAAGGCCGACCAGGTCAACATCGACGTGAGCCACGGCCGCCTGTCGTCAGGCTTTACGGGCGAGGACAAGATCTGGCGCCAGATCGTCACCATCCTGGACGCTGAGCGCGGCGGCTGCAACCTGTTCGACATCGACGAGCTGCGCAACTTCGAATACAGCCCGGACCAGTTCGACAACCTGCTGATGTGCAATTTTATTGACGACTCGGCCTCGGTCTTCCCGCTGGCCGAGCTGCAGCGCTGCATGGTCGATTCCTGGGTGGAGTGGGACGACTACAAGCCGTTGCTGGGCCTGCGCCCGTTCGGCAACCGGCCCGTGTGGATCGGCTACGACCCGGCCTTGAACGGCGACAGCGCCGGCTGCGTCGTACTGGCCCCGCCCATGACGGCCGGAGGCAAGTTTCGCATCCTGGAGCGCCACCAGTGGCGCGGGCAGAGCTTCGAGGACCACGCCGACGCCATCCGCCAGATGACCCAGCGCTACAACGTCGAATACATCGGCATCGACACGACCGGCATGGGCATCGGCGTGCTGCCCATCGTGCGCGGCTTCTTCCCCGCCGTGACGGCCCTGAATTACTCGCCCGAAGTCAAAACCCGCATGGTCTTGAAGGCCAAAAACATCATCAGCAAGGGCCGGCTGGAATTCGACGCCGGCTGGACGGACATCGCGCAATCGTTCATGGCGATCCACAAGACCCTTACCCCCAGCGGGCGGCACGTGACCTATGTCGCCGGCCGCAGCGATGAAACCGGCCACGCCGACCTGGCGTGGGCCTGCATGCACGCCCTCGATCACGAGCCCTTCGAAGGCACCACCGACAACCACCACTCTTTCATGGAGATTTATTCTTGAGCAAAGCACGACACTTGCGCGCGCGCGGCCAGCAGGCCCAAGGCGCGCCATCAACAGCGGCCACGGCGCCGGCCGCCGCCGGCATCGAGGCGTTTTCCTTCGGCGACCCGACGCCCGTGCTGGAACACGCCGATATCCTCGACTGCTTCGAATGCTGGAAGAACGGCCACTGGTATGAGCCGCCCGTCAACCTGGCGGGCCTGGCCAAGTCCTTCAATGCCGGCGTGCACCACAGCAGTGCCATCCACTTCAAGGCCAACGTGCTGGCATCCACCCTGATTCCCAGCAAGTATTTGTCGCGCGACGCCTTTAAACGCATGGCCCTGGACTTCCTGACGTTCGGCAATGCCTACCTGGAAGACCGGCCCAGCCGCAGCGGCAAGGCGCTGGCGTACCAGCATGCCTTGGCCAAGTACATGCGGCGCGGCGTCGATCTGGATACCTACTTTTTTGTGAACGGCTACCAGGCCGTGCACCAGTTCGACAAGGGCCGCGTGTTTCACCTGATGGAACCGGATGTAAACCAGGAACTGTATGGCGTGCCGCAGTACCTGAGCGCGCTGCAATCGGCCTGGCTCAACGAGGCGGCCACCTTGTTCCGCCGCAAGTACTATAAGAACGGCTCGCACGCCGGCTTTGTTTTCTACATGACGGACGCCGCCGCCAACACCCAGGACGTGGACAATCTGCGCCAGGCAATGCGCGACAGCAAGGGGCCGGGCAACTTCCGCAACCTGTTCATGTACGCGCCGAACGGCAAGAAGGACGGCATCCAGATTTTGCCGGTGTCGGACGTGGCCGCCAAGGACGAGTTTTTCAACATCAAGAGCGTCACGCGCGACGACCAGCTTGCCGCGCACCGCGTGCCGCCGCAGCTGATGGGCATCCTGCCGAACAATGCCGGCGGCTTCGGTGCCGTGGAACCGGCCGCGCGGGTCTTCGCGCGCAACGAGCTGGTGCCGCTGCAGGCACAGTTCATGGCAATCAACGAGTGGGCCGGCGTGGAAGTGGTGAAGTTCGCCCCGTATGACTTGGGCCTGGGCAAGGAGAGCGCGCAATGAGCGACCACGTAGACAATACCGACAAGATCATCTATGCAGAGGTGGCGCGCGGCCTGGCCGCCGTGCGGCGCCGGCCCGGCCTGGTGGCGCATGGTTGTTGCCACTACTGTGACGAGGCGCTGGCGCCCGCGCTGCTGTTCTGCAATGCGGACTGCCGCGACGACTACGAGAAGGAGCAAGCGGCCAAGGCCCGCGCCGGCCGCACAGGATGACCGCCACGCCGCGATAGCCGGCAGGGCAGGGCCGCGACAGCCCCACCGCGCTAGAGCGCCGCAGCCACCGCAGAAGCCGCCCATGAGGCGGCTTTTTCACGTCTTGACAATTGATGTTGCTGATGAAGCAAGAAAAAGGCCCGTTTCGGCCCGGCGCGCGCAGTTGTCCCCCCTCCACACCTGCCCGCTATATAGGGGTCTTTTGACTCAAATTTGTGCCATGGCCGAAGGCGCATGAGGACTGGCGCGGCGGGGCGAAGAGGGGGAATGCGATTTGACGCATTTTGGCGCACTTTGAGCGGTTTTTTGTGCGACTGGTGCAATGGCGTGCAAATGTTGGTGTTTGCCCACTGGTGGGGCTGTATTGCAGTCTCTTGGTACATGCATTAATCAATACTGGCTAGATAGCCGCCGAGCGAGTCCGCTTCGGATTGGTTTTTTGAAGAACCCGGTAGATTTCTTGAGGTGGACTTTACAACTTCGGCTGGCGCGAAAAGCGCAAAGCTCTCGATAGCAGGATCTCCACCGTATAGCCAGCACCAGTTTCATGCACAAGCCAGAGCACTCCATTTTTTTCAATCACCCACGCATCGACAATCAAAGTATCAAATGGTTTAGCCATATCCTTTATGTCGATTTTTACCCGGCCTGCGCTTTCATCTATCGTTCGTAAAACCCTGTTCGTTCGACGCGTAAACTCGATGAAATAGGTGGAAATTATTATATTATCCACAATAGTTCCTGTTCAATTTTTAATAGAATTGCCAAGTGATTAGTTTCCTTAAAAACAAATGAGGAGAAATAGTAAATTCTCTGTGGAAATAAATAATTATCATGGAAAACAAATATTTAACATGTCAAGTTATATTTGATATCAAAGGGAATTTTAATATGGAAACATATTTAAGAAATTGGATCAAGCCTGCTCCGATAGAAATTTAATATGGAACTTTAAATAAATTTCTTTAATGGAATATGTGTTTTAAAAATACCATAATAAATTGCAATTAAGGCAACTTTATGTCAATAAGTGGCTCTTTATGATAGCAAAATAATTTGTAGAATAAATTTCTTCTAGGAATGTATTGATTCAAATCAACTTAAAGGACGCACGTCTGCATAAATATGTTGTGCCTGCTAATCTTGACATTCAATTTTTACCGAAAGTGGGACTAGATTAGTGACAGATAGTAATGACAATTTCTTGGTGGGAAAAGTTCTCTGTGTCGATAATCTGACATTTGAAAAACTCTATATAAAATACAGATCAAAGGTGAAACATATCGTCGCGCAAATTCTTTGTGATCCGCATGATATCGAAGATGTCATTCAAATTGTTTTTATAAAAGCATTTCAAGAAATTATTCCATCTCGGAGTGATTTGAATTTTCCTTCTTGGCTGTTTGTCATTGCCGCCGATAGAGCAAGAAAATTTCATGATGAAAAATATGGGGATAATATACGGTTTCTCGATGCCAAGGAATTGTATAAGGCATCACATGAAATAAATAACATAAATTATTTAGATAATCCCGAAGAGAAATATATTGCAATGCAGACCAATCTGAAAATTGAACGTGCATTTATGGCCTTGCCCGCCACCTTGCGCCTAACTTTTTGTCTTCGTGAAATAGAGTGCTTGAGTTACGAGGAAATATCTAAAAAAATAGCTCGCCCGATAGGCACGGTACGCAGCCGTATCTTTAGGGCACGCGAAGAAATGTGGGAGGAAATAAACAAATCAAGCTGATAGCGCGGAGGATATCGACATGGCGCCAGAACAAAGAAATTCGTGCCCCGACCTTAGATGTCACCCAGAGGAAACCACATGTTAATCACTTCAAATACAGTAGTGGATCACGAAGGTTCCACTTCATATACAAGAAGCGATATTCTGACTGCTCAGAAAATAGATGTGGGCATAATCTTCCAAGCGATGCTCGGTACAATTATTGCAGCAGAATATCTCAGGAGGAGCGGGGTTCCGTTGGAGATAGCCCTCCGAGTACTCACCATTTCCCATAGAAAAACCCCGACGCCTCCTCTATTGATAGGTGATCCAAAGCTGCCCCACGTGACGACCAATACGCAGAGGTTAGGTGATATAGCGAACGTGGATGCTTTGACCGTATTGAAGTCCTAATCAGACTGCTGCTGGTTGCAGGAGGTATGGTACGTGGTTTTTTGTGGAACAAGTTTTATGGAGTGAGTTCTTGGACACAAAGCACAGGGCATCCCGTGTGACAGGCGTTGGCGCAGGCGCCTGTCCAGAAAACCTACCTTTATTGGAGGCGCTTGTCCGAACGTGGGGGCGCGTACATCTCGGCACAACGATCACGCCAAGCCGACCTTAAGATGACTGTCGTCAACTGTTCACCAAGCAGTAAAATAAGCATGTCGACGAAAGTGTTTAGCAAACTGGCACTGGCTGCAGTGGATTCCGAGATCACTTGCCCTTCAAGACATGCTCGCAGCTTTTTAAATTCGGATTCGGCTGCTTGAAAGGCATGCCCAGGCATCATCCAAGGGAAAGTCTTCCCGGTGGTGTAAACGCTGCGCAAAAATAGGGTGTGAAATCCAACTTCGCCAATGGTCGATTTGAGCGTCGAAGCTAGCATCTTCCATAGATCGATGCTGGTGTTCACCACTGCGTCGGGGCGCTGTGTAATCGCCAGTTGAATCGTCTGATGCAGATGATGGGGGATGGAGGCCATAGATTCCTATGAAGACTCAGGGGCCAGGACTCTGACAATAGCCAACGAGTTATTCCTGAGTGTCGATTTCAGTATAGGACATCGGCGCACGAATTTCACACAATGACAGGTCAGTCGCAATTATTGCTGGTTTGTGGCGAAGGAATGCAAGTCGACACGGTTGAACGCAGGATCACTTGCAGCTAATGCTGGTTTGAGGAGGCTGTCAGTCGCAGTTAATTTTGGTCGAAAAATCCGCTGAATACAGGTCGGGCCGTTTCAAAAACGTTTCCGCATCGTACATGTAGGATGGTGAAAACAGTACGTTGCAAGGTAATGGAAAAACATTGCGTGCGGAACCAAATCGCGCGTAAGCATCTGAAATGTATGAAGTATTTTGAAGACTTGAAAACTAGCGACGGGTTAAACTGTTCGTGAGTTCGAATCTCACCGCTTCCGCCAAGTACATAAAAAATTCGTGAGTATACTCAACTTATATTCCACCGAATTTCATTGAAAATCAACGATTTAGCTTGATTTTTAGCCTTCCGAATCGCAGATTCGGCGGTATCCAAAAACCCTCTCGCAGAATGACGCGTAGGCTAAATTGTAGGTATGATGCGGTTTTTCTCAAAATCGTACCTGCAGGATATCGCATGGCCATCAATACGCTTACCGACGCAGACTGCCGTCGTGCCACGCCAAACGATGGCAAGCTGCGCAAGCTCTTCGATGGCCACGGCCTGATGCTGGCAGTCCTGCCAAGCGGAAACAAGGTTTGGCGCATGGCCTATCGCAACGACCAGGGCAAGCAGCAAACTGCCGTGATTGGCCCGTATCCGCTTATCGGCCTCATGGAAGCCCGCGACCGTCGCGACGCTTTGCGTTTGAAGCTGATCGACGGGGAAGACCTCAAGCGCAAGGCAAGCAGCCCATCCATTACCCTTGATGCCGCCATCGATATCCCTGTTGTGCCGCTCCACCCATCTGGGTTCATGCATATGTCCTTCTAAATCGCTAAGCCCGGGCAGCGATTCTATCGGCGGCGTCCATCCCGCCAGCGCCGGTTTCCTCCACGATTTGCAGGCATTCGTCGCATGGGAGAAGACACGGGCATCCGTGCCGCTAGAATGGGGGCGAGTTAAACACGAGGAATTTAATGAGTTCTCCCCCATTTTTGCCATTCAACGCGCCTCCCGTATCGGAAGTCAAGCACGACCGCCACCTTGTGCGCCGCTACTTGCTGCAGTCGGCGCTGCGCTTAAACGCCGGTTCACTCTTGTTCCTGTCGCTGGCGATCGCGCTGCTGCCGCTCTGGCTGAACCATACCCCGGCCGCGCCGGGCGAAATGGAGACCCGCAAGCTGACTCCGTACATTGTCGGCGGCGTTGTAGTGGCGGTGATGGTCTGGCTCGCGCTGATGTCTAATGGGATCGCTCGCAGCTTTCTTGCGCGGCTGGGCGAAGAGGGCAAGGCGCTGAGTGTCGAGGCGATGGCTTCCTTGGTTACGCGTCACATCCATGCGCCGTTCAATCCCTACACCACCTTTGACCTGTGCACCGAGTCCTTGTCGGGGCTGGCGCTCGGCACGGCACTTGGCTACTCCGGTCCGCCTGCTTTCTTCCATGACCCGTTCAAGGGCCGGATCGTGCTGGGTCGCTGGCGCCCCTTGGCGCTGGGGCGCCATGTCGAGGTGAGAATATCGTCCGATTTGGGCCCCAGTTGCCACATTGAGCTGCGCTGCCGACCGGGCTTGGCTTGGTTCGCGATCCAGCAGGGTGAGTCGCTAAAGACTGCCGAGATGGTGTCTACCCAACTGCACCAGCACCTCGCGCGCCATGCAAGCGCGCTAAATGCGGCTCGGCGTGAGCGCGAGCTGGAACGCACCTCTCTGCAGGCGCGCCTTTCAGCCTTGCAGGCCCAGGTAGAGCCGCACTTCCTGTTCAATACCCTGGCAAATCTAAAGTATCTGATCCGCACCGACCAGCGGGCCGCGCAAGAGATGCTCGACCATCTGGTCGGCTACCTGCAAAACGCGATGCCCGATATGCGCTCGGTGTCCTCGACCTTGGGACGAGAAATGGATCTTGTTAGCGACTACCTGGCGGTGATGCGCATCCGCATGGGCACGCGCCTACGCTACGCTGTCGAAGTGGCCGAGGAATTGCGCAGCCTGCCATTCCCGCCGGCGATGCTGATCTCGCTTGTGGAAAACGCCGTCAAACACGGTCTGGAGCGGGCCAGCCGACCAGGCCTGATCACCATCAGCGCAAGGCACGAAAGCGGCGGGAAGGGCGAGCTGCTGAGCGTGTCTGTTGTCGACGACGGGGTCGGCTTGACCGAACAATCCGGGCAAGGCACGGGGTTGGCGAATATTACAGAGCGCTTGCTGCTGCTATACGGGAAGAAGGCCAGCCTTTTTGTGGAGCCGGGCGACGGACAAGGCGTATGCGCAGTGTTGACGGTGCCTATTGTCGGGAGTCACGCCTGATGCCAAGCGCTCTGATCGTCGAGGACGAGCCTCTGCTAAGGGCGGAGCTGGTGGACCAGCTGCATGCCTTGTGGCCCGAACTGCAAATCGCCGGCCAGATCGAAAACGGCATCGAAGCGGTGGCATGCATCGACGTACTGAAACCGGACATCGTATTTCTGGACATACAGATGCCCGGCCTAAACGGTATGGAGGTGGCGCGCCATATTCCCGAGTCGTGCCAGGTAGTGTTCGTTACAGCGTATGCGGACTATGCCTTGGCCGCTTTCGATACCGGCGCGTCCGACTATCTGGTCAAGCCGGTGACGACCTCACGCCTGCTGCAGACGATCCGTCGTCTGAAGTCGCGCACGGCCGCAAGCCCGCCGCCGGCCGTGTGGGAACAGCTCTTTGAACAGGAGAGCGCACCGGTGTACCTCAAGTGGATCAAGGCCTCAAGCGGCAATTCGGTGCGGCTGGTGATGGTGAGCGAAGTGCTGTACTTCCAGTCGAACGAAAAGTACACGCGGGTGGTGACGGACAACGGCGATTCGCTGATTCGGTTGCCTCTCAAGTCCCTGCTTGAGCAACTGGACCCGCAGTTGTTCACGCAGATCCACCGCAGTGCCGTCGTCAATCTGCAGGCCATTGACCGGATTGAACGCAGTGAATCCGGGGTGCGCAGCGGCCCTGGGCTGGAGGTCATCCTGAAAGGTCGGACCGAGCGCTTGACCGTTAGTGAGGGATTTACCAAGCAGTTCCGCCAGATGTAGCAGGGATGTTAAAGCCTCTCTGCCGATTGGCCGCCTTCGTGACGACGGCGGATTTGTTGGTTCAGTTCGCAGTTAATCATTTAAGCATATTGAAAAAAAGGAAAATAATGAAAAATCAATGGATAGTTTCCCTGGCTTTGTTATTGCTGACCGTGACAGGGGCAATCGCAGCTACACCCCCGGTGGCGCCGACAGTGGAGGTCAATCGGGCAGTCCGGTTGGAGGTCATCGATACGCTGATTGCCAAGCTCAATGCCCACTACGTTTTTCCAGACAAAGCCAAACAAGTCGAAGTTGTCTTGCGCCAGCATCAGCGCGAGGGCAAGTACGATAGGGTCACGGACGGTCAACAACTCGCCAAACAGCTATTCGATGACATTGATGGCGTTATCCACGACAAGCATGTGTTCATCGATGTCAGTGCCCACCCTGTGCCTCCCGATGATGCAATGCCACCACCACAGACGCGGGCGGAATGGGAAAAACAAGTGCCGCCTGCCGTGCTTGAAAGGGTTCTTACATCAAACCTTGGCGTGGAAAAGGTTGATCACCTTAGTCCCAATATCGGCTACCTGGAGATTTCCTCATTCGGGCCGGTTTTCCTCGTATCCGACAAGTTCGCCGCAGCGATGAATAAACTCGCTAACACCGATGGCCTCATCATCGATCTGCGCAACAACGGCGGTGGCGGGGAAGACTCAGTGGCGCTACTAATCAGCTATCTTGTTGACGGGCGCACCCGCCTCAACGACATCTGGGAACGTGCGACCGGTATCACCACGCAGTATTGGACGCAGGATAAGCTCGACGGCAAACGCTATGGGGGCAAGAAGCCGGTCCTCATCTTGGCCGGCCCCGATACGAAGTCCGCCGCCGAATCATTCGCGTACCAAATGCAGGCGCTGAAACGCGCCAAGGTGATCGGGGAACGCACTTGGGGCGGCGCCAACGCTTCGCGCCCATATCGTCTCAGCGAGAATTTTGCTATCTTTATCCCAAGCAAGCGCCCGATCAGCTCAATTACCCATACAAACTGGGAGGGCAAGGGCGTCACTCCGGATGTCGCTGCAAAGGTGAACGATGCCCTCGCGGCGGCTAAAGTTTTGATGCAGCGACAATTTCATGGGGGCGCACCACGTGCTACCAATGATCACTAAAAACTATGGTCGATATGGCGGGTGCGAAGTTCATATTTGTCACGATGAGGTAGAAAACAGCCCTTGTACCGCCTGACTTCGCCGAGGACGCTGTCTACTACGGCTATACCGAACTCATGTCAGACCAAGAGCGGCACCTGATGATGTGGATCCCGGCCGGCAGGCCGATCATCGCAGCACCCGATCGAGCACCTGCGCCAGCGCGGCCGCGTCGGGCTGGCCTTCGATGCGCACGCGGACCTGGCCCAGCTCAAGCATGATCGTCCCCCTCACATTGATGGTGGCGTTGCCCGGCGCCGGCGCAGTGGGCGCCAGCACCACCGGCAAGAAGCCATCGTCGCGCATCAACGCAGGCACGCCGAGGCGTCCTTGTTGATAGAGGCTGCGCCAGCTGAATACCTGGTTGGCGTTGGCGCTGTGTTCGCGCGCGATGCGAGCGACCGAGACGCCAGGTTCGAGCGACAACGCCAGCAACGCGCACTTGAACTCCAACGAGTGCTGCCGATAATGGCCGCGCGTATTCGTGGAAATGGTCGGTTGAAAATTTGTGTCCATAATCATAATTTGTGGGCACAAATGTTGTGCCAAAATTCGATCATGGATGACGGTGGTCAGGCAGTCCAGACGGCGTCGGGAAGACGTTTACTGTTCAAGACTGAGCTAGTGCACTTAATCGGTATTAGTTCAAACTAGAACTGACACTTCGCGTCAAACGGGCGTCCGCATCCTGCTGCGGACGCAGCAACTTGCCGGCTTACTCCGTCATCGGTCCATAAAAAATTAACCGACCAGTCTCGAAAGCTGCGACGCCTGTGGTTAAACCTCAAGATGCCACGAAAGGTCCGGGAAGGGGCGGTTGAGCATGTCGCGTATGGTGGCCAGAAACCTTGTCCTGGCCTTGTACCGGTTGAATGCCTGCGACCTCAGTTTGGGCACTCCACCACCAGTTCAAAATAGTTTGGCCTGCTTGATAGCTGGTGCTTTGGGTACCTGCTCTCCGGTGGCCATCCCGATGGGTCCGCGCACGTGGGTAAGCTGCTCCCAATTTGGCTCTTAGAAGCAGTCCATGGGAACAAGGCAGAGCTGAGAATTGGCCGTTGCGGACTTGCACGTCCCCAGTTGGCCAACGGTATCTGCACGGGCGTTCATTGTTGTGAGGTCCCCGCATATAGATGCCAACGGCCAGCTATCCTACTGTGGCACTGGCCTTGCCGATGAGTGAGCATCCGCATGCCGTCTTGCAGCCATGTATGGCCACCGGAGTCCCCCCAGCGGTGAGGGTTTCATGAGCAGTAATGATTTTATTGACGCCATGCGGCGCGCCACCGGGATAGCGCTGCGGGCACATGACTTCGTCGCCTAGCCGCGCAATCGCCTTGCCACCGATATCGTGTGTGGGTGAGCCGCTGATGACTTTCCCTCCATGGTCGGTGGAATCACCGATTGTGATGATTTTCAAGGGCATGGTATTTCTCCTATTTGTTCCAGGTTGTCTTATTAAGTGGGACGGCCGTTGGATTCGGGCTTAACAGCGCTATCCACACCGGACCATTTCGGTAGTGGGGCTGGAGGCAACGGAAGCACTTGGTCGAGCCTGTTCAACTTCAGGTCGGGATTGATTTGTAACACGTCGTAAATAGCGTCGTAGCGCCTCTCTCGCTCAGCGTCTATCTTGCTACGCCATACCTTGCGAGCCTCGACATAGAGCTGGTATGCTGCCGGGTCGCGGCTTGCCGGCATGTGGTCCTTCCAGCGGGCGCAAGCGGGTAGCGGGTCAGACATACTGAACTTCTTGAATCCATATGGCAGGGTGCGCAAGGCTCTCTCCTGCAAGTAGCTTGAGAGGGAAAAAGTCGCAGCGACGAGCGACGCCAGCAGAACAAGGCAATATAGCCATCGTCGACGAGAGCCGTTTGCAACCGCATGAGATGTGGCGGACATTCAGGTTAGCTCAGTACGTGGGTTTGTCGTAGGACTCGGGTGTGACCGCGTCCTCAACCTTGGACCAGGGTGGTAATTGCGCCGGAGGTAGCGGAAGTATTAGGTCGAGCCTGCTCAGCTTTAGGTCGGGATTGATTTCTAATGCGTCGTAGATGGCGCTGTAGCGCCTTTTACGCTCCGGGTCGACTCCAATACCCAAAGGCCTTAAAAGGTCTTTTTCCTCGTCAGAGTCTTTTCCCCAATAGCCATGGCGGAACATAACCTCGAGGTCTCGCGCACACTCTATGCTCCCAAATTTCACGCCTTCCTGATATGTACGTATCGACTCTTGATATCGCTTATTTACTCCGGCATCTAGAGCCAGCGAATAGGCAGCCGGACCGTGTCCCTGTTGATATGCACATTGCAGCATAGTTGCCTCATCCTTAGGACGCCCCGCCTCACTATATGCCTTAGCCAACGCCATCTGCGCTTCTGGGCTGCCGAGCTGAGCCGCCCGCAGGTAGTATGCCCAAGCCAAATCGACATCGTAGTGCGCGCCGCCATAGCCATGCTCGTGAGCGACACCGAGGTCATACAGCCCCCACGGTTGCATCGCCTTGGCAGCCATGCGGGCGATTTCGACACTCTTGACGGGGTCTGCATCAAGCACGTGGTTGGTTTCGAGAACGCCGAGTCCGTGCAGATAAAAATGCGCCATTAGTGCACGCGCTCCCCAGTCGCCCAACTCGGCGGCCTTTTTCACATCGGTGAGTATGCGCGTGGCCTCCTCTCGCTTGAATTGCCACGCTATCTTATTGCGCCATACCTTGCGAGCCTCGATATAGAGCCGGTATGCTGCCGGGTCGCGGCTTGCCGGCATGTGTTCCTTCCAACGGGCGCATGCGGGTAGCGGGTCAGACATACTGAACTTCTTAAATCCATATGGCAAGGCGTGCAAGGCTCTCTCCTGTAAGTAGCTTGAGAGGAAAAAAGCCGCAGCAACGAGCGACGCCAGCAGAACAAGGCAATATAGCCATCGTCGACGAGAGCCGTTTGCAAGCGCATGAGATGTGGCGGACATTCAGGTTCGCTCAGTACGTGGGTTTGTCGTATGACTCTGGCTCGACCGCGTCCTCCACACCGGACCAGGGTGGCAATACAGCCGGAGGCAATGGAAGTACTTGGTCGAGTCGGCTCAGCTTTGGGTCGGGATTGATTTGTAACGCGTCGTAAATGGCGTCGTAGCGCCTCTCTCGCTCAGCGTCTACCTGAACTCCCAACGCACTGAGTGCATCTTTCTCCCTGTCAGAGCCGATAGCCCAATACCCTTGGTTAAACATAATCCTCAGGTCTCGCGCACACTCTGCGCTCCCAAATTTCACGCCATTTTGATATATATCTATCGCTTCTTGAAACCTTTTATTCACTCTAGCATATAGAGCCAGCTCGTGGGCAGCTGGTCCATGCCCCTGCTGATATGCACAATGCAGCATAGTGGTCTCATCTCCCCGGCGTCCAGCTTTGCTATAGGCTTGAGCCAAGGCCATCTGTGCCTCCGGGCTGCCGAGCTGAGCCGCCCTCAGATAGTATGCCCAAGCCAAATCGACATCGTAGTGCGCGCCGCCATAGCCATGCTCGTGAGCGACACCGAGGTCATACAGCCCCCACGGTTGCATTTCCTTGGCAGCCATGCGGGCGATTTCAACACTTTTGTCAGGGTTTGCATCAAGCACGTGGTTGGATTCTAGAACACCGAGTCCGTGCAGATAAAAATGCGCCATTAGTGCACGCGCTCCCCAGTCGCCCAACTCGGCCGCCTTTTTCACATCGGTGAGTATGCGCATGGCCTCCTCTCGCGTGAATTGCCACGCTATCTTGCTACGCCATACCTTGCGAGCCTCGATATAGAGCCGGTATGCTGCCGGGTCGCGGCTTGCCGGCATGTGGTCTTTCCAGCGGGCGCATGCGGGTAGCGGGTCAGACATACTGAACTTCTTGAATCCATATGGCAGGGTGCGCAAGGCTCTCTCCTGCAAGTAGCTTGGGAGGAAAAAAGCCGCAGCGACGAGCGACGCCAGCAGAACAAGGCAATATAGCCATCGTCGACGAGGGCCGTTTGCAACCGCATGAGATGTGGCGGACATTCAGGTTCGCTCAGTACGTGGGTTTGTCGTATGACTCTGGCTCGACCGCGTCCTCCACACCGGACCAGGGTGGCAATTTCGCAGGAGGTAACGGAAGTACTTGGTCGAGCTGGCTCAGTTTCAGGTCGGGATTGACATCCAACACTTCGGAAACGGTCTTGTATCGACTGCTGCGTTCCGGGTCCACTGTGACGCCGAGTAGTTTTAAGGCGGTTTTTTCCTCATCCTTCGCATTGGTCCAATGCCCATCTTCAAATAACAACCATAGGGTAGCCGCGCAGTTCGAATTTCCAAATTTTACGCCCTCTTGGTAGATTGTTATTGCCTCCATGAAGCGTTTATGGATTCTTGCAGTCATTCCTAACTCATACGCGGCGGGGCCATGACCTTGTTGGTATGCACATTGCTGCATAGTTTTTTCGTCGCCTAATCTTCCAGCGTCGCTATAGGCTTGGGCAAGTGTCATCTGTGCCTCTGGACTGCCTAGTTGGGCTGCCCTTAGATAGTATGCCCAAGCCAAATCGACATCGTAAGGTGCCCCTCCATAACCATGCTCGTAAGCTACGCCAAGGTCATACAGTCCCCAAGGTTGCATCTCCTTTGCCGCCATGCGGGCGATTTCGACACTCTTGGCGGGGTCTGCATCAAGCACGTGGTTGGTTTCGAGAACGCCGAGTCCGTGCAGATAAAAATGCGCCATCAGTGCACGCGCTCCCCAGTCCCCCAACTCGGCGGCCTTTTTCACATCGGTGAGTATGCGCGTGGTCTCCTCTCGCGTGAATTGCCACGCTATCTTGCTACGCCATACCTTGCGAGCCTCGATATAGAGCCGGTATGCTGCCGGGTCGCGGCTTGCCGGCATGTGGTCCTTCCAGCGCGCGCATGCGGGTAGCGGGTCAGACATACTGAACTTCTTGAATCCATATGGCAGGGCGTGCAAGGCTCTCTCCTGTAAATAGAAGTTGAGGGAAAATGCGCCTGCCGCCAATACCACTAGCAAGGTGAACGCATATATCAGGCGCAGTCGGTAATTGCTCATGTCTATACGACAGGCGAGCCAGGTTTGCGGTCCACATAGAACGGCATAATCTGGCTTTCAAGTGCCAAACCCGCTGCCATCAATTTCTTATTTTGGAGCGCCACATCCCCCCAGTTCCTAAACGTCTTGGACATATCACTGAATTGCGCCGGCCCCGCCAACCCAGAGCACTGGCTGAACAAATCACAGCGCAATTGAAACGCTACCTCCTTCGCCTCGCTCAACACGTTTAGCTCGCTGTCTAGTGCCATGCTGCGTAGATTCAGGTTGGCCGAGCCTATCGTGAACGCGGCGTCATCCACAATCGCCACCTTGGCGTGGATATAGATTTCTTCATAGTCCGTCGCTTGCAGCCTGTCTTTGTCCCTGGCGCAAGTCCAAAGCGACCCCATAAAAACCTTGATGCCACGCTCGGCCAGTTCTTCTGCGGTAATCGGCGGTTTGGTCTTTTTCTCCCGCGCCAGCTTCAAGGCTTCTTCGTGCTCCACCTTCATTGCCTCACTCCTGCCCACTTTGCTGGCTACATCGTAGGTCGGCACGTCCATGCCATCATTTTCCGGGGTGGAGGTCAGGATGAACACATATATCGGCTTCAGGTAGCCGGCCGAACGCAGGCGGCCGACGCATTCGATGAGATGCTCCGCCCAAGGCTCATACTGGATATATTGGTTCTGTATGAAGATATAGCGAAGAGTTTGCCGGGTCAGGTTGGCGTAGCATTCCTTAATGGTTTTCTCTGTATGCTGCGGCTCGGTGCGCAGCAGTTGTACATTGTGTAAGCCGTTTTGTAGTTTGAACGCGCTCAATGGTATCTTCGCACGCCGCGCGATGAACTCCGGGTCCATCTCATCATGAAGCCAGTCCCCAGCTTTCTTAACGATACGCTTGATTGGCGGATTAAAAAACCAAGCCGTGTCCATGAAGAGAGAGGTAGGCCTGGTTGACTTTTCCCACGCTTGGCAGAAATTATGATTGAGGTCGTAGAGAATCGGACCATGCAAGCGGCAGGACACATCCTGATACGGTTTGACCACATGGCTATTCTTGTCGATGTATGATTGGACAAGCCGCTCCTTGGCCGTCTGCTGCTGCGAGCTCAATTGGTATCCTGTACCAGCACTGTCATAACACTCGCCTTCCTTCCAAGCCGCCTTCTGTAGCTTCACATGCTCCATGTGGTAGATGCGCTCGCGCCTGATGTCGCGGAAGTGGTGCTCCGACGTGTCCCAGAAGTCGGTGACGGAATTATGTCCCATCACATAACCTATCGCATTGACCGGATTTTCATAGTCAATCAACAGCATTTTCTGGTGGTGCGTGGCAAACGCTTGGGTTACCTGTGCCATAAAACCAGTGGGCGCCAGCTCTCCCGACAATGACTTTTCTAACAAAGCGATAGGAAGTTTGCGCACATGAAAATGAATATTCGGTATCGCGTCGTCGCAAACCTGCGCATACCATTCTGCGTTATAGGCTTGGTGCGATTCGCTAAAATAACCGCCCATGGCGCATCCGATATATGGAAATCGTCTGCCGTAGTAGCCTGGATTGTTTTTCATTAACTTTTGCGTCACGGTGCTGTCGTGCCATACCAGCAAACGAACTTTGACCGGATTGGGCTTGCGCGAGGCAATCTTCTTCAGCAAATCTCCATAACGTATCCCATCCTCGGCGCTCTTCCCGCGCACCAGCACCATGCCAGGGTCGAATCCCCATGTGATGATGTCGACGCTATGCTTGGCGCTTTCCAAGTCCTTTGCTATTTTCCTAAAGACCGTTTCTCCGCAAATCAATGGTTCAATAAAACAGCGATAACGCGGCGGATGGACGGGATATGGAACATGAACAAACCAAGGCTGTGCGAGGCATTGGTAGGGCGCGTCGTTGTCGCGATAGGATAGAGTTTGCTTGTAGAGGTCTACGTTGCTGTTCATGCCACTCATGGTGCAGTCCTTAAAAAAGTCAGCGATGGCGTCATGCTTCGGATGAATCTTCGCCGTCGTCCAATGCAGGATTTGACAGCACTCGACTCTGTTCCAGCGTCGCGTAGCCCTCGTTGGCAGCCCCGCCCGAATTGGTGTACCCGTGGTAGCCGATGCCAGCGCTCATTTCCTGTTTCTCGTCATGTGGGTTCGGCGCGACGGTATAGCGGTTGCCGTTGGGGAGCTCCAACTCGTAGGTGGACTGCTTTTCCAGCTCGTGCTGGAAAGTCATGTTGCCATCGTCGTCAAACACCCCTTGCTCCGTCAGCGCGCCATCCTTATAGAGTTTGTAGGGCAAGCCGGCATTCAGGGCGCCGCCCGCCGCCGGATGACTGTTCAAATGAAACGTGCCCGCGCCCTTTAGCTGGGCCTGTGGCGGTTGCACCTGGGCTATCTGCAGGTTCTTAGGGCCGAGCAAACTGTGGCTCACTGCGTGCGCGACAAAGGTGCCGTTGCTGCCTTGTTCGATGCCGCCGGCGCTGAACCTGGCGTAGCTGCCGCCGCCGTTGATGACCACTTCTTCCTTGGCGCTGATGGTGATGCGGTTGGCCGTGTGCGTGATGTTGAGCTTGGCAAGGAGGTTGATGCTGTCCTTCAACGCCCGCACATCGATATCGCCGGCTGCCGCGACCAGCCGCATGCCGGCCTGCTGTACGAACAGGCGGAATGCTTGCCGCACGCTGGCGAACAGGCTGGCGCCGCTGGCGATGGACAGGTCTTGTCCGGTAGTAATCGCCGTATGCTGGTCGCTGGCCAGATGGGTGCTGCCGCGGGTCGTGGTCTCGATGCCGGCCGGGCTGGCCAGTACCAGGTGCGGCGCGGCCAGTTGGGGAAAGCTGCCCTTGGTGCCCGCACCTCCCTTGATGCTGTCGTTCTGCGCCTGGATGGCGGCCACTGCTTTGGCCTGGTCCTCGCCGTCCTGCGCGCCCGATTGCTCGGCCAACTTGGCTAGCGCCTCCTGCCGGGCATGGGCGGCCTTCAGGCGCAGCTGTGTCTCGCCCATGTCCTTGATGTGCGAGGCGCCGTTGGGGCGCGCCTCGGTGGTGAGGAGCATGCCCCGGTTCGCGCGCGCCACGCCCCAGGCATTGGTCGCCAGCTCCCAGCCGTCGCCGCGCGCGTCCATGCGCCCGTCGGACGTGTCAATGCGGGTGATGCTGCCCAGCGACAGCTGGCTGTGCTCGTGGTCGCTTTTGAGCTGCGCCTGGAGTGCGCCCTTGGTGTCGTCCAGTACCAGATGGTTGCTGTTGCCATCGCCGCCGCTGTTCAATTCGCGGCTGCGCAATCCGGCCAGCGAGCGCTGCGCGGGCAAATGCCAGGGCGGCATGTTGTCGCGGTTGTAGACGACGCCGACGACGATGGGGTGGTCGATGTTCCCATCGAGGAACTGCACCAGCACTTCCTGGCCGACGCGCGGCAAGCACATCTGGCCGAAGTACTGGCCGGCCATGGGCATCATGACGCGTATCCACGGTGAGCTGGCCTGGTCGAATGTGCCTAACCGGTCCCAGTGAAACTGCAGTTTGACCCGGGCCAGTGCGTCGGTATAAATATCCTCGCCGGGCGGGCCGACGACGATGGCCGTCTGCACGCCGGGATGGCGGCACGGCACGCTGTTATGCTGACGCCCCGGGCGCCAGCGTATGTCGCGGCGTAGGCAGACGAGGGTGTTGCTGTATTCCGATTTGCCGTCCGGGCCGGCGGGATAATTGTTGCTCGCGACATGTTCAACCGACACGATGAGATAGTCGCGCGCGCCGATGCCCGGTTTCCTGTCTTCGCCTGGTGCCGGCGCCTTGACTTGTGCACTGAAGTGGCCGCTTAGCTTGAACGT
This sequence comes from Janthinobacterium sp. DSP2-3-3, assembly GCF_049897325.1. Taxonomy (NCBI): domain Bacteria; kingdom Pseudomonadati; phylum Pseudomonadota; class Betaproteobacteria; order Burkholderiales; family Oxalobacteraceae; genus Janthinobacterium; species Janthinobacterium sp. DSP2-3-3. The sequence continues at coordinate 434,308 of NZ_JAFCWA010000005.1, read as the reverse complement.
ACGGCCCGGCTGCGCGGCGCGGTCGTTGCCGCCCGCCTCGAAATACTGGGTGCGCTGGTCATGTTCTTCCATGTGGCGCTGCGCCAGGGTCTCGCCGTCCCGCAGATTCGGGTAGCCGTAGGCGCCGGTGTTTTCGTAGATTTCATAGCCGTCCACGTCGCCCTGCGCGTTCAGGGAGCTGCCCTGGACCCGTTGCGGATGCGGGCTTTTATAGTTGAAACTGGCCAGTGTCAGTTTGCCGGAGCCGAGTTCCCGCACCGCTTGCCAGTCGTCAATCCCGTCCGCCTCCTCGGCCCCGGCCTGGGCGCGAAACTGCATCTGGTCTGCGCCATCCGCGACATGCGCGTCGTCGATGGGCTCGGCCAGGGTGGAGTTGTCGCTGAGAATGAGCGTGTGGCCATCGGCCCGGTGCTCGTAGTGGTAATACAGCCCTGCGTCTTCCCAACGGCGGTGCAGATGGTTGTAGTCCGTCTCGTTATGCTGGTTGGCGCAGGTCAGTTTTTTATCGTCGTAACCGGGGCCCAGCCTGGTCTTCCAGTCGCGCTGGCGGTAGTGCCCGAAGGTGGTCTCGGTCAGCTCGACGGTGCTGCGGTGGTGAAAGGAGACGTTGTCCTGGCGCAGCCTGGCGAAGGCCAGCCAGGGCGACAGCAGCATCTGGTAATAGGCGAAGCCGCCGTCGGTACGGACAAAACGGAAACTGCCGACGTAGCCGTTCATGTAGCGCAGGCTGCCGTTCTCGCGCACCAGCGAAATGGTGACCATCCGGCCCATCATGCTTTTGAGGGAAATACTGGCGTCGTCCGACAGCACTTCGGCCTCGATGCGAAAATCGCGCGATAACTCCTCGCACATGCGCACCTTGTTGACCAGCATGACGGCATTCGCGGGACCGTCCGCCTGCGGGAAGTCCATGCGCATCAGCCGATTGGCTTGCGATTGGGCGCCAAATATGGATAGCACCACCATGTCGGCGTCGATGATTTTTTGTGTCATACGTCCTCCATCGGTCACAACAGGTAGCTGGTCGAACCCTTGCAGATTGTGCCAAGTTTGTTTGTGAAAACCAGACGCTGCCGGCACGATGTCTGGAACAGACAGATACGCGCTTCGAATTGCAGGAAGGTGATGATGTTCAAGAGCATGCGGACTCCTGTTTATTGAACAGTATTGGAGTCGGAGTTGCCTTCCTGCCTGGACCAAGCGGGACGCTTGTCTTCCGGAACGTCTGCCTGGAAAATAGAGTCAATATTTTGCAGTGTATTTGCGTCATATAGAATGAGAGTACCTGCAAAATGCCTGCCTCCACAATCAATAGCGACCTGCTTTCCTCCCATCCAGAACCAATAATCCCGGATGAACGGTTCACACTTTATATATCGAAGCCTGCTATTTCTATAAATTGCAAGTTGACTGGAACTTGGCCCTACATCTCCCTCCGCAATCCATGAATTTAACACTAGCCATGCTGCGGAATGCTTATCTGGCGCTAAGGTTGCTCTTGCTGCACGGCCATTTCTTGTTATCTTTTTATCTCGACCATCAGGAAAAATAATATGAATGTTCTTTGCAGTGTCAATGTAGATGGATTCAAATTTATTGATATTTCTTGAGTGACAATTTGATGTACATATTATCAAAGCGATTGATATGAATTTTTTCATTATTCAGCTCCTAAATATTTCACCTGACGTCTGGTTCCATTTACACCGCCGAGCATCCATGCTTTTACCACAGCCGCTCCAGCGCCAAGAAAATTATCAATATGATAGTTTTGAATGGCGCTCCCCTTGTCATCTGCATAACGTGTTCCAACACCTTCGATATTGACTTTCGCTCGAGCTGGAATGATGCTTGTATCAACTGCAATAGAATGATTTTCCGTAACTGGTCCGTACTTCCCTTGAACACTCTGAACATGTCGGAACGATGTACCAGTTTGCGATGCGACGCGGTCAGGAGCACCCCTTGAATTTCGGTGCCACCCGCCCAGTAATTGAGCCAATGCAATATAGCGTCCATCGCTGTCTTTTCCGGTACCTTGCATCGGAACTCCTCTGGCGCTGAACAAAAAATCTTCTTTGTGTTTTTCTTGTAATCCGTTAGCCGCGACCAAAGGTCCAGAAAAATCATTTTCATCACAAACGTTATAACCTGTAATTAAAAATAATTCCTCATACCAAGCATCTTTAAAGCTGATTTTGAAAGTGGGAGATGTCACGCCGGAGGTGGTTACATTCAATTCAACAGCGCCAGAATCACGGGTTTCAAGTGTGAAAATTAATTCTCCATTGGCATCGGATTTTCCATGAATAATGATGCTATCTGCGGGTCTGTTGGATTTTATGCTAAGGGAATGGTCGGATACCTTAGCTCCGCTGGAGTGCATGGTAAGGCAAGCTTTAAGATTTAATCTGTATAATATTTTCCCATTTCGAACTCTTGCATTCGAAGGAATGACTGGCAAGGTGTCTGAGAATTTGTTTTTTTCAATTTTGATAGAGCAAACTATGTCATTCACGGTGATTTTTACTTCTGAACCGGATACTGGATTGGTATTGGCGGTAGCGATAATTGTCTCGGTCATATCACACCTCATCAGCCAGTAACTTCAAGGAAAGTTCAGTTGGTGAAGACGTATAAATCCTTTCGGTCAACCCTTCCTCATTGCTTATCCCTTCCCAGCAGGTCCCGTCAGATGCTGTAATGCAATATCGCTTATTGGCAATGGGAGTTTTGCCATCTTTTGCCACCAGACGAAATTGCTCATCAAATGATTCCAGGGAAGTAGCAGTTGTTAAATGAGGGCCCAGAGATGGCACATCAATGCTATTGGGGCCGAGCAAACTGTGGCTCACTGCGTGCGCGACAAAGGTGCCGTTGCTGCCTTGTTCGATGCCGCTGGCGCTGAACCTGGCGTAGCTGCCGCCGCCGTTGATGACCACTTCTTCCTTGGCGCTGATGGTGATGCGGTTGGCCGTGTGCGTGATGTTGAGCTTGGCAAGGAGGTTGATGCTGTCCTTCAACGCCCGCACATCGATATCGCCGGCTGCCGCGACCAGCCGCATGCCGGCCTGCTGCACGAACAGGCGGAATGCTTGCCGCACGCTGGCAAACAGGCTGGCGCCGCTGGCGATGGAAAGGTCTTGTCCGGTGGTAATCGCCGTATGCTGGTCGCTGGCCAGATGGGTGCTGCCGCGGGTCGTGGTCTCGATGCCGGCCGGGCTGGCCAGCACCAGGTGCGGCGCGGCCAGTTGGGGAAAGCTGCCCTTGGCGCCCGCGCCGCCCTGGATGCTGTCGTTCTGCGCCTTAATGGCAGCCACTGCTTTGCCCTGGTCCTCGCCGTCCTGCGCGCCCGATTGCAGGGCTAGCTTGGTCAGCGCCTCTTGCCGGGCATGGGCGGCCTTCAGGCGCAGCTGTGTCTCGCCCATGTCCTTGATGTGCGAGGCGCCGTTGGCGCGCGCTTCGGTGGTGATGAGCATGCCCCGGTTCGCGCGCGCCACGCCCCAGGCATTGGTCGCCAGCTCCCAGCCGTCGCCGCGCGCGTCCATGCGCCCGTCGGACGTGTCAATGCGGGTGATGCTGCCCAGCGACAGCTGGCTGTGCTCGTGGTCGCTCTTGAGCTGCGCCTGGAGTGCGCCCTTGGTGTCGTCCAGCACCAGATGGTTGCTGTTGCCGTCGCCGCCGCTGTTCAATTCGCGGCTGCGCAATCCCGCCAGCGAGCGTTGCGCCGGCAAATGCCAGGGCGGCATGTTGTCGCGGTTGTAGACGACGCCGACGACGATGGGGTGGTCGATGTTCTCATCGAGGAACTGCACCAGTACTTCCTGGCCGACGCGCGGCAAGCACATCTGGCCGAAGTACTGGCCGGCCATGGGCAGCATGACGCGTATCCAGGGCGAACTGGCCTGGTCGAATGTGCCTAACCGGTCCCAGTGAAATTGCAGTTTGACCCGGGCCAGTTCATCGGTATAAATATCCTCGCCGGGCGGGCCGACGACGATGGCCGTCTGCACGCCGGGATGGCGGCACGGCACGCTGTTGTGCTGACGCCCCGGGCGCCACTGTATGTCGCGGCGTAGGCAGGTGAGGGTGTTGCTGTATTCCGATTTGCCGTCCGGGCCGGCGGGATAATTGTTGCTCGCGACATGTTCAACCGAGACGATGAGATAGTCGCGCGCAGCGATGCCCGGTTTCCTGTCTTCGCCGGGCGCCGGCGCCTTGACTTGCGCGCTGAAGTGGCCGGTCAGCTTGAACGTGCGGCCCGGCTGCGCGGCGCGGTCGTTGCCGCCCGCCTCGAAATACTGGGTGCGCTGGTCATGTTCTTCCATGCGGCGCTGCGCCAGGGTCTCGCCGTCACGCAGATTCGGGTAGCCGTAGGCGCCGGTGTTTTCGTAGAGTTCATAGCCGTCCACGTCGCCCTGCGCGTTCAGGGAGCTGCCCTGGACCCGTTGCGGATGCGGGCTTTTATAGTTGAAACTGGCCAGTGTCAGTTTGCCGGAGCCGAGTTCCCGCACCGCTTGCCAGTCGTCAATCCCGTCCGCCTCCTCGGACCCGGCCTGGGCGCGAAACTGCATCTGGTCTGCAGCATCGGCGACATGCGCGTCGTCGATGGGCTCGGCCAGGGTGGAGTTGTCGCTGAGAATGAGCGTGTGGCCATCGGCCCGGTGCTCGTAGTGGTAATACAGCCCTGCGTCTTCCCAACGGCGGTGCAGATGGTTATAGTCCGTCTCGTTATGCTGGTTGGCGCAGGTCAGTTTTTTATCGTCGTAACCGGGCCCCAGCCTGGTCTTCCAGTCGCGCTGGCGGTAGTGCCCGAAGGTGGTCTCGGTCAGTTCGATGGTGCTGCGGTGGTGAAAGGAGACGTTGTCCTTGCGCAGCTTGGCGAAGGCCAGCCAGGGCGACAGCACCATCTGGTAGTAGGCGAAGCCGCCGTCGGTACGGACAAAACGGAAACTGCCGACGTAGCCGTTCATGTAGCGCAGGCTGCCGTTCTCGCGCACCAGCGAAATGGTGACCATCCGGCCCATCATGCTTTTGAGGGGGATGCCGGCGTCATCCGACAGCACCTCGGCCTCGATGCGGAAGTCGCGCGATAACTCCTCGCGCATGCGCACCTTGTTGACCAGCATGACGGCATTCGCGGGACCGTCCGCCTGCGGGAAGTCCATGCGCATGAGCCGATTGGCTTGCGATTGGGCGCCAAATACGGACAGCGCCGCCATGCCAGCGTCCACGATGTTGCGTATCATGCAGCCTCCGATGTGCTTCCCGCCGACGGCGGATGAGATGGGTCGTTATTTATCCTGTATCCGCCACTGTAGGTGGGTGTCGGGGGAGCCGTATTGAGGGGACTCAAGGGAGCTCATCAATAGTGAGCCGGTCCGCGCGCACTATCGTGGGGGAAATGAACATCACCTTGCGCAGCGACAGCCGCGGTCCGTGCGCCTGCATGCGGAAGTGGCCGCGCCGCCAGTGCGGCGACATCTCTCCAGACGCGCCGCGCAGATGGGCCGGCAGCGTGTCCGGCCCCAATACCACGCGGTCATAGAGGCGTTCCGTCTGCCGGCGCAGCTTGGCGGCCTTTCTGGGGCCCATGCCCTGCAAGCGCCGCAACGCGTCGCCATGCGGCGTCAGGCTTACATGCCGTGCCTGTTCGATGGCCCAGTACAGAAAAACCTTCGTGCAAAGCTGTGCCAGGGCCGTTTGCTGCACCAGCAAGGAATCGGACTGTAGCGTCCCCCCCGCACTGACGCCGGATGACGCTGAGCAGGGATTCCTGCTCGCCCTCGATGACAAAATCGAGGCTGCTGATGCCCAGGGGCTCGTCACGGCCCGCCGCATAAATCGCCACAATGGAAATGGCCCGTTTACCCTTGTACGTTGAGGCGAACACATAGGCACCTTGGATGCTATGAACGCCGGTCTCTGCGGGCAGCACGACTGCTTGCCGCATCGCCTCGCCGAATCGGATGTAGCAGGCCGCCATGCGCGGTCGCAACTGGGCGGCGGGAATGTCTTCGCCCAGGTCGGAACTCGTCAGCAGCCGCTCCGATGCCGGTGTCAACTCAATCACCACGTTGGGCCGCTGCCAGAACATCAGGGCCGCCGTGGTGAACATGGCGTCGCACTCGATGGCGTCCCGGGAAAAATTGCGGGGCGAGTGGCGCAGTAAAATATTGCGCACCAGGTCGTCGTTCTCGGCGAAGCGCAGATGCAGCCTGGCCAGCACGTCTGCGGCGCTCAACTGGGCGGCCCCGTCCTCGCGCTGCGCGGCGCATCGTTGCCATGTGTGATAAAAACCGATATTTCGCACATGCACAGGATGCACATCGTCGCCGCGTGCGCGGCAGGCTGCTATCGCCATGAAGCAAGCCGACATGGCTGGGCTGCTTGCGTATAGAAGGGGTCTCACCGCGTTACTCCTGCTCAATGGCCACTTGGCCGGATTGATGCATCTGTATCCCAGCCGCCTCCGGACTGTCGCCGCGTGAGCCTGCATCGATGGGCCGCAATAGGTAGCCGGCAGTGTCTCTGGAAACTTTGCCATCTTGTCGCAACAGAAAGGCGTCCCAATTCAGACGCCGCCCCGCGCCGGGTTTGCTCGTCAGGATGAGGCGTTGCAGGCACGACGGCTTGAATAAAATCCGCACCTCGAATTGCAGATTGGGCAGTCCGAACATCGCCAACCTTTGCGCCAGCCCCACGGCGGCGCTGCCGCGTGGGAGAAAACGCTCGGTATCGGCCTTGTCGAGGGGGCCGATGTTCAAGCGGACGCGCAGGTCCTTGCGCCGCAAGCGCCCGCCCAGCGCTGCACCGAAACCCAGCCTGGCAACTTTTTCGCCGAGCTTGCTGCGTTTGTTTTTCGGGATGACGTCCCAGACTTCGACGAAAGGTTCGAGCTCGACCTGCACCCCGAAGTGATGCGTCAACACGCGCGAGACCGAGCTTGCCGCCACCGGCCGGGTGCGCAACAACGCGGCATAGAATCCCGCCATATCGCAGGCGGCATCGTCTGCGCCGCCGGGCAGCGCGTCACGGCGAATACCCGCCAATGCCGTCAACAGCGGCAACTGGCCATCCTCGCCACCCATGTCGAGCCGGTGCTCCAGGCGATACTTGCCCCAGGCTTGAAAAAACATGGCCACCATGCGCTGGGAGAATAGGTCGATAAACGCGCGGGCGCTGTCGTCCCCGTCCCAGCGTTGCGCGGCGCTAATCCGCTCCGTGCGATGTAAAGGCAGGCCAGCGTTCACGCCAAGGAGCCCCAGGAACGCGGGCGTCAGGAATATCTTCGTGCCCGGCGCTTGCCGCATGGCCTGCAGCAATTCGATATCGGTCTCGCACGTCGCCGGCTGCGCCCCCAGCTCCTCGATTTGGCTGGCCGGAAAGCTCAGCGACAGGCTGTTCTGAAAGCGCAGTACCTGGGACAGCGCTTGCTCGTCGTCGTAAGACAGGCCGGCTTGGCGCAGCCAGCGTACCAGGATGCGCACAGCCTGGATAAAATGGAACCGCTGGGGTTCATCCATTAAACCCTGGATTACGCTAACGTCAGGTAGCCGCTTCTTGGCTTGCATCGCATGAGTTCCTTGTCGGATTGTTTGGATAGAACAACCAATTCGATGAAGCTGTTCACCTGCACATACAGGCCCAGGAACTGGTCGATGACTTCCACAAACAGCAGCAAGCCGCTGCCCACAAAAGCTTCTTCGTCGAGTGTCATGCGCATCTCGGTTCCGTGCACCAGCGCGGCGCCATGCTTGTGCCGCATCCAGGTCACCGTCGCCGCTTGTTGCAAGTCAGTGATGCCTTCTATCTGACGCCGTGAAATCGGCGAATGTGGCAAGTCGTACAGGGCCAGCATTTCGCGGAAAGCCGGCAATCCGCCTTGCGACAGTGCGTGCTGGTTCACCGTCAGATGGGAAATCAATCGCCATTGCTGGCTCCCTTTGGCAAAACGGTAGGTGCGGGTCGGCCGACGCAGAAGGCGAACCGAGTAGCTGTCGGCGTCGCGCAGCGGCGTCAAGTCGCCGCCGGCCTGCCCGTATTTCAGCGCATTGGGCAAGTCCCTGTTGGTGCAGCTCAGCGCAATCGACAGGCTCGTCTTTTCGACCTCCATCGGGTTGAAGTCGCCGTCAATCAGGGTGATGCGCTTTTCATGGCCGGGGCTGAGTGCAGCCAATTCGTCATCGCTGCGCAGCATCCAGTAATGCCCGTTCTTTGTGGACGCGTCCTCGCCGTGGCGCAGCGAATAAAACGGCCGGAATTCGGTCACTGCCTCCTTCTGTCCGCGCCGGCGCACCATCTTGACCGAGTCTATCGAGTACACCTCGAACGACTTGGCGTGCGCGGCATCCGCCACCACCGCATAGTCGGCAGTCAACTGCGTCAAGGATATCGGCTGGCCCGGCCGCTGGAACAGGTTGACCACCGGGCTGCAACCGAGCAGCAAATTCATCTTTGACAGACTAGCCAGCATACGGGCACGGGAGGAATCCGGCCGCAGGCCGACCAAGGCCACATGGAGCGTAAAGCGACGACATCCCTGTGGCAGCAGCGCCCGCAACGCCACCAGGTCGATGTCGAAGAAATTGAACTTTTCGGGAAAGACAAAATACTCGCTGAGCACCCGGTATGCCACGTGCGAGCGGGCGTCAAACGGGATGAGCGCCTCGTCTTCGGCGAAACCGACCGGCGCCAGTGGCACGGCCGGCAACGCCGTCCAGCGCCCCGGCTCGGTTTCCACATAGGCGCACACGGCGCGCATGAAAAGCGCGTCGCGCAGGGCCGCGCAAAACGAGGGCTCGCCATCGATGAACACGCGCAGGGCGGGGAGCTCGGCCGGCGCGGCGCCGTCGATGACGATGCTCAGTGCGGCGCTGGCAGATGACGGCAAGGTGACGCTGGAGGGCGCGCGTACTACCGGGTCGAAGCGGGCGGCGGCCAGCGTCATCGGCGAGAGCACGATGCCGTAGGCGGTCTTGAAACTGCAGCGTACGCCGTCGACGGCGCTGGAGTCCATCTCGGTACCGCGCGGGATGGTCAGCATCGGTGCTTCGCCCGCTGACTTGACGGAAGGATACGTGGCGCGCACTATCGAACAGGAGGGGAAGGGTCTCAGGTAGTGCGGAAACAGCGTCTCCAGTAGCGCTTCGGTCAATTCAGGATAGCTGTCGTCGAGCCGCTTCGCCACGCGCGCGGAAAGCAGCGCGACGGACTGTATCAATTGTTCGACATGCGGGTCCGGGCAAGTGTCGTCGCTGAGCTGCAGGGCGCCGCCCACCCTGGGATAGCGCTCGTAAAATTCGCGTCCGAGGCGACGCAGATACACCAGTTCACGCTCGAAATACGGCAACAAGTCTTCCATCAAGCTCTCCTTGCCCCTCACGGACGAAAGCCATGTGCAGATGTTCAAGTATCAATCAAGCGATGGCGAATATGTTGCGGTTGCGCAATACTGGTGACAGTGGCGGGTTTTGCTCGTCGTCATCGTGGCAACGGCCGGGCTTGGGACCTTTCTTGCGAAAACTCAATGAGTTTCCTAAATGCAGCGTCAAACTCTATCGACGAGCAATGCATTTTAAGGGAGAGAACATGAGCATCTCATTAAAAGTCTTGTGGGCCGAAGGTCTCACGCTCGATGCGCAGCATTTCCAGCAGTTGGACCTGTATCACGAGGCCCGCTTGCGGCACATCGCCTCGGCCATCAATCCCTACACCTGGGGCGTCCAGCTTGCACGCTGGAGCATTGAAGGTGTAACGAGCAACACGTTGTATGCGCAGGCGCTGACCCTGATTTTCAAGGATGGAGAAATCTACCAGGCGCCGCTTTCCGATGAATTGCCCTTGGCGATAGACTTGGGCAAGCTGCCTGCAGATGAGCAAAGCTTTGTCTTTTACGCGGCGCTGCCGGTCGTCAAGGCACATGGTGGCAATCTGGCCAGCGGCGAGGCCCCGTACGATGACACCCGATACTCGCCATTCGATGCGCAAGCTCTGGACCTCTACACCGATGCGCTCAGCACCAACGTTTCCTACATGAGAAAAAAACTGCGGCTGCTGTCGCATCTCGATATGCGTGACGCCTACGACTGCATCCCGCTAGTCAAGGTGCGCCGCAAGGAGGACAGCACCTTTGAAATCGACCCGACGTTCATGGCACCGAGCCTGTCGGTCGACGTTGACCCGGCCATGCGGGAAATGCTGCGCGGCTTGCTCGGCAAGTTGAACGCGAAAGCCGAGGCACTCTATCGTCTGCAACGGCAGCCGCGGGGAAACGCCATCGAGGCGCACAGTGGCGACGTGTCTTCATTCTGGATGCTCAGCACGGTCAGCGCCGCGAACGCGTCCCTTGCCCATTGCGCCAAGTCGGGACACTGCCATCCGGAGCGGCTGTTCGACAAGCTGATGGTGCTCGCGGGCGGCCTGATGGCGTTTTCCCGGAAGTATTCGGTATCAGATTTACCCGCCTACGACCATGAGAATCCGGCTCCCGGTTTCGACGCGCTGAACGCCATCATTTGCGAACTGCTCGATACGGTGGTGTCGTCCAGATACGTCGTCATTCCTCTCACCCTCGACAAGGAACAAGGCCCATACCATCAGGGAAAAATCGACGCCACGCTACTGGACCGGAAAGCAGGGCTGTACCTTGCCGTCACCGCCAATATGCCGGCGCTCAATCTGGTCGCGGAGGTACCGCGTCAGTTAAAAATCGCATCGCCCCACGACATCGAGGCGTTGATTCGTAGTGCCTTGCCTGGACTGCAATTGGTGCACATGGCCCAGGTGCCGATGGAAGTGCCGGTCCGCCCGAACGCTTATTATTTCTCGATTGATAACCGTGGTGAGCTTTACGAGGCGATGATGAAAGCCCAGGCGATAGCCATTTATGCGCCCAGCACCTTCACAGAACTGCGGATGGAGTTGTTCGCCATCACCGATTAGAGTGTCATTCCCACCTGTGATACATCTCATTACAAATGATGATTGGCGAGATATGGCGCAGTGCAGCATAATTCATCTGTCTCCTCCAACTCCTCCAAGAATTGGATTCAACCCGCCCAAGATGGCGGGTTTTTTTTAGCCAAAAATTTCAGTTTACGGGCCGTTGCCAAGGGACAGTAGGGCGGTTTCTCTTTGCCTAGAGGCTGCAGCGAAGGGCTTTATTCATGCTGATAGTACACATTTTCAATTGAAAGATACCGGTCGGTATGTTATCTTTGCACCCATCTTCAATCGTCAGCCGTTTTATTCAAATGACTCCAAATTTATTATCGTGGGCGGCTTTGGGCGGCGCCATTGCGTGCGAGGTGGCCGGCACCGCGTTCCTCAACAAGTCCGAGCAATTTAGCAAATTGGCGCCGACCTTGATCTCCCTCGGGCTGTACGGCGTTTCATTCTATTTACTGGCCCAGGCACTCAGGACTTTGCCGATTGGCGTGGCATATGCGATATGGGGCGGCCTGGGCATCGTACTCACCGCGATTGTCAGCATCGTGGTGTTCAAGCAGCGGCTCGACTGGATTGCCATGGTCGGCATCGGCTTCATCGTGGTCGGGGTGATTATCGTCAACGGCTTCTCTAAAGCAAGCGGGCATTGACATGGCATCTGCTTACGAACGTCGAAAGGATCCCGAAGCGGTGCGTCGTGCCTTGCTCAATTGTGCTGCGTTGATCGCTGGTAGCGAGGGTCTCGCCGCCGTGACAGTGGCGGGTGTGTCGGCAGCTGCAGGCGTGACCAAGGGGGCGCTCTTCCATCATTTCGCCAATAAACAGGCGATGGTCGATGCGATGGTCAATGAGCTGATGCAGGAGTTGGATGCGGCGCTCGACGACTTGATCGCCGTCGATCAGGTGCCGCGTGGCAGTTTTACCCGCGCCTATGTTCACGCCGCACTCTCTATGGACGATAACACCACGCGCATTTGGTCTGCTCTTATTAGTTCGCTGACTGCGGAGACGCTGGTGGCAGGCCAATGGCACGCCTGGCTAGCGCAACGATTGCGCCGCCATGCTGATACCGACGCCGGAGAACTTCTAGAGGTCGTCAGACTGGCGGCAGATGGCGCTTGGTTTACTTCGCTGAGCGCTGGCGCTTCGGCAAGGGTTCTGGACTTGCCAGCGATCAGAGCACGCTTGATAGCCATGACTTTTTTAACCATCGCAACACCATCAGGAGAGCATCATGTCTGACAGTTCAATTCTCGTCACCGGCGCCACCGGCAAGACCGGCAGCCGCGTCGCCGCCAATCTCATGCAACGAGGGTTCGCCGTCCGCGCCGTTTCGCGCAAATCGGCGGTGCGCTTCGACTGGGACGATGCATCGACCTGGCAAGCTGCGCTGCAGGGCGTACGCGCTGTGTACATCGTGCATCCCGGTTTGGGCTTTGACGGCGCGACTGAGCAAGTGGGAGATTTCGCCCGTGCCGCTGCTGCTGCCGGCGTGAAAAAGGCTGTGCTGGCTTCGACTCCGGATGACGGTAGCGAGTTTTCACAGGCCATGCGCGCTGCAGAACATCATATCGTCAACGCCGGCTTAGACCTGACAAGTCTGCGCCTGCGCTGGTTTTTCCAGAATTTCAGCGAGGATTTCCTGCTCCAGTCCGTACGCTCGGGCGAGTTGCGTTTGCCCGCAGGGTCCGGCAAGGAAGCGTTTGTCGATGCGGATGATATCGCCGAAGTGGCGGTCGCTGCGTTGACGGATGAGCGCCACAATGGCCGCCAGTACGACCTGACTGGCCCTTGCCTGTTGAGCTTTGCAGAGGTGGCGCAGGAAATTACGTCGGGGGCGCAACACCCTCTCTCGTATGTGTCGCTCGACCCCGCCACCTACGTTGCCGAGCAAGTCGCGCAACAGGTGCCGGAGGAATGGGCTTACTCTTTCAGCGTTCTTTATCAGGACATCGCTAACAACAAGCTGGCGCAAGTCTCGGGTGACGTCGAGGCTGTGCTTGGCAAGCCGGCGCGCGATTTTTCCACTTTTGTTTCGGCGATGGGGAAAGCTGGGGTTTGGAGGTAATCCGGCCTGCGTCCTAGCTTAACGCCTCGGCGATGTTGTTGCGGCTGGCCGCGGCGCTGGTTTCATGTGCAGACCATCGACGCCAGTAGCACCTTCCATGCGTGTGCCAGCTTGGTGTCATTGCGCTTCAGGTACGCAAAGACGTAAAGCCGTTTTTCATGGCTTCTTATAAATAAATGCTTCTCTAATATGCAATTTTTCAAGGATTAATGACGCATCCAGAAGGTGTGTTCCAGTTATGGAACGATGCCGCTGATGGAGGTAACTTAGGATGGGTAACTGCAGAGAGGTTGCACGATCAATGGTTGCGTGTTTTGCGGATTTCTCGTAGCTACAGGCCGTTCTGGCCTCAATGTTTAGAGCAAGGGTGCTCACACATGAAGAAGTTAAATATTTATTTAAAAAGCAATTTTATTTTATAAATAATATTTTTAAAAAAGTACCATCACGTTGTTCAACTTGCGTTGGCAGAGAAGGCTATGGCTCAATCTGAGGCAGAAAAGTCTAGTTGAAGCGCCTGTCGCCATGCAGAAAAATCGTTTCCGCATCGGCTACACATGGCAGCGAAAATACGGTGATGTAAGGTTGCATGAAAACCTTGTGCGGAATAATATACTATGTAATTTATTGAAATATAAGAAGTATTTTGAGGAATTGCAAGCTTGGCGACGGCTTACATTGTTCGTGAGATTCGAAGGGCTAGGCCTGCCGGCCCGGCCCGAATCCTTCAATTCGCTTTCAAAGGAGCCAGCCTCTACGACGTCCAACGCATCAGTTCGGGTACAAATGGCAGACCCTTGCACCCGCACTGTACTTTCTGTTTTAGGTTCTGAAAAATTTCTCCATGTGTACCTTGCCTGTCTAGAAGTACTGTGTAAAAATACAGTGTCAACATTCAAAAAGGACACCTCATGATCAAAGGCAGTTGCTGCTGTGGCTCAGTAAAGTTTGAATTGGCATCCCCTCCAAGCATGATGGGCATGTGTCACTGTTCTCGTTGTCGGAAGGTCGGAGCGAGTGCCTTGGCCTTCGTTGATAAAAATTCATTTACCTTGCTGGAGGGACGAGAATTTATTCAACGATATGAGCCAGAGCCCCGCTTTAAATATGCAAGAACTTTTTGCAAAAACTGCGGAACTTCTTTGGGGGAAATTGGTTCAGAGAATGATTCATTTCCAATATCAGTTAACTGCTTGGATGATGATCCTGAGGTAAGAATGCAATTTCATGTTTATGTTGGCTCCAAGCCTACATGGTATGAAATTTGTGATAACGCTAAACAGTTTCAAGAAAGTCCGACCTAATAAAAAAAGCCAGTCATTTGACTGGCTTTTTTATTGCAATTTTGATATTTCGAATAATTTCAATGTTAGTTTTCCGGCAGGATTGATCTTCCCGTTATCTAATCAGCTTTCCGACTGAGCCTGCTGTCACGGCACACAACGCATCAGTCTGTGTGAAAAATGGCAGACCTGAACCACGCGCCCTGCATGTGGCTTTTAGATTTCTATGTTCCAATCTTATCTCAAAATTATCGATTTTTTGAAATAACACCACTCATGTATTGATTTAAATCGCGAAAATCCTTAATCCCCCACGAGTGCGGCGATAGCTTAATTCCATTTTCTCGCAAAGTTTTTGGAATTAAGTCGCCATTTGGACGAAGTATGATTGATGATACAATAACGCCAGGATAATCTTTTAGTCGTTTTTTGAAAGAGGATGTTGTAAGGTCAGGTGTGGGAGGATTGCTTTTATTTGCCAATGGTCCGGTTCCTTTGATATCTATTCCGTGGCACATGGCACATCTCTGTAGGTAGAGATTTTTCCCGTTGATATTATCTGCGAAGGCTGGCGATGTTTTGATTAGCGATAGAATTACTAGCGAGACGATGAATGATATTTTCATTTAAATGTGGTCTTGGTAGCAGTAAAATTTGAATCCATTATTATATCTGTCGTTGTCCGGTTGCACCGGCCTAGTGAATTTAGTTGAAAAATTGTGACGTCATTGGTAAGGACCGGACCATCGCGGGGCATCGGTTGTATCGATCATGACCCGAATGTGATCATTTATGTGCCATCGGCCCCTTATCGATTGGTACGAAAACTTCCCATTTCTTTTGTATCGCGGGCTTTACGGTCTTGTCGCAAATTACAGCTACATTCGGTCCAGACAGGCCATGGCTTTTCGGAACCCATTTTACATGCAAAGATATCGCGCATTTGACAACCAGAATCTTCCGGTTCGGCGCCATGGCCTGCCACTTTGTTCCATTTTTCAGATTCTCTGCTGCAATGAACTTTACAGCTGCATCCCTTATCTCAAACAATCCATGTATGTCACCTCGTGTTCGATCTTCGTCAAGAGTAGTAGCGAGTGCCGATGAGACGTTCGCAACAAGAAAAAAGGAGCTAGCAAGGGAGGCGTACATGCGTTTATTCAATCGTAGCGGTAGCAACATATTTACAATCCTTGCCAAGTTTTCTCTTTATTAGATAAAGACATAGAGGGTTCCACATTTCCATTTTGAGATTGCACACAACTGTCGACAGGGCTGGTGGCGTTCGTCTGCTGGCAGGATTACCCCTCTGTTTGACCTTCTTTTCATACCCGTGCAAGCGCCGCGATCCTGTCGTAAGACTTCTCGAACCCGTGAGAGTTAAACGCGGGCGTGCATATTTTTCTATGGCACGGCAGGAGCCTGACGACGCACCAGCCCCTGCGCGTATGATGGAACCGCTTATTGCGCCATTACCAGACATGTGCGAGTTGGCGAGTTCCCCGCCATGACAAGGTCAAGCTTCCTCATCCCGTCTGAATACGAATTGTTGGCGGCTAATGCCTTGCGTGACAAAGTCTGCATCCGGCGGTATCATTTCCAAGAAAAAATCATGTTTAAAAATTGGAATTTTGTTAAATTTTCGCGAACGAAATATCCATCTGTTTTTCGTGAAATCGCTGTAACGGTCCCCTTTGAACTGCTGGTGTACAGCCGTGAAGGGAAGCAATCTTTCGGCAATATCCGGAAAAGAAAAACTTGGATTATCGTTTTTGAATTTTTCAAAAATTTCAAATTGATCTCTACAAATGACTTGAATGGCAGTCTCTGGAAAACGATGGCGTGGAGACCATAGTACGTTCCAGCCTGATTCTATTTCATTGATGAAATTCACCATGCGAGGCGTCAAAATATAGGCATCCGACTCGATATGGATTATTTTATCAACACCTAATTCATTTGCCACATTAATGGAGTGGAGAAAACTTCGCCACCAACCGGGGTAGTCAACTCCGCTTTGTCGCCCGAGATTGTTATCAAAGTGAATGATGAGATTTTTGTCGGTATTTGAAGCCAGCGGGTCTTTATGGGAAATTGTATTGATAATATCGATAGGCGGCAGATACGGCGACCCATCATCAATCATTATTTTTTTTATTGCATTGATTGGTATGTTTTCGTAGTAGTCGAGCCACCGTTGATACCGACTTCCCCATGATGGGGCATCTTTTATAAAGCTGGTGCAGAATATAATGGCTTTCATTGGCTAAGAAAATTCCTTGTATTTGAAAAATATAGATTATTCATGGTCTAATCATTAAAATTTCAAGTATTTTAACAGATTGAAGGCGGTTTAATAACAGAACGGCCATGCCGGCGATGTGGCCGTTCAGGTCATCGAGCCTCTGGCACTGCACGTGATGACTGCCGACATGCAGGCACTTGGCGGCGCCTCCCGCTCGCGACACAGGCGTTCAAGCATCGGCGCAAAGGCGAGACGGGGATCCATACTTTTCACCTATGTCGTATCGTCCACATGCCTGGATTATGGCCGCTTATTCTCTGTGCATGACAGAGGTTTCCCATGCGCGATCTCCTTACACCCGTGAATCAATGAAAACATCACTGTTGATATCGTCATCACTTTCCTGTTGATCCGTTGGATGTGGTTCGTGTCTTCGATCAATCTGGCATCAAGCGGCCCAGTAGTGAGCTCCCCAGAATCGCGCGCATGTTTGCCGCGCCTTGTCTCTTGCTGTCGGCATGGGTGGATGGCGAGCTTGTAGGGCTGGCCCGGTCGCTGACAGACTATGCGTTGCTGTTATCTCTCGGACCTCGCGGTAGACAAGCAATACCAGGGCCTGGGTATCGGCAAAGAGCTGGTCAAGCGCACCCGGGCCATCATCGGCGACGAAGTGTCCTTGATATTGCTCTCCGCCCCGGATGCCATGTCCTACTATCCGACGCTCGGTTTTGAACTTGCCGGCAATGCATACGTCGTTCGGCGCAAACATTGAGTGAGCGCTTTCAAGCACTCCTGCGCCTGATGAAACCCGTCTACACCCTCGCCGAAGCGTTGGCACAAGACCCCACTCGCACCGCCAAGACCAATCCCTCACCCTCGACAGGGCCAGACCCTCCATGGGCCTGAAAGGCAGCTACGGCCTGTTCGCCTCCGAAGCATGGTGGGAAAGCATCAAAGCGACGAGCTCAAGGCGCAGCCGGCAGCCGATGGCGGTGTCAATGTCGCGCGTATCGTGCTGGAAGGGTGCTGCGCTTTGCCGCCACACCACCCATTTGCATAGAATTGACCCCGGACAAATTCCTCATTGGAATTCGTTTGACCCGCGCCCGTGCCAGGTCTACAGTCGTCGAAGAGACCTCAACCGACTGCGTCGCCCACCCCATGGCCAAGCCTTTTCCTTTAAACCCCAAGAACCCTGAACGCATCTGCTGGGGCTGCGACAAATATTGTCCGCCGGACGCCATGCGCTGCGGGAATGGTTCCGAACGCACGCAGCATCCCATCGAACTGTTCGGGGAAGGCTGGAATGACTGGGGGCTGGCGGCCGCCGATAAAGAAGAGGCGCAGAAAAAACCTTAGCAGCGATAGCAAGCGAACAGCGCAGCAACCACTTACAATCCCTCATCGCGTCCGAGCTGAGGAGTCAACATGCCCAACCCCCTGTCCCGCTGGCTGGCAAGCAGCGCCGGTGATGACACCTGGGTCGAACACCCGGCCGTGCATACCATCGCCGAAGCGCTGATCCATGTGCCAGCCATGCCCGGCCTGATGGTGAAAAACCTGTTCGTGCGCGACGAGAAGGGCCGCCGGCATTTTCTCGTCATCGTGCCTTTCGACAAGCGCATCGACTTGGCGGCGCTGGGGCGCTTGCTGCCGGCCAGAAAGTTGAGCATGGCTTCGCCCGAGCGCTTGCTGCAGCACCTGGGCATCACGCCCGGCTCCGTCAGCCTGTTTGCGCTGATCCACGACAGCGCGCAGGCGGTGGAACTGGTGCTGGACCAGGCTGTGTGGGAGGCCAGCCATCTACAAGCCCATCCGCTGCGCAACACGGCCACGGTGGCGCTGTCGCACGCTACCGTGCTCAGTTTCCTCGCGCACACGGGGCACGTGCCCCGCATCGTGATGGTGCCTGCGGCGGATTAAAAGCGTCGCCTCAATGCCCGGACACTGGCGCGCCGCCACTGCGCCGTCCCGGCCGGAATCCATGCGCGCTGGCCGACCAGGCGACCACGAATGCCAGCACGAGCAAAGCCACCATAGCCCACGGGAAGGCGCCCGCGCCCCAGGTTTCCAGCAAGGTACCACCCACCACGCCCGCTGCCGCTATCGCGCCATTCCACGCCACTACATTCATCGACAAAGCCACGTCGGCGCCGCTGCCCGCCGTGTCGGCCAGCGCCGTTTGCAAGAGCGTTGCCGCGCCGCCGAAGGACAAGCCCCAGACGGCCATGCCCAGATAGATGACGGCAGGCAAGTGCGCCGCGATGCCCAGCACGAGTGCCGTCAGGGTGAAAGTAGCCAGGCTGGCCAGCACGGTGACGCGCAGGTGGCGCTCGACCAGTTTGCCCGTGATCCAGATGCCTGCCATGGCGGCAGCGCCGAAGACGAGCAGGACCAGGTCGATGCGTCCCGTCAATCCGGCCGGCGCCACAAACGGGGCGATGTAGGTGTAGAGAATGTTATGCGCCAGCATCCAGGCGATGACGACGGCCAGCACGGGGCGCACGCCCGGCGTGGTGAAGACGCGGCGCAGGGGCAGGCGCTCATGGACGGATTGGCCCGGGTAGTCCGGTACTTTTGCCAAGACCCAGGCGATGAGTGCCAGAGTCAGGGCGGAAATGATCCAGAACGCGGCGCGCCAGCCGACCAGGGATCCGAGCAAGGTGCCCAGCGGCACGCCCAGGGACAGGGCGACGGGCGCACCCACCATGGCCAGCGCCAGGGCGCGGCCTTGCTGGTGGGGCGCCACCATGCGCCGCGCGTAGCCGGCCAGCAAGCTCCACGCCAGCCCGGCCGCCATGCCGGCAAAGAAGCGGGCCGCCAGGGTCAGCCAGTAGTGGGACGACAGTGCCGTGACGGTATTGAACACGAGAAAGCCGATGATGGTCAGCAGCAGCACGTTGCGGCGGCGCCAGCCGCGCGTGGCGATGGTCAGGGGAATGGCTGCCAGCAAGGAGCCGAGCGCATAGGCCGTGACCATTTGCCCGGCCAGCGCGGCGCTGATGCCAAGGCCAGCACTGATCTGCGGCAACAAGCCGGCGGGCAAGGTTTCCGTAACGATACAGATAAAACCCGTCATGGCCAGGGCCAGCAGGCCGGAGATGGGGAGGCGATCGGCCAGCGCGGGGCTGGTTCCGGTAGTGATAGTGGCGTGATTCACGGCAAACATCCTTGTAAAGTGATCAGGCGCAGAAATGCTCCTGACCGTCATGGCGGTACATATGTATCGATCGGTATAAATATAGACGATGGCGCGCCCCGTTGTCAACAACTTCTGTATCGAGTAGTATGTAAGTGGCATATAAGGAGATGAGAAGGAGCGATGGATGGCGCAAATGGGACGGCCGCGCACGTTCGACCGGCAGGCAGCGGTCGAGCAGGCCATGTTTTTATTCTGGCAGCAGGGTTATGAATCGACGTCCTTGAGCCAGCTCAAGGCGAGCCTGGGCGGCGGCATTTCCGCGCCCAGCTTTTATGCGGCGTTCGGCTCGAAGGAAGCACTGTTCCGCGAAGCGGCGCAATGCTATCTGGATACCTTTGCGCGTGTGACGGAATGCCTGTGGGACGATGGCCTGGCACCGCGCGCGGCCATCGAGCTGGCATTGCGCCAGTCGGCCAGCATGCAGTCCGATGTGGGACATCCACCTGGCTGCATGGTGGCGCTCGGCTGCATGAGCGCGCCGACGGCCGAACATGCGGCCGTGGCCGCACCGCTCACGGCCTCGCGCACGCGCACGCGTGCCGGCTTCGTGCGCTGCGTCGAGCGGGGCATGGTCAGCGGCGAATTGCCCGATGGTACGGATGCAGCGGCGCTGGCCGCCGTCTTCGACAGCTTTTTATCGGGCGTGTCGATCCAGGCGCGCGATGGCGTTGGCTACGTCGTGTTTGACGCTGCCATTACGCAGATCCTGCGCGTGTGGGATGCCAATCGCGTGCCGGGCTAGACGCTAGGCCGTAAAGTGAAACTCCAGCACATCGTCGCCATATTTGTCCGTCTCTCCCGTCGCCGTCCAGCCCAGGTAGCGGTAAAAGCCATAGGAGCGTGAGGCGGGGTCGCTGGAGCAGCCCAGGAACAGCCGTTGATGGCCCTGTGCGCGCAGTTCCGTCATCACCAATTCCAGCATGGTCTTGCCGATACCGAGGCCTTCGAATTCCGGTAGCAGGGCCAGGACGATGATTTCTCCCGTGTCGCGCTCGCCAAAGCAGTAGCCGACCAGCTGGCCGTCGTGATGGCAGACCTGGCCGGGCAAGCTGCCTGAGCGCATCATCTCGGCCCAGGACTCGGCCGTAATGCCCACTTCCGCCAGGCGCTCCGCGGAAATGGCGTTTTGCCGCGTCTTGCCGCGCAATGCGATGAAGGCCGGGGTGTCTTCCGCCTTGGCGGCATGGAAAGTAATCGATGCTGGATGTGTCGTCATGTGTTGTATGGTTGCGATGGTGTCGGATCAACGGTGAGTAGAACTTGGATAAAGCTCATTCCCAGGGTTTGCGCATGATGTGCGCATGGCGCTGCCAGTCATAGGTTTTGGTGTTCTCTATTGCCTGCTGTCCGGGATTGCCGCTATCGATGATTTCATCCTTGACGATGAGCAAGTCATTCTTGTCATTCAAGCGATATTCCCGGTAGCGCTCACAATCCTGTTCGCGCCGTGCGATGGTGATTAATTTGTCAGCACGCCAGGCATAGCTGTCTTCATAAAAGCATTGCGCCGCGCAGCCGCAATTGGCGATGCCGCCTTCAATTCCTTGATCGGCTATGTTGATATCCAGATTCGGAATCGCTGATAATGGCTTGTTGAAACTGTATTGCTTCGCTGACGCATCCCACAGCCACACATCGGAACAGCGGATGCGCCCCTGGCTTTCCGTGTAGCCGGTGACCCACAGATCGGCATGGCCGTCAAAATTCATGTCCAGCAGCAGCGCGTGCAAATTGCCCGTGCCGCTGCCGCTACAACTGCCAGGTATCCACTGCTTCCCGATTTTCAGTTGATACGTCTGTTTTTCATCGTGATTCGCATAACGGATATCGGCGGCTTGCCGCACTTTGCCTGTCGCGGCTTTGTCCAGGTGCAGCGTGCCGCCATAAACCGAGGTGGAAATCAGGGATAAAAGCAGCGATAAAGACAAGACAGTCAGTTTCATGGAGATATTCTTGGGCAGGCATATTTGCGCAACGTCCAGATTGAATCGTGCGTGAATGATCATAACGCATGATTTGGGCAATGCGCCACACCGTTCCCTATCGTACATTCTGCGCGAAACAGTGCTGTGTACAATGCCCAAAAATCCCCGAATAAGAAATCTTTATGCCATCTTCTCCCGACTCTTTTAATGAAGCGGGCATCCTCGCTTATAACGACGGTCATCACGCCGAGGCGTTCAAATAATTCGACGCGGCCGCACGCACTGGCGATCCGGCCGGTCAGCATTTGCTGGCCAGCCTGTATTACCAGGGCCATGTCTTGACGCAAGACTTGCCGAAAGCGGTGGAATTGTTCACGGCGGCCGCGCAAGCGGGCTTTCCACCCTCGCTGGCCAATCTGGCTCTGATGTATGCGAGCGGCAATGGCGTCGCGCAAGATATGGCGTAATCGCTCGTGTATGGGCGTCAGGCGGCCGAGGCCGGTTCCCTGTCGGCACAGAATGAATACGGCTGGTCAAGAACCGCGACCAGTTGCTGGAAATCCTCACGCCGTCATAGCAGCAAGCGGCGCGCACGCTGGCGACCGACTATGCGACGCAGTACGGCGTCAATCCCCACTAATGGGTTGTTGGTGGGATTTCGCCGGCAACTTGGTCAGCACGCCGGCCGCATCGAGCTCATAGCTGTCGAAATCGCGTGCCAAAAACAGTTCACCCGAGTAATGCAGCCGCGCTTCCGCTTCCAGCTCGGCCATGCCGTCCGCATTGTGATAGCGGGCGCTGAAGTGGGTGAGGATCAGATTCGGCAAGCGGACCGCTTCGGCAAACTGCGCCACGCGCTGTACGGAACTGTGCGTGGGGCCGGGGCCCACTTTCTGCAGCATCGCTTCCGTGTAGGTGGCTTCATGCACGAGCAGCTGCGCGTCCGCACAAGCGTCCGCCAGCAACGCTGGCGTGTCGTTGTCGCCGCCGATCACTACCGTGGCGCGTTGCGTTTTCACCTGGCGGAAAGTGGCGGCGCGCAATACCGTGCCATCATCCCGGATCGCATCCTGGCCCGCCTGCAAGAGTCCCCAGGCGGGACCGGGCGGCACGCCAGCCGCCTGCAGGGCGGCCTTGTCCAGTTTCCATCTGCTTGTTTCCAGCGCAAAACGATAAGCGACGCTGGGTGCGCGGTGCGACAGCGCATGGCGCTCGATGGTCAAGCCCGCCTCCTCATGCACGACTGGCGCGCTATCGACGTCGATGTGGATCAGCGGATATGTCAAGAACAGTTCCGTGTGCAGCAGGGTCGCGTCGATCCAGGCCTTGATGGCGGCCGGGGCGATCAGCAGCAAAGGCTTCTTGCGCCCCGTCATCGAGGCGCTGGCCAGCAAGCCCGGCAGCCCATAGCTGTGGTCGCCATGCACGTGGGTGATGCAGATGCCCACCAGGTCGTGCACGGACAAGGGCAGGCGCTGCAGCCGATGCTGTGTGGCTTCGCCGCAATCGATCATCCACCAGTCGCGGTTGTGCGTGGTGTGCAGGGCCAGCGAGGTGACGTTGCGGTGGCGCGTGGGCACGCCGGAAGACGTGCCGAGAAAAGTCAGTTTGAACATGCGCGCATTATGCGGCAAGCCATCGCCGTTGCCAACGCGCCCGCCTTCAGCTTGCCATTGGTGTGCTCAATTTGTCCTTGTCAATGCTTACCGGGAAGGGCGAGCGCCGGCCGGACAGGGCCAGCAGTCGCCATTCTGTCCCGTCGCCTGCGCCGGCAGGGTCTAGGGATCGTAAAAGCGCGTGAGCTTGGCCAGCTGGCCATGCTCGATGCTGCGCACGCTTGCGCGGATGGCGCGCTGTATGCCTTTCGGCGTGTAGACGTGGGCCATCACATACGTGCACCAGTCGGCGGCCGCTTCCATACCGGCGCGCAGTGCGCGTTCCGACTACTGGGTGCTGTCGAGCGGGTCGTACATCGACGCGACGCCGCCGCCCGCCAGCATCTTGATCTGCGTCGCGCCCAGCATCAGCTACTGGCGCACGCGACGCAATACCTGCGCCTCGCCATCGGCGATCATGGCCATGCCCGCCGTTTCCGCCATGCTCAACTGGGCCGTCGACGATGCTTTCATTGCCGCCGCGCCGGGAGAGTGGCTGCCGGCAACTTAATTATAGGAAACTATTGCCATTGAAAGCCCGCAGCGGCCGTGGCAAGCCAAGCGTGCACTTGCTTTATGGAAAAAAATGTAGCATCGGCTTGCCAGACGGTAAGCTTGTCCCGTGTTTCCTTCGACAGGGTGGTGGCGCGTCGCCGGCCGTGTCGTCGACAAAGCCGTCGCGGCGGCAAAAGCTGGCCGGCGGCATGCCTGCCTGGCGCGCGATGCGGATGGCTAGCGAGGCGGGCATTGTCGGTTTTTGCCGGGACATCACGGTGACCAAGGGCATGCTGCGGCAAATGTATGGCGTAGGCTATGATGGCGTCAGCAAAACAGACAGGCTGCTGGATTTTCCCGCGGCGCTGTCGTCGGCGATCTATTTTGTGTCCAGCAGCGATGCTTTGCTGGCACTGGGTATTTCGCCGGCGGATCCCGGCCAAGGGGCGTCCCGGCAGTTCCCACTTATTTCTTTATAAGGAGTTTTCCATGCGTATTCGTCCAGCCACATTGCTGTCCACCCTGATACTCGGCAGCGTCGTCTTCAGCGCCTCCGCTTCCGCCGTCGGCCTGGGTTTCCTGGCCGATACGCCGATGGCTTACCTGAACAAGAACGACAAGCCCGTCTTCGTCAAGGCCGTCACCGACGTGCTCAATGACAAGAAAGATGGCGAAACTGTGCAATGGAGCAATGAAGGCTTGCGCAATTCCGTGCGTATTGCTGCCGAGATCACGGCCAGCGAGACGCAAAAGACGGATGCGCAAACCTGCCGCATGGTGCAGGTGGGCTTGAACGCCAAGGGCCAGGAACAGACTCTGAAACTGAAAGTGTGCAAGGCTGGCAGTGCTGCGTGGAAAGTGGCAAAGAGCTGATAGTCCGTGCTTGTCCTTGCCGGTTCTGCACCGGCAAGGCGACGACTTTCTCATAAGTAAGTGTTGCAGCGGTTAGAATCACGCTTTACCCTCACTTTTACCATTTGCATGCAGCAAAGTCGCCTCCTGTTTTTCCGCCTGGTCGGCCAGTTTCGCCGCTATGGCGCCATCGTTGCCGCTACTTTGCTGGCCGTGGGCGTGGCGTCCGCCACCGATGTGTTGTTAATCCGCCAGTTGCAAAATGTCGTCGACGCCATGCGCACGACGGCCAGCGCACAGGTGGCGCCCGCGTCCGGCGTGATGGGCATGCTGCAGGGCTGGGTCGACCGTTTCCTGCCGGCACAGGCAGGACAGGTGGACTTGTGGGTGATTCCCGCCACCATCCTGGGCCTGGCCGTGCTGCGCATGGTCTCCAGTTTTGCCGGCGATTACGGTTCCGTATGGCTATCGAGCCGGGTGCAGGCCGATTTGCGCGAAAAAATGTTCGCCACCATCATGCGCCTGCCCAGCCGCTTTTTCGATACCACCACCACCAGTTTGACGCAGTCGCGCGTGGCCTTCGACGCCAGCCAGGTATCACAGGCGGGCTTGAACGTGCTCAATGTGATGGTGCGCGATTCCGTCGCCACCATCGGCTACCTGATCTTGCTGTTCAGCATAGACGTGAAACTGGCCCTGTTCTGCATGGCCTCGATGCCCATCGTGGCCATCGTCGTGACCCTGGCGGGACGTCGCATGCGCCACTTGAGCAAGAGTTCGCAGCAAGCCGTGGGTGAACTGACGTCCGTGCTGGACGAAAGCATAGCCGGCCAACGCGTGGTGAAAATTTTCGGCGGGCAAGATTATGAACAGGCGCGCTTCGTCGACGTGGTCAAGCGCAACCGCCAGCTGGCCGTCAAGCATGCGGCCACCTCGGCCATGAATTCCGGCTTCATCATGATGCTCGTCGGCATTACCCTGTCCTCCGTGATTTACTTTGCCATGCTGCGCGCGCAAAGCGGCGCCATCACGCCGGGCGCCTTCGTCGCCTTCATGGGTGCGCTGATGGCGATGCAGTCGCCGATCAAGAATTTGACGAAAATCAATGAACCGCTGCAGCGGGGCCTGGCGGCGGCAGAGTCCGTCTTCGGCTTGATCGATACGCCGCTGGAACCGGACCCTGGCAGCATCGCCCCGGCCACGGTGCAGGGCAATCTATCCTTGCAAAACGTCCAATTCCGCTACAACAGCGACGATCCCGATGCGCCCACGGCCTTGAGCGATATCACGCTCGATATCCGCGCCGGCGAAACGGTGGCCCTGGTAGGCGGCTCCGGCGGCGGCAAGACGACCTTGCTGGGCTTGCTGCCGCGCTTCTATGACGTCAGCGGCGGCCAGATTTTGCTCGACGGCGTGGACGTGCGCGATTACTCCTTGCTGGCCCTGCGGCGCCAGTTCGCCCTCGTCAGTCAGGATGTGATTTTGTTCAACGACACCATGGCGGCGAATATCGCATACGGCGACCCGGCCCCGGACCAGGACAGAATCGAAGCGTCGGCGCGCGCCGCCTATGCCCACGATTTCATCATGCAACTGCCGCAAGGCTACGCAACGCAGGCGGGACAGAACGGTTCGCGCCTGTCGGGCGGGCAACGCCAGCGCTTGGCCATCGCGCGCGCCCTGTACAAGGATGCGCCAATTCTCTTGCTCGACGAAGCCACTAGCGCGCTGGACACGGAGTCGGAGCGACAGGTGCAGGCGGCGCTGGAAGTGCTGATGCGCAACCGCACCACCATCGTCATCGCTCACAGGTTATCCACCATCGAAAGCGCCGACCGCATCGTCGTCATGCAGGGCGGGCGCCTGGTGGAGTCGGGCAGCCATGCAGCCTTGCTGCAGCAGGGCGGCGCGTATGCGCGCTTGCATGCGAGCCAGTTGTCACCCGTCAAGGATGGCGCGGCTTAGAAAACGTGCATTTCCTGTAAGACCAGCCGGGCGCCCAGCGCCGTGCCTTCCACGCGAAACGTGGCGGTCAGGTCGGACCAGGCGCCGTTCAGGGGCAGGGCGTGGCGCGCCTCGGCAAGCGCCGCGCCGCCATCCTGGCAGTCAGGGCGTTCGACGCAGCGTTCGTGCGCCGCGCCGCTGGCATGTGCCGCCGGCGTGACGCGATACACGCTGCCATCCGCATACGCTTCCGGCGAACCATAACCTTCGATCACGGCGCGCAGCAGCGCCGGCGTCCAGCCGTAATACGCGTCGTGCGCCGTGCGCGCATGGGCGCACGCGTAATCGCCGCGCGCCAGGTCGGCGATCTAGGCATCGATGATGTCCAATATCTGGGTGTCGCTGGGGGCGGCTGGCAAGTGCATGGATTTCTTTCGTGACAGGGGAAAACGTTGCTTTCCATTATGATGGCAGCCGCACCATAACATTGCAACGGAACACAATGCACACACCACAGACGACGCGCGTGGCACTGGCAGCCCTGCTGGGCATGGCCCTGGCTTTGCCGCTGGCGGCTCAGGAACAGCCAGCGGGGTCAACGCCAACGTCAACGCCAACGTCAACGCCAACGTCAACGCCAACGCTACAGGAGGAAGACCAGACCATGTATCTGGATGAAAATTTTATGCCGAGCAACCAGCGCCATGCCGCGTACGCGCTGCGCACGCCGCCCGTGCGCGACGCGGCGTTGGGCGCCTGGCATGTACGGCTCGAATTTCCCGATACGCCGGGCGTGCTGGCCTTTGAAACCTATGCCACGGACCTCGACCTGAGCCAGGTCAAGTTCGTGCGTTTTCGCAAGTATTACTACGAGAATGGCCAGCTGCTGCGCGACACCTACTTCAATGCCCAAGGCGAGGAGCTGCTCGGCGGCTGCGTGTACTTCGAGAATGGCCAGGTCAAGCAGCGGGTCACCGCGTTGCCGAACGGGCGCGACAGTATCTCGGAAACGTATCACGAGAATGGTCAGTTGGCGTACAAGACGCTGTATCACGACGACGAGATGGCCGATGGCGAGCATGTGTCGTTTGACGCGAATGGGGCCGTCAGCAGCCGCTCGTATCGACGCAATGGCAAGATGGATGGCGTGCAGGAATCGTTTTATGCCGATGGCAAGCTGCATCGCTGGGGACGGTTCGTCGATGGTAAGCGCGAGGGCGAGTTTGTCAGGTATGCCCGGGACGGCAGCGTGCTGGCCAAGACCGTGTGGGTGCACGACCAGCCCGACGGTTGGTCGTTTGAAAGCCATGACAATGGCGTCCTGTCAAACAAGACGCTGTACAAGAAAGGTGCCGAGCTCAGCTTGCAAACGTGGGGGCCGAATGGCCGGCCTATATTTGCGTGGCAGAAAGACGCGCGGGGGCGTGACCATGGCGATACGACGGATTGGCATGCAAACGGCGTGCGCGCCAGCGTGATTCCGTTTGTCCACGGCCAGCGACACGGCTTGCTACAGACTTGGTACAGCGATGGCAGCCTGCGGCAGATCGTGCCGTACGAACACGGCAAGAAGCACGGCATCGAGCGCCAATGGGACCAGGCCGGCAAGCCGGTGCTGGAACAGGCTTGGCAGGATGGCCAGCCCGTGGCGGCGAAGTAAGGGATCGCATGCCATATCGACAGACCATGCGGAGCGTGCGCCTGGCGCTGCTGGCGGCGCTCATGACGGCCCTGCCGTTGGCGGCGCAGGCACAGGAGCAACAGCAGGCTCCGGCACCGGAGCGGCAGCCAGCGCAGGACAAGAGCATCTACCTGGACGAAGACTATGCGGCGAGCGACGTGCGCCATGCCGCGTATGCGTTGCGCACGCCGCCCGTGCGCAACGCGGCGTTGGGCGCCTGGCATGTACGGCTCGAATTTCCCGATACGCCGGGCGTGCTGGCCTTTGAAACCTATGCCACCGACCCCGATTTGCGCCAGGCCAGCTTCGTCCACCTGCGCAAGTGGTATTACCCGAATGGACAGCTGGCCCGCGATGAGAGGCTGGACGCCAAGGGCAATGTGCTGACCGGCGGCGCGTCATTCTATGCAAACGGGCAAGTCAAGCAGCGCGTGACCCTGCTGCCGACCGGGCGCGACAGCATCTCCGAGAATTACCATGAAAATGGCCAGCTGATGAACCGCATCCGCTACCACGGCAAGCAGATGGCCGATGGCGAGTACGTGTCATACGGGCCGAATGGCAAGATGAGCAGCCACGCCTTCCTGAAAGGCGGCAAGATGCATGGCTTGCAGGAAGTGTTTTACGCCGATGGCAAGCTGTTTCAGCGCAGTCATTTTATCCATGACAAGCAGGATGGCGAATTCCTCACCCTGGCCGAGGATGGCAAGGTGCTCGCGCGCAAGCTCTGGGTGGATGGCGAAGCCGATGGCTGGTCGTTTGAAAGCCACGACAATGGCCAACTGGCGCAAAAAGCCCTGTACCGCAAGGGCAAGTTGCTCAGCATGCAAAAGTGGGGCAGCAACGGCAAGCCGTCGATCGCCTGGCAGCAGGATGTGCAGGGGCGCGAGCAGGGCGATGTGACGGAATGGTATGAGAATGGCGTGCGCGCCAAGGTCACCCCCATGCGCGATGGCCAGCGCCATGGCTTGCTGCAAGTCTGGGCCAGCGACGGCAGCCTGCTGCAGTTAGTGCCGTATGAGCAGGGCAAGAAGCAGGGTATCGAGCGCCGCTGGGACAAGCGGGGCAAACAGGTGTGGCAGAAAGCTTGGCAGGCCGGAGCGCCATTGCCTGCCGGGCTATAGGCTCTAGGGGCGCATCCGCCTTTGCAGGTATCATGTACGGATTCCGGCCCGCCAGCAGGCGCGAAGCCGGCAGGATAACTGGAGGCAATGGTGGTAGATGCGGAAGTTTCGGCGATGGCCAGGGCGCAAGGCATGGCCTTGCAAAACATGCGCGTCGTCATGCGCGCGGCGCAGCGGCACTCGGCACAGATCGAGAAACAATGTGGCGTGTCGGGCGCGCAATTGTGGGTGATGCAGGAGTTGCTGGAGCGGCCAGGCTTGCGCATGGGCGAGCTGGCCAGCAAGATGTCCATCCACCAGACGACGGCCAGCAACCTGGTTGATGCGCTGGTGAAAAAAGTCTATGTGCGCAAGGCGCGCGACCAACCCGACCAGCGCGTGGTTACCCTGACCCTGACGGTGGAAGGGCAGGCCGTGATCGCCGGCGCGCCGCAGCCGGCGCGCGGCTTGCTGCCCAGCGCGCTGAGCCAGCTCGATGCCGACAGCCTGGCGCACCTGAACCAGGGCTTGAACGCCTTGCTGGCCGTGGTCGCCCCCGATGACAGGCAGGCGGGCATGCAGCCGTTTCCGTTTACGATGTAGTTTACGATGTAGTGTCCCGGCTGGCCTGCGGCAGCCGTTGCAGCTGCAACTGCGCCAGCGCCCCGTACAGCGGTTCGCTGAGTACGCGCGAGACCGTGCTGGCCACCACGGCGCACGCCATCAGGCTCAGCACCATGCCGTGGCCATCAACCATTTCCATGACAATAATAAAAGCCGTCAGCGGCGCCTGCGTGGCGGCGGCCAGGAAGCCCACCATGCCCAGTGCGATCAGGGCGGGCGCGTGCGGATAGTGCAGCAGTTGCGCAATGTCATGCCCGATGCCGGCGCCGATGGCCAGCGAGGGCGCGAAGATGCCGGCCGGCACGCCCGACCAGACGGTCAGCCAGGTCGCCACATATTTGAAGGCAACAAAGGCAGGGGCCGCTTCGGACGAGCCTTCCAGCATGGCGCGCGTGGCCACAGTGCCGCTGCCGAACGTGGCGCCATGGCTGGCGATGCCGATGGCCGCCACCAGCAGACCGCAGACGGCGGCGAACAGCACGGGCCGGCCTCTTCTCCACGCGGACAGTTTGCCCAGCGGATTGCCCCGGGCGGAGGCCAGCAGCAGCCTGGCGAACAGGCCGCCGGCCACGCCCGCCACCAGCGTCACTAGCAAACCTGGCAAGGCCAGCGCCAGGCCGATGGGGCCGGGATGGATGATGCCGAAGTGGGTGGCGTTGCCGTGAATGGAGACGGCCATCATGCCGGCCAGCACGATGCCGGCGACGATCAGGCCGCTGTTGCGCTGCTCCGGCGAGCGAGAGAGTTCCTCGATGGCAAACATGACGCCCGCCAGCGGAGTGTTGAAGGCGGCCGCGATGCCGGCTGCGCCGCCGGCCACCAGCAGCGAATGGGCGCTCACCTGCGAGTGGCGCGGCAGCCAGCGGCGCGCGGCCAGCATCACGCCGGCGGCGATTTGCACGGACGGGCCTTCGCGTCCCAGCGACAATCCGCCCAGCAAGCCGCCCGCCGTCAAGCCTATCTTCGCGGCACTCAGTTTCAGGGAGACAAACAAGGAGCGCTGTTCGGGTGCCACGGCCGGGTCCAAGGTGGCCATCACTTGCGGGATGTCGGAACCGGCCGCGCCCATCGCATAGCGGCGCGTCAGCCAGACTAGCAGGGCGGCGCAGGCGGGCGTCCACAGCAGCGCGAACCACCAGGCCTTGCCGTTAAAAAAGAGAAACAAGTCCAGCGCTTCCTCCGCCAGCCACGTAAAGCCGACGACGACGAGGCCCGCGATGGCGGCCATGCCGACGACGACGGCGCGCGACCACCACAGGCGCGGGTTGGCAAATTCATGCTTGAAGGCAGAGGGAATATCGTGCAAGTGCTTCATTGCGGCAAATCCAGGGTAGGGCGCGCAAGGCGTCGGGGAGGCTTGCCATTATAAAGACATATTTGTCCAAATGTATTTCGTTGCATCTTACACCTGACTTATTTGTGGGCAAGAGGCTTGTGGGCAAGAGGCGACAGAATGGCCGCCTTGGCCAGGAAATCGACGAGGGCGCGCACTTTCGGCGCCAGGTGCGGCCCGGACGGCCATAGCAGCCAGCAACCGTGGGCCGGATGGTCGGCGATGGCGTAGTCCATCAGCACCTCGATCAGGCTGCCATCAGCGATGGCGCTGCGCACATGAAAGTCGGGCAGCCAGGCGATGCCCAGGCCTTGCCGGGCGAAGTGCAGGCGCGCTTCCACGTTGTTGCAGATCATGGACTGCGGCAAGTCCGGCGCCGCCTCGCCATCGTCCTGGCGCAGCTGCCACTGTTCGATCTTGCCGCTGTGGCGGAAACGGTAGTGCAGGCAAGCATGGTGTTGCAGCTCAAGGGGGTGGCTAGGCGTGCCGTGGCGCGCCAGATAGGCGGGCGAGGCCACCAGGCAGGAGCGGAACTGGCCCAGCTTGCGGGCCGCCAGGCGCGAATCGCGGGGCGCTCCGATGCGGATGACGGCGTCGAAGCCATCGCCGACGACATCGGTCAGCGCATCGGAAAAGTCCAGGTCGAGGGCGATGGCGGGGTGTAGTTGGGCGAAAGCGGCCAGCGCGGGCAGGAACAGGCCGCCCAGTTCCGGCAAGCCCAGGCGCAGACGCCCGTGCGGCGCCAGATGGCCCGCCAGTTCATCCTGCGCCGCTTGCATTTCGGCCAGGATGGTCTTGCTGCGCGCGAGGAAGAGCTTGCCCTCCGCCGTCAAGCTCAGTTGGCGCGTGCTGCGCTGGAACAGGCGCGCGCCCAGCCGCTGCTCCAGCCGCGCCAGGCTCTTGCTGACGGCCGATGGCGAAATGCCGGCCTGGCGCGCGGCGGCAACAAAGCTGCCCGCTTGCGCCAATTGCACGAACAGGGCCACGCCGGAGAGATTATCTGTTTCCTGGTTTTGCATGATTCATGACAGTTTGGTCAGTAGTGAAACGCATTGAAGCATATTTTTCTTTATCGCGTGGCTGCTTACCATGGACTTTTATCTGTAGGGGTAGGCAATGAAGATGATCGGATTCAGGAAGGGCAGCAGCGTGGACGACGAGGATGGCTTGTTCGACATGACGGGGGCGATGCCGGTGCCCGGCCCGCGCGAGGTGCTGGTGCAAGTGCGCGCCGTGGGCGTCAACCCGCTCGACACCAAGGTGCGTGCGGGGCGGGTAGAAGTGCCGGAGCGTGTCGTGACCTTGGGCTGGGACGCGGCCGGCATCGTGCATGCCGTGGGCAGCGAAGTGACCCTGCTGGCGCCTGGGCAAGCCGTGTATTACGCGGGCTCGTTCGACCGCGCGGGCGCGAATGCCGAATACCACCTGGTCGATGAGCGCATCGCCGCGCGCATGCCGGCGACGCTGGATTTTGCGCAGGCGGCCGGCGTGCCGCTGGCGGCGCTGACGGCGTGGCAGCTGCTGTTCGAGCGTTTTGCCATCACGCCCGGCGACACGCAGCCGCGGGGCAGCCTGCTGGTGCTCGGTGGCGCGGGCGGCGTTGGCTCGATGCTGATCCAGCTGGCGCGTCAGTTGACGGGGCTGACGGTGATCGCCACGGCCTCGCGCGGCGACAGCATGGAGTGGTGCCGCACCATGGGTGCGCATCACGTGATCGACCATACGCTGCCCATGCCGGAACAGGTGGTAGCATTGAAACTGGCGCCCGTGCGCCACATCGCCGCCCTGTCGCACACGGCACGCCACGTCGCGGCATTGACGCAGATCATCGCGCCGCACGGCAAGCTGGCCGTCATCGACGACCACGATGCTTTCGACGCGGCGCCGCTGAAAGGCAAGAGCGTGTCGCTGCACTGGGAAATGGTGTTTACGCGGCCCCTGTACGCCACCGACGATATGCAGGAACAGCAGCGCATCCTGACCCGTGTGGCGGCGTTGCTGGACGAGGGCGTTCTGCGCCACACTGTGCGGCAGCGTTTGTCGCCCTTCAATGCAGCCACCGTGTTGCGCGCGCATGCGCTGCTGGAGCGGGGCGGGCAGCCGGGGAAAATCGTCGTCAGCGGCTGGTAGCTACACGAACAGCTCGTGCCGCGCGCTCTGGCTGATGGCGATGGTGGCCGGGTGGCTCAAACGCCGTTCCGTGGTGATTGCATACACTTGCTCGACCAGGCTGTCGACCCGGCCCAGTGCCACCACGGCATATTGCTCGCAGACCTGGGGCGCGATGACGGTGGGCGCAAAGAACAGGCCCGCGCCGGACTGGCCGAAGGCCTTCATCATGGCGCTGTCGTCAAACTCGCCGACGATGCGCGGGTGCAGATGGTTGTCGCCGAGCCATTGCAGCAAGCGCCCGTAGATGGCGAAGTCTTCGCCCGGCAGAAGCAGCGGCGCGCCATCCAGGCATTGCGGGAAGCCCCCGGTCAGCGTGGCGGCCAGGGTAGGCGTGCCGAACAGGGTCATGCCGCTCTCACCCAGTAAATGGTTAAAGCCGCGCACGCTCAAGTGGGCCGGCATGGGGCGGTCCGCCATGATCAGGTCCAGCCGGTGCACGGCCAGGTCCGCCAACAGGCTGGCCAGCCGGCCTTCACGGCAAATGATGCGCAGCGGCTCGGCCAGGCCCAGTGCCGGCGCGACCAGGCGGCAGGCGATCAGTTTTGACACGGAATCGGCGCAGCCCACGCGAAAGGTCGTTGTCGCCGTGCGCGACTGGTCGCGCACGATTTCCAGCAATGCATCGCCCGTGCTGAAAATGCTTTCGGCATGGCTGAGGATGCGCCGGCCCGTATCCGTCAATTCCAACTGGCGCCCGCTGCGGCGGAACAATTCCACGCCCAGGGTTTCGGCAAAGTCGCTGAGCTGGCCGGAAATCGATTGCGGCGTCAGGTGCAGCTGTTCGGCCGCGCGGGCGATGCTGCCCGTCTTGGCCACCATCCAGAAATAGCGCAAGTGCTTGAAGTTGAGTGTCGACATGGTTTTCCCGGAAAATCAATACATCGAATTTTTCGATGTATTCGTAAATTATATTCGATTTGTTCGATGTTTGGATTGAGACTATGATGGCTGCTCAATTCATGCAAGGAGAGTGTCATGGGCATCAGGATACAAACAGACAGTTGCGGAGGCCGCCGATGAACGGCCTGGAAAGCATTGCGACGGCACCCATGTGGGCCGGCTTCATCGTATTCGTCCTGTTCATGCTGGCGCTGGACCTGTTCGTCTTCGGCGGCAACAAGGCGCACAAGGTGGGCGTCAAGGAAGCGGCAACGTGGTCGCTGGTGTGGGTCAGCCTGGCCCTGCTGTTCAACGGCGGCCTGTGGTGGTATCTGAACGGCACGGCCGGTCCCGAGATCGCCAACCAGAAGGCGCTGGAATTTTTCTCCGGCTACCTGATCGAGAAAGCGCTGTCCGTCGATAACGTGTTCGTCTTCCTGCTGATCTTCAGCGCCTTCCAGGTGCCGATCCAGTACCAGCGCCGGGTCCTGATTTACGGCGTGCTGGGCGCGATCGTCATGCGTGCCGTGATGATACTGGCCGGTGCCTGGGTGGTGAGCGAGTTCAGCTGGGTGCTGTACCTGTTTGGCGCCTTCCTGTTAATTACCGGCATGCGCATGCTGGTGGCGGCCGATGCGGAGCCGGACGTGGCGAACAACCCGGTGCTGCGTTTTGCCCGCCGCCACCTGCGGGTGGCCGACGGCGACCATGGTGAGCGTTTCTTCGTGGCCAAGGGCGGTTTGCGCTATGTCACGCCGCTGTTCCTGGTGCTGATCCTGATCGAGGTGACGGACCTGATCTTCGCGGTCGATTCGATCCCGGCGATTTTCGCCATCACGACGGACCCGTTCATCGTCTTTACGTCGAACCTGTTCGCCATCATGGGCTTGCGTGCCCTGTACTTCCTGCTGGTGGACGTGGCTGACCGTTTCCACATGCTCAAGTATGGCCTGGCGATGGTGCTGGTGTTCATCGGCGCCAAGATGCTGATCATGCCGTGGTACCACGTACCGGTGGAAGCGTCGTTGCTGGTGGTGGCAGTCCTGATCGTGGCTAGTTGCGTGGCGAGCGTGTTCATCACCCGCAGCGACAAGAAATAAACAGCGAATTTAACAGCGATATGGCGCGCCCCGCAGGGCGGTGGCGCGCTTTTTAAACTAACAATGGAAGAGAAACTATGCGTACCTATGAAATGAACAGTCCTCAGGCAGCGGGACGTATCCTGGCCCTGATGATGGTGGTCGACGGCAACCTGGCCAGCACCGAGCTGCAAGCCATGCACCGCAGCAAGATTCTCGAGCATATCGACTTGGCGCCGGCCGCCTTCCAGCAACTGCTGCAAGACTTGTGCGACGACATGCTGACCTCCACCGTGCATGGTGCCGTGCAACTGGCCAATGGCGTGATCGACAGCCTGCTCGATGAAATCGATGACCCGGACTTGCGCCGCAAGTTGCTGCAAGCCATGTGGAAGATCGCCGATGCCGACGACTGGCTGGCCGATGGTGAAGCGGTTTTGCTGGCCCGTGCCAGCGCGGCGTGGTCGGCGGAAACGAACTTCCGCGCGCATGCCGCCTGAGGCAAATCAAGCCGCCTTGTGCCCCATGGCAATGACGGCGGCGCCGGCCAGGGCCAGGCCCACGCCGGCGATGTCCGTCCAGGCGGGCGTGATGCCGTCCACCAGCCACAGCCATCCCAGGGCCGTGGCGATATAGATGGCGCCATACGTGGCGTACACCCTGCCGCTGGCGGCTGGATGCAGGGTCAGCAGCCACACGAAGATCAAGAGGCTGATGGCGGCCGGCAACAGCAGCCAGGCGCTGCCTTTGTTGCTCAGCCACAGCATGGGCAGGTAGCAGCCCAACAATTCGGCCACGGCCGTGACGGTAAACAGCCCGAAAGTGCGGGCAAGACTGGTCCATTCGATGGCGTCGTTCATTGCATTCCTGTGATGTGCTCAAGACGCCATTCTAGCTGCCAGGCTGCCGGCACTGCTATGATCGGGTTCGGATACCCGAGGAGAAAACAATGACGACGACCCCAGCGCCGCGCGCCTTGCTGCAAGCCATGTTCCACGCGGCCATCGCCGCGGCCCAGCCATCGCACTGCGTGCCGCCGCATCTGCCGCCCGCGCCCAAGGGGCGTTTGATCGTCATCGGCGCCGGCAAGGCGTCGGCGGCCATGGCGCAAGCCGTGGAACAGCACTGGCCGGGGCCGCTCTCCGGGCTGGTGGTGACGCGCTACGGTTACGCCGTGCCATGCGAGCGCATCGAGATCGTCGAAGCGTCGCATCCCGTGCCGGACGCGGCCGGCATGCAGGCCGCGCGGCGCATGCTCGATCTGGTGGGTAACTTGCAGGCCGAGGATACCGTGCTGTGCCTGATTTCGGGCGGCGGCTCGTCCCTGCTGGCCTTGCCCCTTGACGGCATCACCCTGGAAGACAAGCAAGCTTTGAACCGCACACTGCTGGCGTCCGGCGCCACCATCGGCGAAATGAATTGCGTGCGCCGCCATTTGTCCGCCATCAAGGGGGGACGGCTGGCGGCTGCCTGCCATCCGGCGCAAGTCGTGACCCTGGTTATTTCCGACGTGCCTGGCGACAAGCTGGGCGATATCGCCTCCGGTCCCACGGTGGGCGATGCCACCACCTGCGACGACGCGCTGGCCATCGTGCGCCGCTATGGCATGGTCTTGCCGGACAGCCTGCGCGCAGTGCTGGAAAGCGGGCGCGGCGAATCGATCAAACCTGATGACCCGCGCCTGGCGCGCACGCGCACGACCCTGATCGCCACGCCGCAGATGGCGCTGGAAGCGGCGGCAGAGGTGGCGCGCGCGGCCGGTATCACGCCAGGTATCACGCCATATATATTAGGCGACAGCCTGGAAGGCGAGGCGCGCGACGTGGGCAAGGTGATGGCCGGCATCGCGCTGCAAACGGCTTTGCGGGGTCAGCCGTTCCCCGCCCCGTGCGTGCTGCTGTCGGGCGGCGAAACGACGGTCACCGTGCGCGGCAACGGGCGCGGCGGGCGCAATGTGGAGTTTTTGCTGGCGCTGGGCATCGCGCTGGAAGGGCATGCAGGCATACACGCGCTGGCCGGCGACACGGATGGCGTCGACGGCCAGGAAGACATCGCCGGCGCGGTTCTGGCGCCCGATACCCTGCAGCGCGCCTGGGCGCTGGGCATCAAGCCCCGCGACAGCCTGGACAACAACGATGGCCACGGCTTCTTCCAGGCGCTGGGAGATAGTGTGATCACTGGCCCGACATTGACGAACGTCAACGATTTCCGGGCCATTTTAATTACCTGATTACTGGAAATTTTCAAGCACGATCTTGCCCTTCGCCGTATTGCTTTCCAGCAGGGCATGCGCGCGCTTCAAGTTTTGCGCGTTGATCGTGCCGAAGCGTTCGGCCAGGGTCGTCTTGATGACGCCCGCATCGACCAGCTGCGCCAATTCTTCCAGCAAGGCGTGCTGCTGGGCCATGTCTTCCGTCTGGAACAGCGAGCGGGTAAACATCAGTTCCCAGTGCAGGGACACGCTCTTGCCCTTGAACTTGCGCACGTCGATGTGCTCGGGGTCGTCGATCAGGGCGAACTTGCCTTGCGGCGCGATCAATTCCACGATTTGCTCGAAATGCTTGTCGGTCTGGTTCAGGCTGATCACATAATCGACGGGCGGCAAGCCCAGGCGCGTGATTTCCCCCGCCAGCGGCAAGCTGTGGTCGATCACGTGGTGGGCGCCCAGTTCCCTGACCCAGCCGGCCGTTTCCGCGCGCGAGGCCGTGCCGATGATGGTCACGCCCGTCAACTGCCGCGCCAGCTGCACCAGCACGGAACCGACACCGCCCGCCGCGCCGATCACCAGCAGGGACTTGCCGGTGAGACTCTTGTCGCGGCTGATCTGCAAACGGTCGAACAGCAATTCCCAGGCCGTAATCGCCGTCAAGGGCAGGGCGGCGGCGGGAGCAAAGTCCAGGCTGGCAGGCATGTGGCCGACGATGCGCTCGTCGACCAGCTGGAATTCGCTGTTGCTGCCGGGGCGGTTGATGGCGCCCGCGTACCAGACTTTATCGCCGACCTGGAACAGGGTCACGTCGGGGCCGACGGCGGCGACGACGCCGGCCGCATCCCAGCCCAGCACTTCCGGCTGGCCGCCCTTGGGGGCGCGGTTCTTGCGCACCTTGGCGTCGACGGGGTTGACGGAGATGGCCTTGACGGCGACGAGCAGGTCGCGCCCCGTGGCGACGGGCGTGGGCAGCTCGATGTCGAGCAGGGCGTCGGCATCGGTAATGGGCAGGCTGTGGTGGTAGGCGATGGCTTTCATGTTCTTCCTCGTTGATTGGATACCGTATGATGGTGGCAATGCCACCCTGGAAACAGGGGGCGCGCACCGAAACACTTTCAAAGGAATGCTGAAAATTGCTGCGACTCGATGACTTGCAGGTGTTTGTGCGCACGGCCGACCGGGGCAGTTTGTCGGCGGCCGCGCGCGAGATCGGCATCTCGCCCGCGCTGGCCAGCGCCGCCGTCAAGCGCCTGGAAGGGGAGCTGGGCTTGCGCCTGCTGGCCCGCACGACTCGTTCTCTGAGTCTGACGCCGGAAGGCACGCAATACCTCGAACATGCGCGCGAAGCCTTGCGCGTGCTGCGCGCGGGCCACGACGCACTGCTGGCCGGCAAGGACAGTTTCGGCGGAACTTTGAAAATCGCCATGCCCTCCGACCTGGGCCGCAACCTGATGCTGGGCTGGCTGGATGAATTCCAGTCGCGCCATCCCAAGCTGCAGTACCAGCTCAGCGTCAGCGACCGGGTGGCCGACATGGTGCGTCAGCAAGTGGACATTGCCTTGCGTTACGGCCAGCAGGACGATTCGTCCATGATCGCCATGCCGATTGCGCCCGCCAACGACCGCGTGCTCGTGGCCTCGCCCGACTACCTGCGCGCGCATGGCCCCTTGCTGACGCTGGAAGACTTGCCTCAGCACAATTGCTTGCGCTTCGCGCTGGAAGACGGCTTGCACGACCGCTGGACTTTTTACCGCCTGCCCCAGCGCGAGCAAGTCACGATCTCCGTGAGCGGCAACCGCAGCGCCGACGATGCCGAGCTGGTGCGGCGCTGGTCCGTGGCGGGCCTGGGCATTGCCTACAAATCGCGGCTGGACGTCGCTGGCGACCTGGCCGCCGGCCGCCTGCACGTGCTGCTGCCCGAAGTGGCGGGCGAGGCAACGCCCTTGCAGCTGGTGTGCATGCACCGGACGCAAGTGACGCCCCTGGTGCTGCAGCTGCGCGATTTCCTGCGCGACAAGTGCGCGGAGTTGGTATAACAGCACGATTGATTACAACTCGTTGCAAATGACAATCATGCACGGGTCAACCTGGGCGTACCCTCAGGCATTCTGCATGAAACCGCTTGAAGGATAGCCATGACCCCCAGCCGACTGCTGCCGACGACCTTGATTTCCCTGCTGTTGCTGGCCGGCTGCGCCGCGACGGCGCCGCCGGCCGAGCAGCATGCCGTCGCCGCGCCTGACAATGCCGCGCAAGGCATCGCCATGCTCGAGCGCATCAGCTGGGGCGTGAACGGCGGCAGCGTGCGCCAATTGCAGGCGCAAGGCTGGAACGCTTACCTGCAGGCGCAGTTGCACCCAGGAAAAACGACCTTGCCGCCTGCCGTCCAGGCGCAGATCGACGCCATGACCATCAGCCAGGTGCCGCTGGATCAATTGGTGATTTCTATGGAGCAAAAGCGCAAGGAGTCGGCTGGCGTCATGGACGATATGGCGAAGCAGCAGGCGCAAAAGGATTACCAACAGGAACTCGCCCGCCTGGCGCGCGAGGCGGCCACGCGTTCGCTGTTGCTGGACGTGTATTCGCCGAACCAGTTGCAGCAGCAACTGAGCTGGTTCTGGCTCAACCATTTCAGCGTGCACCAGGGCAAGCACAACTTGCGCGCCATGGTGGGCGATTACGAGGCGAATGCCATCGCGCCGCATGCCTTGGGGAAATTTCGTGACTTGCTGGGCGCGACCGTCCACCATCCGGCCATGTTGCGTTACCTGGACAATGAAGCCAATGCCGTCAAGCGCATCAATGAAAACTATGCGCGCGAGCTGATGGAGTTGCACACGCTGGGCGTGAATGGTGGCTACAGCCAGACGGATGTGCAGGAGCTGGCGCGCATCCTGACGGGGGTGGGGGTGAACTTGGGAGCAAACTTGGGAGCGGACACGCCGAAAGTCAAACCGGTGCTGCAGTCGCAATACGTGCGCCGGGGCTTGTTCGAATTCAATCCGAACCGCCACGATTACGGCGATAAACAATTCCTCGGACAAACGGTGAAAGGCCGGGGACTGGCCGAGCTCGATGAAGCGCTGGATCGCCTCAGCCGCAGTCCCGCCACCGCGTATTTTATTAGCGGCAAGCTGGCCCAGTATTTCGTCAGCGACAATCCGCCCGAGCCGTTGGTGGCGCGCATGGCGGCCACCTTCCAGCACAGCGACGGCATGATCGCCGACGTGCTGCAGACCATGTTCAGCAGTCCGGAGTTCCGGCAGTCGCTGGGCAAGAAATTCAAGGACCCCATGCATTATGTGGTGTCGGCCGTGCGCCTCAGCTATGACGACAAGCCCATCCTCAACGCGGGTCCCATGCTGAACTGGCTTTCGCGCATGGGCCAGCCCTTGTACGGACGCCAGACACCGGATGGCTATCCGCTGGCTGACGCTTCCTGGGCCAGCCCCGGCCAGATGACGACGCGCTTCGATATCGCCCGCACCATCGGTTCGGGCAGCGCCGGCCTGTTCAAGACGGATGGCCCGCAGGCGCAGGAAAAAGTGGCGTTCCCGCAACTGGCCAGCGCCCTGTATTACCAGTCGCTGCAGCCAACATTGAGTCCGGCCACGCGCCAGGCCCTGGAACAGGCCGCTTCGCCGCAGGAGTGGAACACGTTTTTGCTGTCGTCGCCAGAAATGATG
Organism: Janthinobacterium sp. DSP2-3-3; assembly: GCF_049897325.1. NCBI lineage: Bacteria > Pseudomonadati > Pseudomonadota > Betaproteobacteria > Burkholderiales > Oxalobacteraceae > Janthinobacterium > Janthinobacterium sp. DSP2-3-3. The sequence goes on along the minus strand of NZ_JAFCWA010000005.1, from coordinate 392,923 downwards.
CACCGCTAAGTTACGCTGAAGGAATCGCCATGAACCGTCGTGACTTGTTGAAAGCCCTGGCCGCCGCGCCCCTGTTGTCGCATGCGGGCAGCTTGCTGGCCGCGCCCGCCACGAATGCCCGGCTGCTGTTCGTCTTCTTGCGCGGCGGCTATGACGCCAACAACCTGCTGGTGCCGGTCGGCAGCGATTTCTATTATGCCTCGCGGCCGAATATCGCCATTGCGAAACCCGGTGCGGACAACGGCGCGCTGGCATTGACTGCCGACTGGGCCTTGCATCCGGCCTTGCGCGAGACCATTTACCCCATGTTCCATGGTGGCGAGGCGGCCTTCATTCCATTTGCGGGCACGACGGATTTGACGCGCAGCCATTTCGAGACGCAGGACAGTATCGAACTGGGACAGGAGATCGGCGGGCGCCGCGATTTCCGCTCGGGCTTCCTGAACCGGCTGGCGCAAATCCTGAATAGCAGCAACCACGCCATTTCCTTCACGGACCAGTTGCCCCTGATCTTCCAGGGCGGCGTGCAAGTGCCGAACATGGGGCTGCGCTCCGTGGGCAAGTCGGGTATTGATGCGCGTCAAAGCCAGGTCATCGCCGCCATGTACAGGGGCACGCCCTTGCAGCAACCCGTCAGCGCGGGCTTTGCCGTGCGCGACGACGTGGCGAAAGAGTTGACGGGAGAAATGCAGGCGGCCAACCGCAACGCCATCAGTACCAAGGGCTTTGAATTGGAAGCGCAGCGCATCGCCCGCTTGATGAAAGACAAATACAACATCGGCTTTGTCGATGTGGGCGGCTGGGATACGCATGTGGGGCAGGGCGGCGCCAGCGGCTATCTGGCGGGGCGCTTCGATGAGCTGGGGCGGGGCCTGGCCGCGTTTTCGCAGGAAATGGGTAGTGCATGGCGCAATACCGTGGTGGTGGTGGTCAGCGAATTTGGCCGCACCTTCCGCGAAAACGGCAACCGCGGCACGGATCACGGCCACGGCAGCGTGTTCTGGGTGCTGGGCGGCGGCATCAAGGGTAAGCAGGTGGCGGGCGAGCAGGTAGCGATTTCGCCGGCGAACCTGTTCCAGAACCGCGACATGCCCGTGCTGAATGAATACCGCGCCGTGCTGGGCGGCTTGCTGCGCCGCACGTTCGGCTTGACGCCGGCGCAACTCGATCACGTGTTTGTCGGCGTCAAACCGGTGGAGCTGGGACTGGTATAAATCGCCATGCCGCCGTGTTACGCTACGCCTGCGCAACTGGCGCGTAGCCAAGCCCGCCACTACTCACCACGGCGGGCACGAATGGAGTGGTATGAGCGATACCCAGCGCGACATCGTCAGCGCAGGCTTTTCCCTGGCCCTGATTGCCGTGACGGCCGTCGTCATGCAGCGTTTCTTTTTGCCGCTCGTGTGGGCCGGCATCCTGTGCGTGGCCACCTGGCCTTTGTACCTGCGCGTGCGTGCGGCGCTGGGGCAGCGCACCATCATCGCGGCGGCCGCGCTGACCCTGGCGTTCGCCTGCATCTTCATCATACCCGTGCTGTTCGGCGTGGCGCAGGCGGCGCGCGAAGTGCCCGTGCTGGCCAATTTCATCGTGCATGCGAATACCGAGGGCTTGCCCGTGCCGGACTGGGTGGTGCACATTCCCCTGGCCGGTAGCGCCATCGGCGACTGGTGGCAAGCCACGCTGAGCCAGCCCCACGGCCTCAGTCACTTCTTTGCGGGCAGCGCCGTGGGCGGCTTTCATTCCGCACGCGACATGCTGAAAATCCTCGGCGCGGACGTGTTCCACCGCCTGGTCGATTTCGGCCTGGCCTTCTTGTGCCTGTTTTTCTTTTACAAGGATGGCGAAGCGCTGACGCGCCAGATCACGGCCGTCGGCAGCCATTTCCTGCGTCCTGAACGCTGGGGCCGCTATGCGCAAAAGATTCCCACGGCCATCCGCGCCACCGTCAACGGCTTGGTGCTGGTGGGTCTGGCGGAAGGCGTGCTGATCGGTATCGCCTACGCCATCGTCGGCTTGCCGTCACCGGCCCTGTGGGCGTTTGCTACCGGCATCCTGGCCATCATCCCCTTTGGCGCTCCGTTGGCTTACCTGTGTGCCGCCGCCTTGCTGGTTTTCCAGGGCAATGTAGGCGGCGCCATCGGCGTGGCCGCGTGGGGCACCGTCGTGCTATTCGTGGCCGACCACTTCGTGCGTCCCGGCATGATCGGCAACGCCACCCGCTTGCCCTTCCTGGCCGTGCTGTTCGGCATTCTGGGCGGCGTGGAAACCCTGGGCCTCGTGGGCCTGTTCATCGGCCCCGTCGTGATGGTGCTGTTCGTGACGCTTTGGTACGAAGCGAATGTGTCTGGCAGCGTACCGCCTGCCAACGCACTTGCCGACGCATCTGCTGAGACACCTGCCAGCCCGGCTGCGCCGGAACGCACACAGTAGTGAGGGGTCGGCCAGCGCTGTTGCCGCTGGCCGGTACTGTCGTGTTCCTGGCGGAGCCGGGCGAGCTGACTTTACAACAGGGTGCGAGCACCTTGTTTTAAAGTCATTCTTAATGCGCCTTGGATAGAATAAGCAACCAACGGCGCATCAGCAGCACTTCAACATAGCCCGGCTCGATGCCCGTACCGCACTCGATCAAGGGATTGACGGTGTAGTAGCGCTTGCGGAAGTCGCGGCAAACGAGGATTTCGCGCTTGCCCATGCGGACGAGGAAAGAGCTTGGGGCGTATTCCAGGCCGAACCGTGAGCCAAAACCGCTATTCAATGTTGCCATGACAATTCCTTTGAGGGAGATGTGTTGAACGAGTCATCAGAATAGCATAACTACTGTATGAAAACACAGCTACTGTATGAATAAACAGTATTTTTTTACTGGTGTGGTTTTTTTGATCATCACCACGAACAGGAAAGTGAGAGCAGTTTGCAAGAGAAGAATGACATGGGCATGACCACGGGCTGGACCACGAGACTGCGCCGCTTCGTCGAAGCGCGCCTGTCGCCCGAGGGCGAACTGGGCCTGCACATGACGGTCGGCGTGGCCCTGATGCTGGTGGCCATCGTGGTCTTTCACGAAATCGCCGAAGCCGTGATGGGCATGCAACAAATCACGGTGATCGACTTGCAGGTGGCGCACTGGTTCAACCAGCATGCCGTGCCATGGATCACCAGTTGCCTGCTGGTCGTCACGCACCTGCATGGCGTGATCGGCGCCATCACCCTGGCGACCCTGCTGGGCTGGTATCTGCACCGCAAGGGCGCCACCTACTGGCTGTTTACCCTGGTCATTACCATGCCGGGCGTCATGTTTTTGAACCTCCTGCTAAAGTACATTTTTGTCCGTGCGCGGCCCAGTTTTGACGAGCCCATCTTGCAGACGGCCCTCAGCACCTACAGCTTTCCCAGTGGTCATACGGCCACCTCGACGGCCCTGTACGGCTTGCTGGCCGCCTACCTGATTTGCCAGACGGCGCCGGGCGCGTGGGGCAAGCGCATCGCCATAGCGCTGGGTGCCTTCCTGATGGCGTCACTCGTGGGTTTCAGCCGCATCTACCTGGGCGCGCATTACCTGAGCGATGTGCTGGCGGCCATGGCGGAAAGCTATGGCTGGCTGGCCATCTGCATCGCCGGCGTGTCGACCCTGCGTCGCCGCCGGCATATCCGGCAAACCAAATAAGGGGAAAGATCCTGAGCAAAATTGCAGTCATCATCAACGGGGGCGCTGGCTGTGGCTATGCGCCCGACTGGGCGCAGCAGCTCGAAGCACAGTTCCTGGCCGTGGGGCTTGACGCCGCCATCACCTTGGCGCAAAGCGGGGCCGAGATGATCGCCACGGCCGAGCAGGCCCTGCGCGATGGCGCGCCCATCGTCGTGGCCGGTGGCGGCGACGGCACCATCAATGCCGTGGCGTCCGTCGTCGTCGGCAGCGGCACGCCGTTTGGTGTCTTGCCGCTAGGCACCCTGAACCATTTCGCCAAGGATTTGAGTATCCCGCTCGACCTCGATGCGGCCATCGCCAATGTGGCGCAGGGCGTGCTGCACAAAGTCGACGTGGGCGAAGTGAATGGCCGCATCTTCCTCAACAATTCCAGCCTGGGCCTGTATCCGGACATCGTGCGCGACCGCGAAAAGCAGCAACGCCGGCTGGGAAGGGGTAAGTGGCTGGCCTTCAGCTGGGCCCTGCTGGCCGCCTTGCGCCGCTATCCATTCCTCAGCGTGCAATTGAAACTCAACGATGCCGTGCATGCGCGGCGCACGCCGTTTGTGTTCATCGGTAATAATGAATACCTGATGGAAGGCTTGACTATCGGTGAGCGCGAGCGGCTCGATGGCGGTCAGCTGAGCCTGTACGTGGCGCAGCGTCCGGGCCGCCTGGGCTTGGTGCGCCTGGCACTGCACGCGCTGTTCGGCAAGTTGTCGCAAGCCAAGGATTTCGACGTGCTGACGGCCACCGACCTGGAGATTGCCACGAAACACCGGCGATTGCGCGTGGCCACCGATGGCGAAGTGACCATCATGAATACGCCGCTGCAGTACCGCATCCGCACGGCCGCGCTGGCGGTGCTGGTGCCTGCGCCGGCACCTTCCAGGGAGTAAGGCCATGCGTACCCTCGTGCATTTGTCCGACTTGCATTTTGGCAGGGTCGATGCGGACCTGCTGGTACCCTTGCGCGCGCTGGTCGAGCGCCTGGAGCCGGACGTGGTGGTGGTCTCGGGCGACTTGACGCAGCGCGCCCGCAGCGCCCAGTTCCAGGCAGCGCGGCACTTTCTCGACAGCTTGCCGGGGCCACAGATCGTGGTGCCGGGCAACCATGACGTGCCCCTGTATAACGTATTTTCCCGCTTTTTGACGCCGCTGGTGAAGTACCGGCGCCATGTGACGGACGATTTGTCGCCCGAGTATGTGGACGACGAAATTGCCGTGCTGGGCATCAATACGGCCCGCTCCCTGACGTTCAAGGATGGCCGTATCAGCCAAGAGCAGATCGATGTCCTGCGTGAACGCCTGGGCCGTTTGCCGCCCGGTTTGACGCGCATCATCGTCACGCACCATCCATTTGACTTGCCCGAGCACTTCGACAAGGATGATCTGGTCGACCGCGCGCCGCTGGCGCTGCAAATGTTTTCCGAATGCGGCGTGGACTTGTTGCTGGCCGGCCATTTGCACGCCAGCCATGCGGGCGATACCTCGGCGCGCTACAAGATCGACGGCTACGCTGCCCTGATGGTGCAGGCGGGCACGGCCACGTCCACGCGGGGCAGGGGCGAGTCTAACTCCTTCAATGTCATCCGCATCGAAGACCGCTGCATCAGAGTCGAGCGCTACAGCTGGAATGAAGACAGCGCCGACTTTGAAAAAGTCAGCACGGAAGCGTTCGAGCGCCAGGGCGGCGTGTGGGCCAGCTTGCGGCCGCTGTAGTATCTCGTAGGTCGGATTAGCGGCGGTACGCCGTGTCATCCGACCTACGCCGACCTGCGCCATCGTAAGTCGGCAGCAGGAGTGGCCGGCAAAATGGCCAAGGCTAGGCGCGTTGCCGAAGACAGTACGAATAGTACGGCGAGGCAATGCAACAACGCTCTGGACTTTTTGACGGCTACTCCCTTACAGCCAGTAGTTCATGAAGCGCGCCGCCCACTCCTTCATGCGGTCCGAGATGGGCCGCGTTTCCCATTTTGCCCGGGTAATCTCTTCCGAGTCGCGCAAGTCTTCCTGAAAGGCGTTTTCCATTTCACGGCCGAAACTGTCGCCCAGCACGATCACGTTCAGTTCGCTGTTATGCAGGAAGCTGCGCATGTCGATGTTGGTCGAGCCCACGGTCGACCAGGCGCCGTCGATGACGGCCGTCTTGGCGTGCAGCACCGCCAGTTTCAAGTGGAAGATGCGGATGCCGCCGGCCAGCAACTGGTCGTACAGGGCGTGTCCCGCATGGAACACCAAGCCGCTGTCGGACACGCCCGGCAGCACCACGGTGACATCCACGCCACGTTTCGCGGCGGCGACCAGCGCGTCGACCGTCTGCTGGTCGGGCACGAAATAGGCGGACGTGATGTGGATGGATTTCTTGGCTTCCTGGATGGCTAAAATATACGCCTTGTAGATTTCAAAGCCGCCGTCCGGCTCGCTGGCCACTACGCGCACCAGTTTGTCGCCCACTTCCGACAGGGGCGGAAAATAATTCGCGTCCGGCAAGTCGGCCTGGTCTTGCTGAGCCCAGGTGCGGATGAACAGCCACTGGAAGGCGGCCACGGCCGGGCCTTCCACTTTTACGTGCGTATCGCGCCAGCCCACATCCTTCTTGTCGGTGGGCTTCGATTTCGAGCGGAACAGCGAGCTCTTGGCATAGGTATCGCTGATATTGATGCCGCCCGTAAACGCCATCTTGCCGTCGACGATCAGCACCTTGCGGTGGTCGCGGTTATTGATTTTCCACTCATCGCCCTTCAGTTTGGCAGGATTGACGGGGTTGAAGGCCACCAGGTGGATGCCGGCCGTGCGCATGCGCTCGAAGAACGCTTGCGGCACGCCAATGGTGCCCACGCTATCGTAGATGACGTTCACCGTCACACCCGCCTGCTGCTTTTCGATGAGCATGTCGGCAAACTTCAGGCCCAGCGGGTCCTGGTCGAAGATATACGTTTCCAGGTTGATGCTGCTCTTCGCTTCACTGATGGCCTGGAACATGGCGGCCATGGTTTGCGGGCCGTCAAACAGCAGGGTTACTTTGTTGCCCTTGATCAAAGGCACGCCCGTGGCCGCCTCTTCCAGCGCGGCCTGGGTCTTCAAGTCCATGCCGGACTTGGCCCAGCGCTTGTTGAGCAGGGCGGCCCGGCTGTTGACGTTCAGCAAGGCGCCCTTGCCCGTGATCACATTCGGCCTGGCCACCGGTTCCAGGGTGGTGTTGAGGTTCTTGACATTGGGCAGCGAGGCGCATGCCGCCAGGGTCCAGCACAGCAATAGGGCGGTGAGGCAGGGTTGCATGCGCCTGGCGGTCATTTTTGAGCCTTGGTCGTGGGTGACAGGTTTGCCGAGTCATCGGCCAATGCCAGTGGTGGCGGGTTTTTCGAGCCGAAGAAGAAGACGATGGGCGAGCGCAGGAAGCGCTTGCCGAGAATCTTCAACAATTGCATGCCGTGCTTGAAGCGCACCTGGCGCGAACGCAGGGCCACCCACAGGGCTAAACCGAAGCTGACCAGCAGGTTGGTGGTGCCGATGGCGAAGATGCCCGACAGCGACTTGACGGCCAGTTGCCAGCTCATGTTGTGGTCCAGTCCCACCAGCGCTGTCGCAAAGTTGGCGGCCGAGAAGGTGATGTGGCGGATATCGATCGGCAAGCCGATCAGGAAGCCCAGGGTGCCGATGGAACCGAGCAGGATACCGAAATAGAAGTTCCCCATCAGTCCGCCCAGGTTGTTTTCCAGGTACAGGCCCAGCCGTTGCAAGCGCTCCTGGCCGATCACTTTGCCCAGGCTGCGCAATTGCGCGATGCGCTGCGCCCAGCGCGTGTACAGCGCCTGGTTGTCATAGTAGCCCGAAATCAGGCCGGCCACGAACAGGCACACGCCGGCAATCATGGCGTAGAAGATGGCGGGGCTGCCGATGGGGTCGATATCGTGCAGCAAATGCATGGCTTTTTCCGGCGACACCAGGTTGTGGCCCGTGATCGCCTTGTAGCCCAGCGCGATCAGCCAGGCCGTGGGAATGGCCGTCGCCAGGTTGCCCAGCACGGCCATGTTTTGCGTGCGGAAGACCTTGTTGATCAGTTCCGCCATGCTGTCGAGGTCGATATTTCGCCCATCCTTGCTGTGCAGACCGGCGGCGATGCGCGAGGCCGTCATGGCCGGCTGCTTGGTGGCCACCGTGAAGTGCAGCAAGTGGATGAACATGAAGCCGATCGAGTAATTCATGCTGAACATGAATGCTTCGACCAGCGGTGCCGAGCGCAAATACGACATCAATATCTTGAACAGGGCCATGAAGCCGATGATGACGCCGGCGCCGGCCGATGACAGGAACATGGCGCCCATCTCGCGCCGGCTTTCCGCGATGTAGTGTTCGCCCGTGCGGCTGGCGTTTTCCGTCACATTGCGCGCCAGCAAGTTGATATTGTCGGAAAACAGGTCGCTGACCTTGTACTTGTGGTTATGCGCGCGTATCAGTTCCAGCGCCAGTGCGACGGCGCCCGCGCGGCGGCGGCTGACGGGCTGCGGGTGCAGCAAGTCTTGTGTGGCGTCCACCGTGATGGCGGCGATGTCCACGTTGGCGGAGCTGGGCAGCTCGCCGCTCGTGTCGACCAGGAACAACAGCTTGCGCAGGCGGTCGATGCTTTGCGCCAGCGCCACCAATAAATACGTGAGGGGAATGCTGGTGCCCTGGTACAGGGCCTTCTTGCGGATCTTGGCGATGACGGTATCGCACTGGTCCAACATCACCAGCAAATGGCGCGCGTCCTCGATGTGCTCGATATTGCCGTGCAGCAGATTCGTGTAGGCGTCCAGGTAGGCGTTCACTTCCGTGTTCTGCACCATGAACGGCGACTGGAACACTTCGATTTCATTGTGGAAACGCGTCAGTTCGGGTTCGAGGCCCATGGCGCAGACGCGGTAGGACAGCGTGCGGATGGCATCGAGCATGCCCGGCAGCATGATATTGCCATCGCCGACGGCCAGTTCGATATCGTCGCTGGTGAGCACGTCGAACAGTTCCAGCCAGTCCGCAGCGGGCACGTTGCTGATCCACAAATAATCGGTCTTCAGGTACAGCACCTGGTCGAGTGCGTCGTTCAGGTACTCGTCGCCCAGGGCGGGTGGCAGCATGCGGTAGGCGATGCGGCGTTTCAATTCGGTGAAGAAACCGCTGTTCGACAGCACGCCGATGTCCGTGTACAAGCTGGCGTGGCGGCGCGCGGCCAGCACGCGCAGCACGTATTCGTGCAGCGCGCGCGCTTGCGCGCGGTTACCTTTGAGAAGCTGGCGCAGGGTGCGCACGTTGGCGATCGCGGTAGCGCTGTCGTGGGGGCGCTTGGGACGCAGAGAGTTGAACAATTCCACCAGCAAGTCGATATTGCTGGAGTTGGGGTCAATGCGTTCGAGGATAGCTAGCATGCAGAAAAACGGGCGAGCCGCTGTCGGTAAAACCAGTAGTGTACCGCCTGCGTCAAATCGCGCAACGTTCGCTACCGAACATTGCTTTACGGCAGGGCCTGCTTTTAACGCCATTTTGCCGCTAGTACCACAATCATGGTCACTCTTGCGTGTTGTCAGTGCGCGACGTGTTTCCCGGGGCTAAGCTGAAGTTTCTGTTGCACAACGCACTGATGGATGGACAAAAAGCGAGGATAAGGTAACACTAAGATCAGACACACAGCGCATGTCCTGATCAATACCGGAAAGTTTCACCCACGTTACCGAGATATTTATCATGAAGACCTCGTATTTTGCGCTGGCTGTGATAGGGATGGGGCCGTTCGCGCTGGGCGCAGCGGCCCAGGCTGCCGATGGCGCGAGCAATGCCGCATCCAGTAACGTTGCCGTGTATGGCGTGCTTGACGCGGGTATCGTTGCCGACCGGGGCTGTGCCGCCAGTTGCGCCGGCAGCAAGGTGTCCGGTGGCGTGGCATCCGGCTCGCGCCTGGGCGTGCAGGGCCGCGAAGCCTTGGGCAATGACATGTCCGCCGTATTTGCCCTGGAAGCGGGCGTGCAGAACGACACGGGGCAGTCGGAGGACGGCCGTTTGTTCGGCCGCCAGGCTTACGTGGGCCTGGACAGCCGCCTGGGCGCGCTGACCCTGGGTCGCCAGTACAACCTGCAATACCTGACGCTGACCGACGTGGCCGACCCGTTCAAGGGCGGCATGGCCGGCAGTGCCAGCAACCTGGCCGGCTACAGCGTGAAACGCTATGACAATACCGTCAAATACGTGACGCCCGCCTTGCGCGGCGTGTCCGCCAGCGCCATCTACAGCTTTGGCGAGTCGCCGTACAGCAGCGCCAACAACCGCGCGTACGGTGCCACGCTCGGTTATTCGGCCGGCGCCGTGAATATCAGCGTGTCGCACCAGCGCAAGAACAACTTCATCCTCGCCTCAGGCACCCTGCCCGCCATCGACATGTCGGCCCGCAACACTCTGATCGCGGCAAATATCGACCTCAAAGTGGCCACCGCCTTTGCCGCCGTGGGCGTGAACAAGGGCTATGGCAGTTCGCCGTGGGACCCCAGCAATGCGTACAGCTCGCTGGCCCTGTCGATGTCGTCGTCGGATAGCCGCGACACCTTGCTGGGCGTATCCGTGCCCGTGGGCGGCTTAAAGCTGCTGGCCTCGTACGTGCGCAAGGATGACCGCGACCTGGCCAACCGTGATGCCAATCAGGTGGCCGTCGGTCTCACGTACTCGCTGTCAACACGCAGCGATTTCTACGCGTCTTACGCGAAGATCCACAACAAGAACGGCGCCCGCTACACGGTGGGCAATGCCAGCGACGCGGGACGCGGCGACGCCGCTTTTAATATGGGCTTTCGTCATGGCTTCTGAGCAGCCGCGCCCGCCAGGCGGCCGGTGCAGGATGACAGCGCGCCTTTAACATAGGCTTCCGTCACGGCTTCTGAGCGCCAGCGGTTGATGGCGCAGGGCACGTTGCCCCCAACCATTTGCCGTTGCTTGTGACGTTCACCTGCTCCGGCGTGCCGCGCGCGCTGGTGGTCACCGCCAGTTGCATGCTGAAAGCCTGGTCGCCACTGAAGCGCACCTGGCCTTCGCCGCTCGATTTCGGGTTTGCGCAGGTGAACGATACATTCATGCCGCCCGCAGTGTCGGTATTGGTCGACTTGCAATCGCCGGGCTGGCCCGTGGGAATCTGCTTGCGCGCAGCCATTTCCGGCGTCACGCACGCCGTTACGCGCACGGCGCCATCGGCGCCCACGGTGGGCATGGCCATGCCGCGGCTGGCGGCCATGTTTTCCAGCTGCTTGCGTTGATCGGGAGGAAGGTTGCCCAGTTGCTGCAACACCATGGACATGGCGTTGTCGGTAGCGGCATCGGGCGACGCCATCTTGCTGTCGACTTGCCACAGGCCCGGCTTGATGGTGGTGGACGGCGAGGCAGCCTGGGCACCGGCGTGCGCGCCGATGGCGGCGCAGACCAGCAAACTCAGGCGTAGCAGGGAGTGGTTCATGTTGGCGTCTCCAAAAAGGGCAGACCCCAGCATACGGCATGGCAAGCGGGGCACGCTTGCCAATGTGTTACAAACTGTGATCGGGTTCGATGCGGCGCACGTCCACGCAGGCGATGCGGCGCTCGTCGGCCTCGACGATTTCATAGCGCAAGTCATCGAGTTCCAGCACTTCGCCCACGGCCGGCATGTTTTCAAAGTGCGCCAGCAGGAAGCCGGCCAGTGAGTTGTAATCGCCATCTTCGCTGACCAGTGACTCCGTCTCGAAGACTTGCTCCAGGTAATGCAGGTCCGTGGCGCCGTCGATGCGCCAGTGGCCGGGGCCCAGTACTTCCACGTCGGGTTGCTCGTCCTCGTCGGGGAATTCGCCGGCGATGGCTTCGAGAATGTCGATGGGCGTCAGCACGCCTTGCACGGTGCCGAACTCGTCGACCACCAGCACCAGCTGGCCGCGCGAGCGCTTCAAGGTTTCCATGGCTTTCAGCACGCCGGCCGCTTCCGGCACGACGATGGCTTCGCGCATGCTGGCCGGGTCGATCTTGCCGTGCGACACGAGATCTTCGATGAGGTCCTTGCTGCGCGCGATGCCGATCACATTGTCCAGGTCATCATTGCAGACAGGAATCATGCTGTGCGGCGTTTCGCGCAGCAGTTGCAGCATCTTCTCGCGGCTGTCGCTCAGGTTGACCCACGAAACGTCGCCGCGCGGCGTCATCACCGAGCGGATCGAGCGTTCGGCCAGGGTCAGCACGCCGCTGACCATGTTGCGCTCTTCCACGCCGAAGGCGGACGGGTCGAGCGCTTCCTTGACTTCGTGCTCTTCGACAGCTTCGCGGCCCTTGCGCCCGCCCAGCAGGCTCAGCACGGCTTGCGCCGTGCGGTCGCGCAGCGGCGCATTCGATTGCAGCTTGAGAAAATTGCGGCGCGCCAGCTGATTGAAGAACTCGATGACGATCGAGAAACCGATAGCGGCATACAGATACCCTTTCGGAATGTGGAAGCCCATGCCTTCGGCCACCAGGGACAGGCCGATCATCAGCAAAAAGCTCAGGCACAGCACCACGACGGTAGGGTGGGCGTTGACGAAGCGCGTCAACACTTTTGAGGCGAGCATCATGACGACGATGGAAATGACGACGGCCGCCATCATCACGTACAGGTTGTCCACCATGCCGACGGCCGTGATGACGGCGTCGAGCGAAAAGACGGCGTCGAGCACGACGATCTGCGTCACCACCAGGCCGAAGCCGGCGTAGACCTTGGGACCCGTCTGGGCGTGGGCCACCCCTTCAAGGCGCTCATGCAGCTCGGTAGTGGCCTTGAACAGCAGGAACAGGCCGCCGATGAGCAGGATCAGGTCGCGCCCCGAAAACGAGAATGTCCATAGGGAGAACAATGGCGTGGTCAGGGTGACCAGCCAGGAAATCAGGGAGAGCAGGCCCAGGCGCATGACGAGGGCCAGGGTCAGGCCCAGCACGCGCGCCTTGTCGCGCTGGTGCGGCGGCAGTTTCTCGGCCAGGATGGCGATGAAGATCAGGTTGTCGATACCCAGTACGATTTCCAGTACGACCAGCGTCAGCAGGCCGACCCAGATTGTCGGGTCAAATAACCATTCCATGTGTGTAACCTTGTAAAGTCGATCAGTGTAAAGCGTGCCTGGCGGCTAACTGCCCCAGGCGCGTGGGTGTTGCATGCATATATTCAGAGGCGGACGCGCGGCGGCCGGGTGACCTGCCGCGCGTCCGCTTCGGCAAGTGCGCCCGGTCCCGCCTGCCAAATGATGGCGCAAAAAGGCGCGCCCTGGCGCGAGGTCGGGTACAGCGTGATGGGGTCGTTGTCGCATTCGTCGGCGTCGCAGTTGTCACCGGGCAAGCCCGCATGGGCGCTGGGGTCAAGGCAATCGGCGACGAAGGCGGGCGTGGTGGTAACGCCGGCCGCGACTGCATGCTGGAATGGGGAAGGGCTGGCGTAGGCCATGCTGGCGAACGCCTGGGGTAGGGCGATGAAAACAAAAAGGCAGAGCAGGACGAGAGCTCGTCTCATATACAGGCTGATAGTTCTGGAACCGTGAAGTATAACACGGGCAGATAACAGCCCGATGACAGGACTTGCGTAACTGATAAGTATGCCGTAAATTGTGAGTGCAATAATTTCCCTGGGCAGCGAAGACGCAGCGCGGGCCTATGGCAATGTTTGCGTTTGTATCGCATTGCGCTTGCGCATCTTTCGCCTGTGCATTTTTAAACGTAGTGTTACCAGGACTCCGCTTTGAAACCAATTACCGCCCTCCTGCTTGCCGCCGGCATCCTGTCGCCTTCCTTCATCCTGGCCGCCACCCCGGTGGACGTCGCGCCGACCCAGAAAACCGCCAAGGCTGCACCCAACCGCGCCGCCGTCAAAGTCACGTCCGTCGAAGGCATCACCGAATATCGCCTGGCGAATGGCTTGCGCGTGCTGCTGTTCCCGGACGCCAGCAAGCCGACCCTGACCACCAACATCGTTTACCTGGTCGGTTCACGCCATGAAAACTATGGCGAAACGGGCATGGCCCACTTACTCGAGCACTTGCTGTTCAAGCCCAGCGCCAACTTCGGCGTCAGGAAGGGCACGAAAACCCCGGTCGAGATCCTGAACTCGACGGGCGCGCAGTTCAATGGCACCACCTGGTACGACCGCACCAATTACTACGCCACCTTCCCCGCCAACGACGACAACCTGCGCCAGATGCTGGCGATGGAAGCGGACCGTATGGTCAACGCCGCCATCGACCAGAACGATCTGTGGAATCCGACGACGCAAAAGGGGGAAATGACGGTCGTGCGCAATGAATTCGAGATGGGCGAAAGCGACCCGATCGGCGTGACCAGCGAACGCATCCAGGCTATCGCCTACGACTGGCACAACTATGGCAAGTCGACCATCGGCGCCCGTTCCGACATCGAGCAAGTCAACATTCCCCGTCTGCGCGCGTTTTATCATAAATATTATCAGCCAGATAATGCCGTGCTGATGGTGGCGGGCCGCTTCGACGAAGCCAAGGTCTTGAAGCAGATCAATGCGCTGTTCGGCAAGATCCCGAAACCCACGCGCGTGATCGAACCGACCTACACTGCCGAACCGGTGCAGGATGGCGAACGTGCCGTGACGGTGCGCCGCAGCGGCGGCACGCAGTTCGTCGGCGCCGGCTACCATGTGGCGCCGTCCGGCAACCCGGACGCCGTCGCCATCGAGGTGCTGGGCCACGTGCTGACGGACGCCCCGGCCGGCCGTTTGCACAAGGCGCTGGTGGAAACCAAGCTGGCCAGCAAGATTGAATACAACTCGGTGAGCAACCTGGAGCCGGGCTACAACCTGTTCGGCGCGCTGGTGCCCGTCGATGGCAACCTCGACGTGGCGCAAGCAGCCATGCTGAAAGTGCTGGAAGAGCTGAAATCGCAGCCGATCACGGAGGCGGAAGTGGCGCGCGTGAAACAGCAACTGAACAAGCAGGTGGAACTGATCACCTCGAACACGGCGCGCATGACGATCGCCCTGACGGAATCGCTGGCAGCCGGCGACTGGCGTTTGTTCTTCCTGCAGCGCGACCAGCTCGACAAGCTGACGACAGCGCAGGTGCAGGCGGCGGCCGAGAAATACCTGAAGAGCTCGAACCGCACCCTGGGCCGCTTCATCCCCACCGACGCGCCGGACCGCACGGTGGTGCCGGCCTACGCCGACGTGGCGCCGCAACTAGCCGGCTACACGGGCCGCGCCGTGGTGGCGCAGGGCGAGGCGTTCGATCCCAGTCCCGACAATATCGAAGCGCGCACGCAGCGCTTCACCTTGCCGAACGGCTTGAAGGGCGCCTTGCTACCGAAGAAAACCAAGGGCAACACCGTCAGCCTTGTGTTGAAATTGCAGATCGGCAGCGAAGAAAGCTTGCGCGGCAAGGCGCAAGTGGGCAGTTACACGGCCAATCTGTTGTCGCGCGGCACGGATAAACTGTCGCGCCAGGAAGTGAAGGACAAGTTCGACCAGCTGGGCACGCAAGTGGCCATCACGGGCGGCGCCGAGGGCGTCACCGCCATGCTGACGGGCAAGCGCGAAAATTTGCCGGCCGCCATGGACCTGCTGGCGCAAGTGCTGCAAAAGCCGGCCCTGAGCGAAACGGAATTCCTGGAATTGCAGCGCGAGCGCGTGGGCCGCGCGGAACAGGAATTGCCTGAACCGCAGCCGTTGGCCGTGAACGCCTTCCGCCGCCTGCTCGACGCCACGCCGGAAGGCCATGTGCGCCACGTGGCCACCCTGCCGGCGGAACTGGCGCAATGGAAAGCCATCCAGGTGGCCGATGTGAAAGCCTTCCATGGCGCCTATTATGGCGCTGCGAACGCGACTTTCGCTGCCGTGGGCGACTTTGACCCGGCCGTGCTGAAGGCGCAAGTGGCCAGCCTGTACGGCAGCTGGAAGGCGCAGCAGCCGTATGTTCGCATTGCCGACACCGTCAAGCCCGTCAGTGGCGAAAAAGTCACGCTGGAAACGCCGGACAAGGCGAATAGCGTGCTGTTCGCCATCCAGCCGATTCCCCTCAAGGATGACGCCGCCACCTATCCCGCCTTGCTGATCGCCAATCACATGCTCGGTGGCGGCGCCTTGCGCAGCCGCCTGGCCGACCGCATCCGCCAGAAGGAAGGCTTGTCGTACGGCGTCGGCTCGCAAGTGACGGTACCGTCGCGCGAACCAGCCGGTTACTGGATGGCGTATGCCATCAGCGCGCCGCAAAACACGGTCAAGGTGGAAGCGGCCCTGCGCGAGGAGATCGCCAAGGTGCTGGCCGACGGCTTCACGCAAGAGGAATTGGTCGAGGCGAAGAAAGGCTGGCTGCAATCGGAAGAAGTGGGCCGCACGCAAGACAGCGGCCTGGCGCGTGGTCTGGCCGATTATCTTGCGCAAGACCGTACCATGGCGTACGACAAGGACCTGGAAGCGAAAGTGGCAGCATTGACCCTGGCGCAAGTGAACCAGAGCTTGCGCGAGTACCTGAAGCCATCGGCCGTCTCTATCGTGACGGCCGGCGACTTCGCCAAGGTGGCGAAAGAGGGCGAGAGCGGCGCCAAGGCAACGACGTCGAAATAAGCTGTTTTAGATAGAGAAAACCCGCTGGCAATGACATTGCCAGCGGGTTTTTTATTGATGCGTGTCAGCTTAGCGTGGTGCTAACTCTGCGACATAAATTTCCACGCGGCGATTGCGTGCACGTCCCGATGCATCTGCATTCGAGGCGATCGGCTCGCGTGCGCCGCGGCCTTCCGTGACGACGCGCGTCGGCGAGACGCCGCGCATGGCCAGGTAGTCGCGCGTGTGGGCCGCGCGTTCCACCGACAGCGGTTCGTTGATGGAAGCGCTGCCCGTGCTGTCCGTATGGCCGATGATGCTGACCGTGGTGTTCGGGTTTTCATTCAGGGTGGCGGCGAAGCGGTCGAGGATGGGGCGGAAGTTACCCTTGATGTCGGCGCGGTTGGTGTCGAAGGAAATGTCGCTTGGAATTTCCATTTTCAGGCGGTTATCAGCCGTTTGCGACACTTGCACACCAGTACCCTGTGTCGCTTGTTCCATCGCGCGCTTCTGGTTTTCCATGCGGTTCGACCAGATATTGCCGACTACGGCGCCAGCTGCCGCACCCAGCAGGGCACCGCCGGCCGTGCGGCCGCTGCTGCCGCCACCGGTGGTGCCGCCGATCAAGGCGCCGAGGCCAGCGCCGATGCCAGCGCCCGTGGCCGTGCCACGTTGCGTCGAGGACATGTCCGCGCAGCCGCTAGCGGCCAATGCGACCACCAGCATGCCGATCAGGGATTTGGCGCCAGGGCCTTTTTTGAATGTTTCTTTCATGGATTTTCTCCTTGTTTTGTTATTGGGACATACCCAGAATTACCTGTACACGTTACTGCAAAATGAAGCTGTTTGCCAGTGCGCGCACACTGTATGCAAAAGGCGGCAAAAAGGCGGCGCCCGTTTGCACGCGCGCCGCCCTGTCTGGCCAGTGAATTGGCTGCTATAAACCGCGCCCGCTGATCAAGCGCAGCAGTACCATGATCACGGCGACCACCAGCAGGATGTGGATGAAGCCGCCAATGGTATAGGAAGTTACCAGGCCCAGCAGCCAAAGAATAATGAGTACGACGGCGATTGTATACAGCATGATATGTCCTCCGAGAGTAATGTGTGGATGACGGCGACTGCCTTGGCCTTGCGGGCGCTGGCGCGTGGCGCCGTCATCGGTTCTTGTCATTGCGCGGCGACCGGGTCGCTGAACGCTGATGCCATGACTAAGTGTCTACTTTGTTTGTCTTGCGTTCTGTACGCTGTCGTACACAAGGCTCAACTATCGGGGCCGGTCGGCGTGCTCATCGGCCATGCCTGGCACCCACGCCAGCATGCCGGCCATGCCGACGGCACCCGCCAGGCAGCTGAGCATGCCGCCCGTGAGCAACAGCATGACGCCGAACACGGGCGCGCCCGCTTGCGAAGGCGCCAGGTCCAGCGCGCAGAAGCCCAGCGCGGTGGCCAGCAAGCCGCCGCCAATAAAGCCGAGCCAGATCCGATTATTGCCTGCCTTGTCGCATTCCATGGCTACTCCTTGATGACATTCCGTTGAACTTTCCTGAATGCATCATCTCGCGCCACGGCAAGCTTATCTGTACGCCAACGAACATGATCAAAAAGAAAACGCCCGGACAGGCCGGGCGTGTGTGTAATGTGCCACAGTGGCGGGCGGCGCGCTGGCCGCCAGCCCCTTAGTCGATGGCGCGCAAGGCGCCGTTGACGACGCGTACGCGGTCGCCCTGACGCCAGTTCGGCGCGGCGCTCTGGTGCACGGTGCGCGTTTTGCCGTTATCGAGGCGCACCACGATGTTGTAGCTGCGCGTGGCGCGCACGCTGCCTTCGATCTGGTTGCCGGCCACGGCGCCGCCAACAGCGCCCAGCACGGTAGCCAGTTGCTTGCCGTGGCCGCCACCGACCTGGTTGCCCAGCAAGCCGCCAACGACGGCGCCGCCGGCCGCACCCACGCCGCTGCCTTCGGCGCGGGTATTGACTTCATGGATGGCTTCGATCACGCCGCAATTGCCACATACCTGCGGCGCAGGGGCTGCCGCGTATTGTTGCTGTGGCTGTGGCTGTTGCTGGCGCACGGGCTGCTGCTGCTGTTGCTGCTGCTGTTGCAGCGGTAAGGCGGCCAGCGGCTGCGCGCCGGCAGGCTGCAAGTTCGCCTGCGGCTGGTTTGCCTGCAGGCTGGCCAGCTGTTCGGCCGAAGTGCTGGCCGCCAGTGGCTGCGCATCGCCCTGGGACGAGGGCAGCCAGCCCATCAGGGCCGCCGTGCCCACGCCGCAGAACAGCAGGACGGCGACGGCGGCGGCAAGCACCAGCGGATGGAGGGATTTGGTGGTGGTGGTCATGGAAAGCTCCTTGGTGTTTTTAAATAATGACATGGGTAGTGCGTGTGGTCCGTGCATGCAGCCAGTGTGCTGTGCCGCGTGCCGCGCTTCCGTGCGTCACCGTACATACAGGCACGGTACTGCACCGTAGGCTAAGTAAAAATTATGTCGAGTTGTAACGTTTTAACGACAACAAGGAAAAGCAATGCGACCAACGAACGCCAGCATGACCCTGTCCCGCGACGCAGGCCGATCTGGCCTGGGGTCGCCTGCGGGCGCGCTTGACGCCGGCAACCGCTTGCTGGCCAGCTTGCCCGAGCACGACTTGCGCCACCTGACGGCGCTGTTCGATACCGTCACGGTCGAGGTGGGCGAGGTGCTGTACGAACCGGGCCAGCCGATCGGCTATATCTACTTTCCCGGCGACTGCCTGATCTCGCTGCTGGCCGTGGCGGAAGGCCGGATGACCCTGGAAGTGGGCTCCGTCGGCCGTGAAGGCGTGCTGGGCGCTTCCGTCGCGTTGGGTCATGAGCTGGCGCAAGTACGTGCCGTGGTACAACGTTCCGGCACGGCCAGCCGCATCGCACGGGCGGCGTTCTGCGCCGAGTTCGCCCAGCTCGATTCCCTGCAGCGCCTGCTGTACCGCTACACGGACACCTTGCTGGCGCAAGCCATCCAGATTGCCGTATGCAGCCGCTTCCATGTGCTCGAGGCGCGTCTGGCCCGTTCGCTGCTGATCACGCGCGACCGCCTGCAGTCGGAAAAATTTCACCTGACGCATGAATTTCTCGCCCACACCCTCGGTGTGCGGCGCGTCGGCGTGACCAAGGCAGCCAGCGCGTTGCAACAGCAAAAACTCATCACCTACAGCCGCGGCAATATCGAAATCCTCGATTCCGCCGGCCTGGAAGCCGTCTCCTGCCGCTGTTACGCGCTGGTCAAGGACAGCGGCGCCATCGGCATGGCCAACGTCTTCGTCTGATTTCCCTCATTCTTGTGCCGCAGACGTAAAAAAGCGGGGTGGGCGCCTGGGCACCCACCCCGCTTTCTTGAGCAACGATTACTTCGGCTTGACCTGATTACCGATCACGCCGCCGACGGCGGCGCCACCGACTGCACCGATGGCGCTGCCGCCCGTCAGTACGGAACCGGCAACGGCGCCGACACCGGCGCCGATGGCCGTATTTTTATCCTGGCCGGACATGTTGGCGCAAGCAGTCAAGCTCAGCAGCAGAGCGGCAACGGAAGTGGTAGCGGCGATTTTTTTAATGATTTGCATAATAGTTCTCCTATGAATTCGGACCTCGTGGCGCCGGCATGGTATGGGCCGGTGGGACTTCGTGTCGCCACGTCTTGGGTGTTTCAGGCACGATTACAGAATAGGATTGTGACAAGGCAGGGTCTGTTCGGCAACGCACATAGGGGTGTAACAATTGTAATCGTGCACGGCTGGCGGCAACGTTGTCATATTCTGCCATCTCGTTCACCGGCTTTTGCGCGGTGCCTTGCCCGGTTTCGGCGCCACCGGTTTCACGCGCGCCTGGGCCAGCAGGGCCGCGCATTCGCTGTCCTCGCCGGGACCAGTATTGACCAGCGGCAGCAGCGCCGCCACGGGCGCCACCACGGCCAGCGCCAGAGCGCCGCCGGCGCGCAGGGCCAGCACGCCCTTGTCGACGCTCACATCGGGCTTGCTGAAGGTGCCTTGCACATACAGGGGCGAGCGCAGCGAAAAGATGCGCAGCCCCTTGCTGTCCGGCTGCAAGGTCAGGTCCAGTTGTTCATTGGCCAGGTTCACCGTGCCGTCGATATGCAGCACCGCATCGTCCGTGTCGACGATGAATTGGCGCGTGCGCATCAATCCTTTGGTGACGGCGAAGTCGGCAGCCATGCAATTGAGCCTGACCTGCTTGTCGCCCACCAGCTTGGTCAGCACGACACTGCCGATATTCAAGCCCATTTCTTCCAGCAGCAGCTTGCTGATGCTGCCCCGGTTGATCAGCGCGCGCACTTCGCCGTTCGAACTGCCCAGCAGGCTGGCGACGGAATTGCCCGTGGCCGACAGCGAAGCGTCGCCATTGATTTCACCTACGCTGGCCTGCAAGGCCGGCAGGCGGGGAAATAGTTGTTGGATGTGCAGATGGCGGGCGCTGGCCTTGAGTTCGGCGGCGATGCCGTTGGCGATGACTTTGCCGCTGCCGTCGAGCCTGATCTGCGACGTCAGGGTGCCACCCGCCACGTTGAAGTTGAGCGGTGTCAAGGACAGCACGCCGTCCATCAGCACCACATGCGTGTCGAGCTTGCTGATCGGTAACTCGGCGTCGCGCGTGATTTTATCCGCCGTGTAGCGCACATCGGCGTCCAGGCTGGTCCAGCGCTCCGTTTTGAAGGTTTCCACCGGCAGCACGCGGCCGGCCGGCTGCGTCGACGGCACGCCCCGTTCCTTCTTGCTGGCGCTGGAATCGGCGCCCACCAGCGGACCCAGGTCGGAAAATTGCAGCAGGCGCGAGTGAACTTCGCCCGTCAGGCGCTTGCGTGGCTTGCTGGCCGAAAAGGCCAGCTTGCCACTGATGTCGCTCGACCCCACCTTGCCGCTGAACTGGTCGTACACCCATTCGCCGCCGCGCGGCGCCAGGGTGCCCGTCAAATGGCCTTCCGTGCTGAAATGCGGCGTTTCCGGCAGCAGCACGCCCGTCAATGGGTACAGGCGCGCCATGCTGGGCCCGGATATTTTCAGGCGCACGTCGAGCGCGGCCAGGTCCGCCGGGCGCGTCAAGGTGCCTTCGATGGCCACGCTACTGCCGTTCGCGCGCATGTCGGCCTGGATGGGGAAGGGCGTGCCTTGCTGCTGCAGCGACAGCACGCCGCCCGCCTTGCCGCCGCCCTGGATGTTTTCTCCACGGTAAGTGCCGGACAGTTTCCAGGCGATGCCGTAGCGCGCATCGTTCGCTATGGTGTCGACATCGGCGCGCATCGCTGTGTGCGTGACGGCATCGTTCAGCGTCACGCTGCCCTTGCTGAAGACCACGCTTTGCAGTTCCAGCTGCCACGGCGACGGCTGCTCCTGCTTGTCGAAGGTCCAGTTGTTCTTGCCATCCTTGTTGCGCAGCAGGCGTACTTGCGGCGTATCGAAGCGCAATTGCGGGATGATGATTTTCTTGTCCAGCAGGGCCAGCGGATTGAGTGAAAACGCCAGCTGGCTCACGCTGGCCAGCTGCGCCGTGTCATTCGCCGCTGTCATGGCGTTCGGGTTGCCCAGGCGCACATCTTTTGCCTGTAAGTGCGGCCACGGCAGGTAGGCGCGCCAGTTTTGTTGCCACGCAATCCCTGGCTGCTGCCACGTCAGCGACAGGTCGCCCGCAATGACAAAGGGCCGGCCCAGCGCTTCGCTGGCGCGTGCATTCAGCCAGGGCTTGGCGCGGTTCCAGTCCATGTTGAGCAGGATGACGGCGGCCGTGACGGGCAGGGCGACCAGCACGGCGGCGCTGGCGAGGGCGATTTTCTGGCGGCGCGAGAGGGCGATAAAGCGTGGCATAGGTGTGGGGTAAGAAGCGTTTCTTTCTGGATAGATGCAAGATGCTACAGGAATCGTTACAAAGCCGGGTCCGTTTCAGGTTTTGCTGGCGCAGGCGTGCGCTAACGCACCTTGCCCATGCAAGTATTGTCGATTTCTTACTCTATGTGCGGCACCGAACGGATACGCGGGAAGCCGGAGCCTATAACGTCATACATCAAACGCCGTTCCTGATTCCAGATGCACCGACGTATGAACCTTACTGCTTAACATTCTCTAGGAGAAGAAAAATGACAAACCGAGATTTCACGATGTCCCCACTGGCCGCCCTGGCTGCTTGCGCCACCGCCGTCGTCCTGATGACGGGCTGTTCCAGCCTGAAAACGCCTGCCACGGCCGATGTCGCCGTGTCGCGCGCCGCCGTGGATAACGCCGCCAGCGCCGGTGCCGCCGAACTGGCACCCGATGAAATGCGTTCGGCCCGCGAAAAAATGCGCATGGCTAACCAGGCATTGAAAGACCGCGACTATAAACTGGCACGCGAGTTGGCCGACCAGGCGCAGGCCGATGCCAAGCTGGCGCAAAGCAAGGCCAACTCGACCAAGGCCACCAGCGCCGCCGATGAAATCAACGAGAACATCCGCGTCATGCGCGAAGAACTCGACCGTGCTAACCAGCAAGCCCCGAAACAATAACTAACAATAAGAACAGAACAGGAACCCATCATGAAAAAAGCTACTTACACCACCATTCCCGGCCTGCTGGCCATGGCCGCTTTTGTTGCCGCCTGCAGCTCCGCACCGACCACCACCAGTCTGCTCGATCAGACGCGCGGCGATTACATGGCGGCGCAATCGAACCCGCTGGTGTCGACCTATGCTCCACGCGAATTCCGCGAAGCGAGCGCTGCGCTGGAAGCGGCGAACGCGGCCGCCACGCGCCAGGATGACAGCGAAAAGGTCGACAAGCTGGCCTACCTGGCCAAGCAAAAGATAGCCACGGCGCAAGAAGTCGCCAAGCAAAAGGCAGCGGAAGCCGATATCGCCAACGCCGGCAAGCAGCGCGACCAGTTGCGCCTCGATGCACGCACGCAGCAGGCTGACCAGGCCACGGCACGCGCCCAGGCGGCCCAGGCGGATGCGGAAGCAGCCAAGGCCCAGGCGCAATCGGCCGAAGCGTCGGCCCGTGACGCCACCGCCCGCGCCGCCGCGCTGGAAGTGCAGCTGGCCGACCTGGCCGCCAAGAAAACCGAACGCGGCATGGTCATTACCCTCGGTGACGTGCTGTTTGGCACGGACAAGGCGAACTTGACGGCCGATGGCGCGAATACGGCACGCAAGCTGGCCGATGTGCTGAAAAACAACCCGCAACGCACCGTGCTGATCGAAGGCTTTACGGATAGCACGGGCGGTTCCGCGCACAACTTGGAATTGTCGCAGCGTCGCGCCGAATCCGTGCGCAATGCGCTGCTGGAACAAGGCATCAGCCGCGACCGCATCGCCACGAAAGGCTATGGCGCCGCCTATCCGGCCGCCGGCAATGACAGCGCGGCGAACCGCCAGCTGAATCGCCGGGTGGAAATCGTCTTGTCCGAGGACAACACGGCCATTCCCGCCCGCCGCTAAGTCGCGCCGCCTGGCGCGGGAGTAGAAAGGCAGCACCGGCCGCATGTTGGCCGGTGGATACCCAAGCAAGACTTGAAAGGAAACATTATGATCCAAACATCTGTTGAGATTCCAGCTGGCATCGATACGGCCGCCATCCGCGCCGCCGCCAAAAACCTGGACGACGGTGCCGTGACGGCCGGCTATCAGGCTGACCGCGAGGAATTGATCACCCTGTTGAATGCGGCGCTGGCTACCGAACTGGTGTGTATTGCGCGCTATAAACGCCATTACTACACCGTAAGCGGGCGCGACAATGGGGGCGTCAAGGCCGAGTTCCTTGAGCATGCGCAGCAAGAGCAGGAGCACGCCGACTGGCTGGCTGAACGCATCGTGCAATTGAATGGCAAGCCAGATTTTAATCCTGCAACATTGCTTGCACGTAGTCATGCCGAGTATGATGACTCCGAAGACGTGCAAAGCATGGTGCGTGCCAATTTGATCGCGGAACGCGTAGCGATCGAGTCATATCGCCAGATGATCGTGAAAATTGGCGACAAAGACCCGACCACACGCCATTTGTTGATCAAAATCATGGCTGTCGAGGAAGAGCACGCCGATGATATGCGCGATCTGATGGAATAGTGTTTTTGAGTAAAGTAGGTATAGTAACTACATTCATCCATAGCTAAGGAGCTAAACCATGTTGGAAAACAATATCACCACCGTCAATAACGATGTCAAAACCCTGGTCAAGGATGCGCAAGCCCTGTTCAGCGCCGCTGCCGCCCTGACTGGCGAAAAAGCCGATGAAGTGCGCGTCAAGGGCATGAAAACCCTGGATGCCGCACTGGCCAAAGCGCACGAAGCGCAAGCGTCGGCCATCGTTGCCACCAAGCAGATGGCTGCCCAGGCAGACGGTTACGTCAAGGAAAACCCATGGCGCACGGTGGCCGTCGCCGCTGGCGTCGGCGTGCTGGTCGGCTTCATCCTGGGCCGCAAGTAATCCACCGTCAGGAGCGATATGGACAAGTCTGCTTCATCTCACCAGGGGCCGGGATTGATCGGCTCGGTCGCCGGCCTGGCCAAAAACGCCGTCGGACTGATGTTGTCGCGGCTGGAACTGGCCACCATCGAACTGTCGGAGGTGCGCAATCACATGTTGCAGCTGGTGGTCATTTTCGCCTTGGCGACAGTTGCGGGCTTGTTTGCCATCGCTTACGGCAGCGTGCTGATCGTTTTCCTGGCCTGGGATAGCCTGGGCTGGAAGATCCTGGCGATCATGACGGTCGTGTTCGTACTGCTGGCCATCACTCTGGTCATCTATGCACGCGCCATGCTGCGTCAAGGAAAGTTGTCCATGCCGGCCACCATGGCGGAATTGAAGGCTGACCGCGACATGCTGATGTAAGCTGCTGGCGGGAACCACCCGGACCTGTGCCGGAACGGGGCCCGCCATGTCCAGCCTGCCTTACGAGGAGAATTCATGTCGGAAAACGACAAACTGGCGGCGCAAGCCGCCCGCAAGCGCCTGCTGATCGCCCAGGGCGAAATGTACCGCGTGGGCATCGTGCATGCGCGCGCCAACGTGGGCTATGGGCTGCGTCCCGAATCGCTGCTGCAGGGCGTGGTCGAGACGGCTGTCGGCTTTGCCGGCCACCGGGTCGAGTCCTTGCTGGCGCCGGGCGGCATGCGCCTGCAAGGCGCCATGCCCTATGTGCTAACGGCGCTATCGTTTATCGGACGCAAGAAGCTGGTCAAGCCGGCCCTGGTCCTCGTGGCCGTGGCCGCCGTTGCCACCAGCTGGCTGCGCCGCAAGCGCTGAACGCCAGCCATGTTGCACGGGAACGCCGTCATGGACGGCGTTTTTTTTTGCCCGTATCCACTGTTGGGCGCATACAGGCGCAATCCCTTACAATGATTCACGCTGCACTTGCGCGGCGCATACAGGGCCATCTTGATGACGAATTCGAAGACACCGATCAATCAGTTAAATCCCTCGCGCCTGCGCATCGTGCTGGTGCTGCAAGGCGGCGGCGCGTTGGGCGCCTACCAGGCTGGCGTCTATCACGCGCTGCACGAACATGGCCTGGCGCCGGATTGGGTGGTGGGCACCTCGATTGGCGCCATCAATGCAGCCATTTTGGCCGGCAACAAGCACGAGGACAGGCTGGTGCGGCTAAAACAGTTTTGGCAGCGCGTGGCGCACCGCGACAGTATCGATATGAACCTTGTTTCGGACCAGCAGCGCCGCTCGAACATCTGGCTGGCCACGCTCGATACGGTGCTGCGCGGCGTGCCCGGCTTCTTCAAGCCGCGTTCGTTCAGCCTGTTCCCGACAGGAATCGCCGTCAAGCCGGAAGACGCCAGCTATTACGACACAAGCGAGCTGGCCAGCACCCTCGAGGAACTGGTCGATTTCGATTATCTGAACCAGCCCGGTGGCATGCGTCTGACGGTCAACGCCCTGCGCGTCAAATGCGGCAGCCTCGTCAGTTTCGACAGCCAGCAGCAGCCACTGACGGCCGACCATATCCGCGCCAGCGGCGCCTTGCCGCCCGGCTTTGCAGGCGTGCGCGTCGATGGCGACCTGTACTGGGATGGCGGCCTGTATTCGAATACGCCGCTGGAAACCGTGCTCGACGACACGCCCCACGTCGATACGCTGGTCTTCATGGTCGACCTGTGGAGCTCGGAAGGCCCGGAGCCGACCACGCTCGATGAAGTGCAGACGCGGCAAAAAGATGTCACCTTCGCGTCGCGCTCGAAGCGGCATATCGAAGATTACGTCAATACGCATACCTTGCAACATAAATTGCGCGAACTCTACGCCAAGCTGCCCGACAGCGCGCATAACCGGCAACAGACGGAAGAACTGGTAGCGCTGGGCTGCGACAGCACCATGCACATCGTGCGCTTGCCGTATGCGGGGCGCGACTGGCACATGGCGGCCAAGGATATCAATTTCTCCAAGGGCTCCATCGATTGGCGCTGGGAGCAGGGCTACCAGGACGCCTTGCGCGCGATTAAGGCGGCCGGCTGGCTGGCGTTCGTCACGGAAGACACGCCGCTGGTGGTGCACGAGTTGCCGCCGTACGAACGCGACGCCGCCTGATCAGGCGGCATCGCAATAGCACTGCGCATCACTGCGGATGCGCCGCTACACGCAGTTTTTCCGCGTTCGCCATGTCTTGCCGGTAAGTGTCGTGCGCATCCTTCAGGCAAGTGGCCCGCGTGGCGGATGGTTCCATACGGCAGGCTTTTTTGGCCTCGGCCAGGGCGGCGGCGATTTCCTTGCGCAAGGTGCGCAACTGGGCTTGCGCCGTGCTGTCTTCCTGGTACCAGCGGGCCGGATCGCCCGCTTGCGGGGCAGCGGTTTGTGCCTGGCTGAATGGTGCCAGGCTGCATGCCAGTACGATGGCCAGCGCCGGGGGAGTGAGTCGGAGTGTCATGATATTTCCTCTTTGAAATAGAAAAGGCGCCGCAGCGCCTTTTTTTTACAACCTGCCCGTCAGTAATAGCAGGATCAGTATCACGACGACCAGGCCGGCGATGCCGCTGGGGCCGTAACCCCAGTTGCGGCTATGCGGCCAGGTAGGCAGGACGCCGACCAGGGCCAGGATCAAGATGATCAGAATGATGGTGCCCATGGCAACTCCTTGTTATCGTACAACGTATGCGGGATGGCGGATGCCTGCTGGCACAGTCCGCCGAAAATTAATAGCGGTAGACGCGGCCGTCAACGACGCGCACGCGGTTGCCTGGACGCAAGTCATTCGCGTTGTCCTGCACCACGGTGCGGTATTCGCCGTTGTCGAGGCGCACGCTGATCTGGTAGGACTGTGCTTGCTGCCTGCGGCCCTCCACCTGGTTGCCGACCACGCCGCCGGCGACGGCGCCCGCCACGGTGGCGGCCGTGCGTCCGCCGCCCGAGCCGATGGTATTGCCCAACAAGGCGCCGGCGATGCCGCCGACCACGGCGCCGGCGCCGCTGGTTTGACCGCCACCCTGCACGATCTGGATGGAGTCGACGGTGCCGTACATGGCGGACTCAGGCTGGTTGGCCGGGTAGTACTGCTGTGACTGGGAAGGGCCGGTGGCACAACCGCTCAGTACGGCTGTGCCGGCGAGCATCAGTGCTGCCAAGGTGGCATTGGTTTTCATTTTATTCTCCTGACGAGGTGAGGGTGTAGTGCCATCTTAGTTACGCCCCTGTTCCCGGTCTGTACGCTGCCGCACGCACTTATTTCGTGTCGGAATGGTGTTTTTGGCGAATGCGATGCGTCAAAACGTTGTTATTTCTCCCTGACTGCTTCCCACTTTCAAAATAAATTACTTGTGTACGGCAGCGTACAGAAGGGCGGCGACGATCCACGTAAAACGGTAGTCATGCCAAGCAGACATGCTTGTCACCACCAGGGAGAAATACATGAACAAGAATAAGCTCTTCACCGCCATCGTCGTCAGCCTGGCGTGCGCCGCCTGGGGCGGCCAGGCAGTGGCCGCCACGCCGGAAGCGAAAGCAGCCTACAAGGCGGCCAAAGAACAGGCTGGCCTGAATTACAAGCTGGCGCATGCGGAATGCGAAAAAATCACGGGCAACCCGAAGGATGTCTGCATTGCCGAAGCGAAGGCCGTGCGCACCTACGATGAAGCAGTTGCTCAGGCGCAATACACGAATACCCTGCGCGCCTACACCAAGGCGCGCATCAAGATTGCCGATGCCAACTACGACGTCGACCTGGCCCGCTGCAATGCGTTGACGGGCAACGACAAGGATGTCTGCGTCAAGCTGGCCAAGTCCACCAAGGTGGCGGCCCTGGCCGACGCCAAGGCAGACAAGAAAGTTATCGAAGCGCGCAGCGATGCGCGTGAAGCAAAGAGAAAAGCCGAGTACAAGGTCGCGACAGAAAAATGCGATGCATTAGCCGGCGCAGCCAAGGATGACTGTATCAAGGCTGCAAAAACCCAGTTTGGCTACTGAGCTCCCTCCGGCGCGCAGTCACCAGATTGGTATAAGAAGCTCATTGTGAGCACATTGATTGACCACTCCTAAGGAAAAAACCATGAAATTCACTAAATCTATCGCTACTGGCCTTTTCGTCGCTTCCCTGTTCGCTGTTGCAGGTTGCGCTTCGACCCCAACCAAAGAAGGCACGGGCGAGTACATCGACGATGCGGCCATCACCACCAAAGTCAAAGCCAGCATCTTCAATGAGCCTACCCTGAAATCGACGGAAATCAACGTTGAAACCTTCAAGGGCGTGGTTCAGCTGAGCGGCTTCGTGGCTCAGCCAGCTGACGCCGCTAAAGCGGGCGAAATTACCCGTGGCGTCAAGGGCGTGAAGTCGGTGAAAAACGACATCCGCGTCAAGTAATGGCATGACCTGCCGCAGCGCCCGGCCCGATGGCTGGCGCTGTGGTCCTCCACCGACCGTCGCGGGAATCGCATGCATATCCAGCCTACAGATACCCCGCCCGAGCCGGTGGCGGCTGCTTCCATCGAGCCTGCCGGGCCACCTCCCGGCGCGCCCGAGGAGCACTTGGATGCATCCTTGCGCCTGCCGTTGCATGTCCATGCGCGCGGCCTGGCCTTGGGCATCATCGCTACTGTCAGCTTCATCTACGCGCTGCAATGGGCGCAGAAATTCCTCATTCCCGTCATCTTCGGCATTTTTATTGCCTATACCCTCAATCCCGTCGTCGCCTGGCTGGAAAAGCTGCGCCTGCCGCGCGCCATTTGCGTTAGCGTGGTGACGGCGCTGATCCTGTTCGGCTCCATCGTCGTGATCGAGCGCGTGCAGGGCGAATTTGAATCCATCGTTGAAGAGTTGCCGGCCGCCACACAGAAACTGTCGCGGCTGATCGCCGAGAACACGGGTGGCAAGAACAGCACCTTCCAAAAGATGCAGGCCGTGGCCAATGCAATCGAGCAAGTGGCCGCTGGCGCCGAAGCGCGCCGCAATATCCGCCGCGCCGCCACTGCGCCGGATGCACCGAATTTCAAGATCATGGACTGGGTCTGGGCTGGCTCGCTGGGCCTGGTGGGTTTCCTCAGCCAGGCCGCCATGGTCATCTTTCTCGTGTTTTTCCTGCTGCTGTCGGGCAATACCTTCAAGCGCAAGCTCGTCAAGCTGACGGGCCCGTCGTTGAGCCGCAAGAAGGTCACCGTGCACATCCTGGAAGACATCAATACCTCGATCCAGAACTATATGTTCATGCTGCTCGTCACGAATGGCTTGCTGGCGGTCATGATGTGGATCGCCTTGCGCGTGATCGGCTTGGAAAATGCGGGCGCCTGGGCCATCGTGGCCGGCTTGCTGCACATCATGCCGTATTTCGGTCCCTTGCTCATCACCATCGCCACGGGGATGGTCGCCTTTTTGCAGTTCGAATCGCTGGAAATGGTCTTGCTGGTGACGGGCACGTCGATGGCCATCGCCACCCTGGTGGGCACCTTTGTCACCACCTGGATGACGGGGCGCATCGCTCGCATGAATCCCACGGCCGTCTTCATCAGTCTGCTGTTCTGGGGCTGGCTGTGGGGCGTCTGGGGCTTGCTGCTGGGCGTGCCCATCATCGTCATCGTGAAGGTGGTGGCCGAGCGCGTGCAGGGCATGGAAGCGGTGGCCGAGCTGCTGGGCGAATAGCGTGCGGCAACGCCAACGGCGCCCGTGGGCGCCGTTGTTGCATGCAGGGGCAGACAATCAGGACTGGTGGCGTTTCAATATCCTGACTTGCACATCGCCGTCTTCCGTTTTCGGCATGTCCTTCATGCTGCCCAGTTGCAGGGCAAATTGGCGCGTGAATTCGGCACCCAGGAAGAAAATCTGCGCCGAGTAATACACCCACAGCAGCAGGGCCACCAGCGAACCGGCTGCGCCATAGCTGCTGGCCACACCGCTATTGCCGATATATACGCCTATCGCATACTTCCCCAGTGCAAACATGAAAGCCGTGCCCACGGCACCGATCAGTACGTCGCGCCATGACAAGCGGACGCGCGGCAGCATTTTATAGATGACGGCGAACAGGCTGGCGATGACGGCAAAGCCGATCAGGTTCGACAAAATGGTAAACAGCACGGCCGTGTCCTTCCACACGCCTTCCCAGAAGTTGGCGAGGATGGCCATGGCCGCGTTGACCACCAGCGACACCATCAGCAGGAAGGCCAGGACCAGCACCAGGCCGAAAGACAGCAGGCGCGTGCGCAGCATGTCCCAGGCGCCCGCTTCCTTCAGGGGGGGCACTTGCCAGATTTCATCGAGACTGGCTTTCAGTTCGGCAAACACGCTGGTGGCGCCAAACAGCAGCAGGGCGCTGGCGATGAGGGTGGCGATGCGGCCCTGTTCATGGTTTTTCGCGCCGGCCAGCACGAGCTGGATGGCTTCGGCGCCTTGCGTGCCCAGCAAACCTTGCAGTTGCCCCATCAGCTCGCCGCGCGCGGCGGCCGGGCCATAGAAAAAACCGGCGATGGCAATCACCAGCACAAGGATGGGGGCGATGGAAAACAGGGTGTAGTAGGCGAGGGCGGCACCCTTGCTCGAGGCGCGGTGCTCCAGCCATTCAGTGACGGAGCAGACGATGACACTACGCATCTGCTTGCTGAACGGAGCCAGGCTGGCCAGTTTGGGATAGCGGGTAGAAAAATTCATAGTGACTTTCAATGAAAAAAAGGGGCCGCAGCCCCTTTTTTAACTAGTGGCGTACCACTGGTATTGCTTACTGTACGCGGCGTTCGATGGTGATCTGTTCCACTTCAACGCGGCGGTTTGGTTCCAGGCACTTGATCAGGTCGGCACGCTTCTTGTTATCGCAGGTGACGACAGGATTGGTCGAGCCCTTGCCTTCGGCCGTCAGACGGTTGGCGGCGACACCGTGGGCGACCAGGTATTCCTTGACTGCGTCAGCGCGCTGCTGCGACAGTTTCAGGTTGTACTTGGGTGAACCGATGCGGTCGGCATAACCACTGATGACGACGTTGTTGACGTCCGGCGCTGCGGTCAGCACGCGGGCGATCTCGTCGAGCTTGGTCTGTGTCGGGCCCAGCTTGGCGCTGTCGAACGCGAACAGTTCCGTTGCCGCCATCGTCACTTTTTCAAAGCGTGCTGGCGGTGGCGGCGGTGGTGGCGGCAAGACCACGACGACTTCCTCGCGTACTGGCGGCGGTGGCGGTGGTGGCGGCGATGCAGGCGGTTTGTCGAACGCGAAGTTCAGGCCCACGGTGACATAGTAGTTGTTGGACTTGCTGCTCGGGTCGAAGGTATTGCCGCGCAGGAAGCCGTGCACATTGCGTATGTCAGCCTGGAACGACAATTGATCGTTGATCGTGGACTGGAAGCCCAGGCCGACGCTGGCGTATGGCGAACTCTTGCTGCGTTCACCGAAAGCGAAGCTGGTGTCCTTGTCGCGCTGCATGCCGGCACCCACCAGCAGGAAGGGACGGAAGGCTTTACGCGAGAACATGTACAAGCCGTCTACGCCCAGCGTATTTTGCTGGTAGCGCTGGCCGCCATCCTTGGAACGGGCGTACGTGGTGCCCAGCTGGATATCCCAGTCCGGGGAAACAGGCTTACCGAAACGCAAGCCTGCGCCATAGCCGGTTTTATCCGTGGCAAAGTCGGAATCTGGCTTGAGTGCGTTGATGCTGGGTTGAATATACCAGGAGGGATTGATTTCCTGGGCCTGTGCGCCTAGGGCGGAGCACAGGACTGCGGCGGCAACGGCGATTTTTTTTAGATTATTCACAAGTAACTCCCAACGTTGATAAGAGATTTTCTCTACAGCATCAAAGCGACATCTTGCTACACGTGCTATTGCATGGGATAGACAACATGAGATAGACAACAATTCCAGTGCGCTCGTCTTGCGATAAATGCACTGCTGTTGGACTAAGAATACGATTCCAGGTTCGAGAGGTCGGTGCGTTAGCGCACAAAGCATTGTTGTATATCAATGGTGTTGCAGATTCACGACAAAGACCTTGGTGTTGAAAAAAACTAATTTACTTGGTGGAATCTTCACCAGTACGGCCATTTCCTGGCGCCGCGGCAGAGGCAATCGTACGACTTGTTACCAGCATGCCACTGTATATTAGCAACAATGTTGCGCTTGATAACTACTATTACATTCATGTTGTATTCCTGCCGCGTTCTGTTGCCTTGCCGGGCTTCCTCCTGGCAACTTGTGCGTGCCGCAGCCAGCTCCGCCACTTTTCATCAAGGAGTCACCCGTGCCTGACCATCCCCGTATTGTTTCTTCCCCGCTGTTTGGCAAACTGGGCCGGCTATGTCTGCTGCTCTCGCTGGGCATGGCTACGCCGGTCTGGGCCGATAGCGGCGTGTCCCTGTTTTCACCGAGCGGCACGGTCAAGGCCGTACGCCAGGTGCGTGCCCAGTTCGCCACGCCGATGGTGCCGTTCGGCGACATGGGCTTGCCCGCGCCGTTTGCCATCGATTGCGGCAAGGCCGAGCCTGCCGTCGTGGCGGGCGCCGGGCGCTGGGCCGACGAGCGCAACTGGAACTTTGATTTCGAGCGCGACTTGCCCGCCGGCGTGGCCTGCAACTTCACCTTGAAAGCGGGACTGAAGGACCTGGCGGGCAAGCCCTTGCAGGGAACGACGTCCTACCGCTTTTCCACGGGCGGCCCGGCCATCGTCGAGGCCGTACCCTATGACGGCCAGCCGTATATCGATGAAAACCAGATCTTCGTGCTGGGCCTGGACGCCGTGCCGAACGAGGCCAGCGTGGCCGCGCATGCGTATTGCCGCGCCGATGGCATCAATGAAAAGATTCCCGTGCGGCGGCTGGTGGGTAAGGAATTGGAGCAGGTATTGACCCTGCGCAAGAGCTTTCTCGACCGCTACCTGACCGTGTACTTCAAGAAGCGGGGCACGCTGTGGAAAGTGGGCATGCCCGTCGCCAGCAAGGGCGCGCCGCCGTTGCCCGTCGCCGTGCTGCAATGCAAGCGCAGCTTCCCCGCCAACGCCAAGGTCTCCCTGGTGTGGGGCGAGGGCATCGCCAGCGCCAGCGGCATCGCCACGGACAAGGCGCAAACCCTGCAGTTCAAGACGCGCCCCGACTTCACGGCCAAGTTCAGCTGCGAGCGCAGCAATCCGAAGGAACAGTGCATTCCCTTCCTGCCCATGCGCTTGCAGTTTTCTGCGCCCGTGCAAGCATCGCTGGTGCGCGCCGTGACCCTGACAGGGGGCGGCAAGACGTATGCGCCGACGCTCTCGAAGGAAGAGGAAAAAGCCGAATTCGTGCAGTACGTGACCTTCAACGGTCCTTTCCCCGTGCAAGCCAGTTTCGTGCTGAACCTGCCGCCGAAGCTGACGGACGACGCGGGCCGCGCCTTGCTCAACCGTGCGCGCTTCCCCATGACGGTGCGCACGGGTGAACAGCCGCCGCTGTTGAAGTTCCCGGCCCCGTTCGGCATCATCGAGGCCAAGGGCGACGGCTTGCTGCCTGTCACCGTGCGCAATATCGAGCCCGTGCTGACCGGCAAGGAAATCGCCAAGGAATCGGCCTCCACCGCCGCGCCTGCCGCGACAGGCGCCACCTTGCGCGTGCCCGACAATGACGACAAGTTCATCATCGAGTGGATGCAGCGCCTGGCCGGCGATGGCGCCGGTGGCGAATACTGGCAGCCGTACGCCCAGTATGCGGGCAACATGAGCAAATCCGTGCTGGCCCAGGCGGCCGGCACGCGCCCCATCAGCCTGCCGCGCCCCGATGGCAAGAAAACCTTTGAAGTGATCGGCATTCCGCTGCAGAAACCGGGCTTTTACGTGGTCGAGCTGGCCAGCCCCATCCTCGGCAAAGTGCTGCTGGGCAAACCCACCACGGCCTACATTCGCACGGCCGCGCTGGTGACCAACCTGGCGGCCCACTTCAAGCACGGCGCACAATCGTCGCTCGTGTGGGTGACGTCGCTGGACAAGGGCGCGCCTGTTGCGAAAGCGCAAGTGGCCGTGCGCGACTGCGCCGGCAAGCTGCTGTGGCAAGGCGCCACGGGTGCGGACGGCGTGGCGCACATCCCTGGCGAGCTGGCCAATTCCAGTTGCAAGAACAATGGCCGCTACTTTATCAGTGCGCGCAGCGGCGGCGACATGACGTTCACCCTGTCGGATTGGGTGGGCGGCATCGAAGCCTGGCGTTTCAACTTGCCCACGGACGATACGCGCGCCGACAACACCTTGCTGGCCACGGTATTCGACCGCACCTTGCTGCGCGCCGGCGAAACCGTGCACATGAAGCATTTCATTCGCAAGCACACGGCCGAGGGCATGAGCCTGGTCGACAAGAACAACGGCCCCGGCAGCGCCACCTCCGTCGTCATCACGCATCAGGGCAGCGACCAGAACTACCAACTACCGCTGCGCTGGTCCGCCAGTGGCACGGCGGAAAGCGACTGGGTGATTCCCGCCGACGCCAAGCAGGGCGAATACAGTGTGACGATGGCGGGCCGCCCGTCCGGCAGTTTCCGCGTGGAAGCGTTCCGCGTACCGACCATGAAAGCCGTGCTGCAGGGGCCGAAAGCGCCCGCCGTGCAGGTGAAACAGCTGGCCCTAGATGCGCAAATCACCTACCTGGCCGGTGGCGCCGCCACGAATGCGCCCGTCAAGCTGCGCACGGTACTGCAAGACAAGAGCGTCACCTTTGCCGACTATCCCGATGTCAGCTTCAGCAATGGCGACGTGAAGGAAGGCTTGGTCAAGCAGGGCACGGGCTACGATGATGATGAGGGCGAATGGCAAGATGAAGGCCATGGCGGACCAGCCGGCCCCGGCGCCGGCGCTTCCGCGGCGCGCACGCAAAGCTTGACCCTGGACAAGGCGGGCGGTGCGCGCATCGTCATCGACCAGCTGCCGCAGCTGTCCGTGCCGCGCGACCTGGTGGCGGAAATGGCTTTCCAGGATGCGAATGGCGAGACGGCTTCCGTGGCCACGCGCGTGCCGCTGTGGCCATCGAACTATGTGATTGGCATCAAGCCCGACGCCTGGGCCTTGAGCAAAGATGCCTTCAAGTTCACGGTCGCCGTGCTGGGCACCAATGGCAAGCCCGTGGCAAATGCGGCCGTGGCCGTCGATTTCTTCCAGCGCAACAGCTATTCGCACCGCCGCCGCCTGATCGGTGGTTTCTATGCGTATGAAAACAGCAGCGAAATCGTCAAGCTGGGCCCCGCCTGTTCGGGCAAGACGGACAACAAGGGCTTGCTGATCTGCGATGTGAAGGCGCCCGCCAGCGGCAATTTGATCTTGCGCGCCCGTACGCAGGATGCTGCCGGCAATGCGGCTGTCGCCAACCGCGAAACCTGGGTGGCCGGCAGCGGCGACTGGTGGTTCAACGCCAGCGACAATGACCGCATCGACGTGCTGCCTGAAAAGAAACGCTATGAACCGGGCCAGGAAGCGAGCTTGCAGGTGCGCATGCCGTTCCGTTCGGGCACAGCCTTGATCACGGTCGAGCGCGAAGGCATCCTCGACACCTATGTGCGCCAGCTGAATGGCCGGGAACCGGTGGTGAATATCCCTGTCAAAGCGAATTACGCGCCGAATGTGTATGTCTCCGTGTTTGTCGTGCGGGGCAGGGTGGATGGCGTGCAGCCGACGGCCTTGGTTGACCTGGGCAAGCCAGCCTACAAGATGGGCATCGCGCCCCTGAACGTGGGGTGGCAGGCGCATGAACTGAATGTCATGGTGGTGTCCGACAAGGAGGTCTACAAGACGCGCGACAAGGCGGAAGTATCCGTGCGCGTGCGCCGCGCCGACGGTAAAGCCTTGCCGGCCGGCGCCGAAGTGGCGCTGGCGGCCGTCGATACGGGGCTGCTGGAGTTGATGCCCAACGATAGCTGGAAGTTGCTCGACACCATGATGGCGCAGCGCAGCCTGCAGGTGGAAACGGCGACGGCGCAGATGCAGGTGATCGGCAAGCGCCACTTTGGCCGCAAGGCTTTCCCGGCCGGCGGTGGCGGCGGCAAGGGTGCCAGCCGCGAGCTGTTCGATACCTTGCTGTTCTGGAAAGCCACCGTCAAGCTCGACGCCAAGGGCGAAGCCACGGTGCAAGTGCCGCTGAACGATTCGCTGACGGCGTTTCGCATCGTCGCCATCGCCAGCGCCGGCAAGGAATTGTTCGGCACCGGCAGCACGGATATCCGCAGCTCGCAAGACTTGATCTTGATGTCGGGCTTGCCGACTCTGGTGCGCGAAGGTGACCAGTTGCGCGCGGGATTCACCGTGCGCAACACCTCGGCCGCCTCCTTGAGCGTGGACCTCAATGCCAGCGCGGCCGGCAAGGCGCTGCCGCGCCAGAGCCTGACGTTGGCAGCGGGCGAAGCGCGCGAAGTGGGCTGGGATTACCAGGTGCCGCTCGGTGCGGCAAGCATCGTGTGGGATATTAGCGCCAAGGCGGGCAGCGGGCTTGGCAACACCTCGGATAAACTGAAAATCACGCAAAAAGTGGGCCAGGCCACCCCCGTGCGCACTTACCAGGCCACCTTGCTGCAGATCGATAAGCCCATCAATATGTCGGTGCAGATGCCGGCCGGCGCCTTGCCGGGCCGAGGCGGCATCCAGACCAGCTTTGTCGCCAAACTGGGCGGCGAGCTGCCCGGCGTGCGCGAGTACATGGCGGCCTATCCGTACACCTGCTTCGAGCAGAACACCTCGAAGGCCATCGCCCTGCAAGACCAGGATGCGTGGAACAAGCTGGCCGCCAGTCTGCCCGCCTACCTGGACAGTGATGGCATGCTGAAATACTTCCCCATCATGGAACAGGGCAGCGACAGCCTGACGGCATATGTATTGTCGGCAAGCAGGGAAGCGGGCTATGCGATTCCCGAGCAGACGAAGAACCGCATGGAAGAAGCCTTGACGGCCTTCGTGCAGGGCCGCATCGTGCGCCGCTCCGCGCTGGCCACGAGCGACCTGGCCGTGCGCAAGCTCGCTGCACTGGAAGCGCTGTCGCGTTCGAACAAGGTGCCGCCGGATGCCCTGGAGAGTATCAGCATCAGCCCGAACCTGTGGCCCACTTCCGCCGTCATCGACTGGAGCCTGTTGCTGCAACGCACGCCACACCTGGCGCGCCGCGATGCGCTGCTGGCCGAAGCGCAGCAGATTCTGCGTTCGCGCCTGAACTTCCAGGGCACGACCATGGGCTTTTCCACCGAGCGCAAGGATAACTGGTGGTGGCTGATGGTATCCGGCGACGTCAATGCCAACCGGCTGCTGCTGGCCGTGATGGATGACCCGGCGTGGAAGGATGACATCGGCCGCCTGGTGCGCGGCAGTATGGGGCGCCAGAAGAAGGGCCGCTGGGATACCACGGTGGCCAACGCCTGGGGCACTTTGGCCATCGCCAAGTTC
Organism: Janthinobacterium sp. DSP2-3-3; assembly: GCF_049897325.1. Lineage (NCBI taxonomy): Bacteria > Pseudomonadati > Pseudomonadota > Betaproteobacteria > Burkholderiales > Oxalobacteraceae > Janthinobacterium > Janthinobacterium sp. DSP2-3-3. The sequence continues at coordinate 354,881 of NZ_JAFCWA010000005.1, read as the reverse complement.
TCGGCCAAGTTCGAATCTGCACAAGTGACGGGCGCCAGCGCTGTGAAGCTGGGCGGCGATACGCAAGCGCTCGTGTGGAATGGCGCGGCGAAAGTCGGCCCTGTGCTGCAAGCGTGGCCGAAGGGCACGGACACCCTGGGTCTGGCGCATAGCGGCACGGGCAAGCCGTGGGCCACCGTGCAAAGTCTGGCGGCCATTCCGCTCAAGGCGCCCGTGTCCAGCGGTTACACGATCAAGAAAACCATGACGCCAGTGGAACAGAAAACCACGGGACTATGGTCGCGCGGCGATGTCTACCGCGTGCGTCTGGACTTGTCGGCGCAGGCGGACATGAGCTGGGTAGTGGTCGACGACCCGATTCCCGCCAGCGCCACGGTGCTGGGCAATGGCCTGGGCCGCGATTCGCAGCTGCTCACGGCCGGCGAAAAATCCACGGGCTGGGTCTGGCCGACATTCGAGGAACGGGCCTTCGACGCCTTCCGCGCGTATTACGCCTTCGTGCCGAAAGGCACCTGGAGCGTGGAATACACGGTGCGCCTGAACAACGCCGGTGACTTCAGCCTGCCGGCCACGCGCATCGAAGCCATGTATTCGCCCGAGATGTTTGGCGAGTCGCCGAACGTGAATGTGAAGGTGGGGCAGTGAAGGGAAAGTTGATTGCCGCCATGTGTGGCGCGCTAGCGTGCAACTTTGCGCTGGCGCAAGCGGTGCTGACGCCGGCCCAGGTGCAAACTGCCTACCGCAGCTCGGAAGCGCAATTGCTCGACCGCAGCGGCGCACCCCTGCAATCCTTGCGCGTGGACATGAAAGTGCGGCGCTTGCCGTGGGTGCCGCTGGCTGATGTTTCTCCCGCCGTGCAGCAAGCCGTGCTGCTGGCGGAAGACCAGCGCTTCATGCGTCATGGCGGCGTGGATGTGTCCGCGCTGGCCACGGCCGCCTGGGACAATCTGTTTTCGAAAAAGCCCCGCGGCGCCTCGACCATCACCATGCAGCTGGCGGGCCAGCTCGATGCGGACTTGCAGGCGTCCTCGGGCGGACGCAGCCTGCGCCAGAAATGGGACCAGATGCGTGCCGCCCAAGCCATCGAAGACAGCTGGAGCAAGGCGCAGATTTTCGAGGCGTACTTGAACCTGGTATCGTTCCGTGGCGAGCTGCAAGGCATCGCCTCCGCCTCGTACAGCCTGTTCGGCAAGGCGCCGTCCGGCCTGAATCAGACGGACGGCATCATTTTGGCCAGCCTCGTGCGCGCACCGAATGCGCCGCAGGCCACCGTCACGCGGCGCGCGTGCGCGCTGGCGAAAGAGTGGCGCATGGACAGCAGTTGCCAGCTGATCGGCCAGCGCGTGCAGACGGCCTTGCAGCGCACGGCCCTGTACGCCGACCTCGCGCCGGCGCCGCAGGTGGCGCAGCAGTTGCTCAAGCAATCGGGCAGTTCCGTGCGTAGCACCCTCGATGGCCCCCTGCAGCGCTTCGCACAGGAAAACCTGCGCCAGCAACTGGCCTCCTTGCGCGAGCGCAATGTCAACGATGGCGCCATCATCGTGCTGGACAACCGCAGCGGCGACATTCTCGCCTATGTCGGCAATGCGGGCGGCAGCCATGTCGATGGCGTGGCTGCCCTGCGCCAGGCCGGTTCCACCTTGAAACCATTCCTGTATGAATTGGCCATCGAACGCCGTTTGATGACGGCCGCCTCCGTCATGGACGACTCGCCGCTGGACGTCGCCACGGCGTCGGGCATGTATGCGCCGCAAAACTACGACCGCAATTTCAAAGGTTACGTCAGCGCGCGCACCAGCCTGGCCAGTTCACTCAACATTCCCGCTGTGCGCACGGTGTTGCTGACGGGGCAGGACGGCTTTTATAACCGCCTCAAGGAAGTGGGTCTGTCCAGCCTGACGGAACCGGCCGAATACTACGGCCCCTCGCTGGCGCTGGGCTCGTCGGAAGTGACCTTGCTGGAACTGGCCAACGCCTACCGCGCGCTGGCCAATGGCGGGCTGTACAGCACCGCCGGCCTGCAGCCGGGGCAGGCCGGCAAGGATAGACGCCGCGTGATGGAGCCGGGCGCCGCCTTTATCGTCGGCGATATCCTGGCCGACCGTGCCGCGCGCAGCATGACCTTTGGCTTGCGCAACGAGTTGGGGACCAATTTCTGGAGCGCCGTCAAGACGGGCACCAGCAAGGACATGCGCGACAACTGGTGCATGGGCTACTCGGAGCGCTATACGGTGGGCGTCTGGGTGGGCAACTTCGACGGCAAGCCCATGTGGGATGTTTCTGGCGTGACGGGCGCCGCGCCCGTATGGCGCGACGTGATGGATTACCTGCACAAGAACGTGCCCAGCCACGCCCCGAAAGCGCCGCCCGGCGTATTGCAGCAGATGGTGGCGTACCAGCCCGCGCTGGAAGCGCCGCGCCGCGAATGGTTTATCGCCGGCACGGAAAGCCCCGTGATCGCCGTATTGGGCGATACCGTGAAGCCGCCCGCCATCGTGTACCCGGCAGAGGACAGCATCCTCGCCATCGACCCCGACATCCCGCCAGCCCTGCAGCGCGTGTTCTTCCAGGCGCAAGGCAGTCATGGCTTGCGCTGGGTGCTCGACGGCAAGGACATGGGCGCGGCAACGGAGAGCATCAGCTGGCGCCCGGTGCCGGGCAAGCATGCGCTGGCCCTCGTCGACGAAGCCGGCAAGACGGTGGCAAGGGTGGTGTTCCAGGTGCGGGGGAATGCGCTGGCGCAGCTGAATTAGGCGGAGTGATTCGTGCCCTTGGCCAGCTTCTAGCGCAGTATTGTCAAAAAGTATTTACGGCGCGCTGAGGATATTCGTCAGCGCAATGCGATACGCCGGCTGCACGTCGCCATTCCGGTCCAGCTTGTCCGTCATGATCACGCCGTAACCTTGCGCGTACCACACGTATTCGCCGCTTTTGCCTTTGCTTTTTTCACCGACGTCGTGCAGCTCGAACTTGCAGGCGTCGGGGAAGCGGCGCCCGCCCAGTTCCAGGCGTTCCCAGCCCAGGAAGGTGATCGAGACATCGCGTTTGTCAGTACGCGTGGAAGTGGTGATTTTGTCGGACAGGCCAGCCAGTGGGTAGTGGGTGCTCGTTTGCGTGTCCGAGAATTGCACGCGCACTTCGTGACCGGGGCGCATGTTGGCGGGGATGGCGGACTGTGGCGTGTAGACGTTCTTGCTGCGCACGCTGCCATCTTCATTGTAATGGATCGCACCCGTCAGGAATACCTGGCCATCGTGGATGTCCTGGTAGGACGTGGCCAGCAGCACGCCGCCGTCAAGGATCAGCTGTGTGCCCTTTTGTTTCTTGCCCTCGAAGTTTTCCTCGACATTGACTTGCGCATCGCCATTGTTCTTGCTGAACTTGATGCCTGCCGTCAGCTCCATGCACTCGCCCACCGTGGGCGCGGCTTGTGCACCCGCGGCCGCCAATACGCCTGCCGTTACCATCGCCACCATCCCGCACCATGCTGCTTTCATTGTCATCCTAGCTATCTTGTAAAGGCGCGATGATAGCGTGCCTTGGAGCAATGTGGCGCAGCGCAGCGCTGGAAGCAATGCTTAGCGGGCCGGTGCTGCCGGTGTCGCTGGCGGCGAGGTGGCTGGTCCGCTGGCTGCCGGGGTGTCCGGTGTGTCCGGTGTGACCACGGGCTTGCCGCGGCGGCTGCGCTTGTCCGTGCGCGTTTTGTCGGGCGTGGCGTCGTGAACCAGCTTGCCTTTGTTGTCGAGTTTGTCGGACTGGTCCGATTTCTGGCCCGGATCATTCGGATTGTTGGTGTGGTTGCCTGTCTGATTGACATTCGTCGTCGACTGGGCTTGTACCCAGGCGCCGCCCACGGTCATCAGGGTGGCGGCCAGCAAGAGAGCGGCGGTTTTCATGGCAGTATCCTGTGCAAAGTGTTGATGTGAGCCGGTATTGTCACACAGGAGACTGGCCGCACGGGTAGGACGCCGCCCCATGGTTGTGTCGGCCATTTGCTTCAGATCAACGGAATTGTTCCGTCGAGATATCAAATCGCTTGAGCTTGTCGTACAGGGTTTTCTTCGGGATATTCAAGGCAGCAGCTGCATCGATGACATTGCCGTTGTGGCGGCGCAAGGCTTCTTCGATGATGGAAATTTCGAACGTGTCCACCTGTTCGGCCAATGAGGCTTCGCGGCAACCGGCCGGGCTGAGCGTGTCGTCGAGCAAGCCCAGCACGAAGCGGTCGGCGACATTGTGCAGCTCGCGCACATTGCCGGCCCAGCGCTGCGCCATCAGGGATGCGATCAGGTCACCGCTGACGAGGGCCGCCGGCTGGCCATAGCGCAGCGCTGCCTGCAGCACGAAAAATTCGAACAGCAGGGGGATATCCTCGCGCCGGTTGCGCAGCGCCGGCAGGGTCAGGCTGGCCACGTTCAGGCGGTAATACAGGTCGGGCCGGAACTTGCCCTGTTCCGCCAGTACATTCAAATCTTCCTTGGCGGCGGCAATCACGCGGAAATTGACGGAAATCAATTTATTGGAACCGAGCCGCTCGACTTGCCGTTCCTGCAGCACGCGCAACAGCTTGACTTGCAGGGCCAGCGGCATGCTTTCGATTTCGTCCAGAAACAGGGTGCCGCCGTTGGCGTACTCGATCTTGCCGATGCGCTGGCGCTGCGCGCCCGTAAATGCCCCTTCCTCGTGGCCGAACAGTTCCGACTCGAAAATCGATTCGGGCAGGGCGCCGCAGTTGATCGCCACGAAAGGGTGGTCGCGGCGCTCGCTGAAGTCGTGCAGGCAGCGCGCAATCAGTTCTTTTCCAGTCCCCGTTTCGCCGAGGATGATGATGTCGGCCGATTTTGGTGCCAGGTTCAGCACCAGCTGGCGCACCTTGGCCATGGCCGCGCTGCGGCCCACGATGCGCGCCTCGATGCCGACCCGCTGTTCGAGCTGGCGGCGCAAGTTCATGTTTTCCAGCACCAGGTGGCGTTTATCGAGCGCGCGGCGGCACACTTCCACCAGCAAGTCGGCGGAAAACGGTTTTTCGATGAAGTCGTAAGCGCCACGGCGCATGGCGCCCACGGCCATCGACACGTCGCCATGGCCCGTGACGAGGATGACGGGCAGGCTGGCATCCTGCGCCACGGCGATATCGAGCAGTTTCAAGCCATCCATGCCGGGCAGCTTGATATCGCTCAATAAAATGCCCGCAAATTCGGGCACCAGGTAGGGCAGTGCTTCCTCGGCCGTGGCGACGGCCGTCACTTGCAAGCCCGCCAGTTCCAGCGATTGCCGGGCGCCCTTGCGCACCACGGCATCGTCTTCCACCAGCAGCACTTGCATGCCTTCAAAATTATTCTCGTGCATCAGATGTTTCCTTCGTCTCTCTCCCCCGGGTCGCAGCTCAGGGTGATGGTAAATTGCGCGCCGCCCCCTTCCTGCGCGCTACGGTTGCGCACCGCCAGTGCGCTGTCGGCCGCGCGCAGTATGCCTGCGCTGATCGATAATCCCAAGCCCAGTCCGTGCTCCTTGGTGGTATAGAAGGGGTCGAAAATCTTGTCGAGCGAGGCCAGCGGGATGCCGGGGCCATTATCGGTGATATGCAGCACGGCGAGCTTGCCTTCGCGGCGCACCTGGAACCATATATGCACGGGCTCGCTTTCCGGCACGGCATCCATGGCGTTGGTGATCAAGTTGGTAAACACCTGTTCCAGGCCGATGGCGTTGCACAGTACGATGATATCGTCCTCAAGCCAGCTTTCATGCAGGGTCAGGCGCTGCGAATGCTTGCGCGTGCGGATTTGCAGCATGGTTTGCGCAAACGCCTGGCGCACGCTGACGGGTTTGCGGGCATCGTCGCCGCGCCGCGCAAAGCCTTTCAATTGCGATGTGACATAGCCGAGGCGCTTGACGAGGTCGGAAATGGTCGACAGATTGTCCAGCGCATCGTCGATGCGGCCCCGCGCCAAAAAGACTTTGGCATTATCGGAAAAAGTTTGCAGGGCGGCCAGCGGCTGGTTCAGTTCGTGCGTGACGCCGGCCGCCATCTGGCCAATGGCCGCCAGTTTGCCGCTTTGCACCAGTTCCGCCTGGGCATAGCGCAGGGTCTGCTCGGCCCGCTCGCGTTCGGCCACTTCCGCCTGCAGGCGGCCATTCGCATGCACCAGGTCGGCCGTGCGCTGCTCGACCTTGATTTCCAGCTGTTCATAGGCGCGCGCCAGCGTCTGTTGCGCATTGAGCTTGTCGGCGATGCGGCGCCGGCGCTGGCGCGCATACATCAGGCCCAGCAGCAGCAAGGCCCAGCCCAGCGCGGCGGCGATGGCTGCGTTGCGCGCCGCCTCGTTGACCTGGTCGAGTTCGGCCAGCACCGTGATTTGCCATTGCAGCGGACCCAGCGCGCGGTTCACGGCCAGATAGTTCACCTTGTCGGCGCTGCCGGACAGGGCCGGCGTGTCGCCAGCCTGCGGGCGCTCCAGGGTCATCACGCTGGCGCCATCGGCGAACTGGCGCTGCACCTTGTGCGGCAGGATGGGCAGGTTTTCCTGCAGGAACTGGCGCTGCTCGCTGATATCGTGCTTGGCGGCCGGCGACAGCGGCGCCAGGGTCTTGAACTTGAAGGCGGGCGTCGTGGCCAGGATGATCACGCCATTCGCATCCTTGACCCAGATCTGCTCGCCTGCGCCCGGTGTGCGCCACGATTGCTCGATCCAGTCCAGGTTGACCTTGGCGGCGACGATGCCGATGACGCGTCCGTCGCGTAGCACGGGCTGCGAAATGAAATAGCCAGCCTCGAAGGTGGAGAAGCCGATGCCGTAGAAGCGGCCTATGCCGCCCGCGAACGCATCCTTGAAGTAGGGCCGGAAACCGTAGTTGACGCCCACGTAGGAACTGCGGTCTCGCCAGTTGCTGGACGCCAGGGTCGTGCCCTTGTCGTCGAGCACATACACGGCAAAGGCGCCCGCGCGGCGGTTCATGTCGACCAGGTAGGCGTTGATCTGCGCGACTTTGTCGGCGCTGGGCTGCTCCAGCAGTTGCGCCACAGCATCGCTCTGGGCCACGGCCAGGGGCAGGAATTCGTATTTATTGAGGGCGCCGCCGATGGAGGCCGCGTACAGTTCCGCGCGCGAATCGAGGGTGCGGTGCAATTCATCGAGCTGGCGCTGCTGTACCCAGGCATACGAGGCCCATGTCAGCAAGACCAGCGTAGCCACGGCCAGCAGGGGGCCGAGCGCCGGTCTCAGGGTCCATTTGCCGAATGCCATGGTGCTCCGTGTGTCGGGTTGATGGGGGCAGACCAGACGGTACTGCCCCGGTGCTAACTAATCAGACATACTATCAGTCTGCCGTACTTGCCATGGTTTCGGCGTTGTGGTGCCTTTGCTGCTCTTCCATCACCATCTCGCCCAGCATACGTTTGAGGCGGTTGAACTCGGGGTCGCTCGGGTCGCGCGGGCGGGGCAGGTCGATTGCCACGTCGCGCTTGATGGTGCCGGGACGGTAGGTCATGACGATGGTGCGGTCGGCCAGGTAGATCGATTCCTCGATCGAGTGCGTGACAAACACGATGGTGGTGCCGAAGACTTTCCAGATTTTCAGCAATTCATCTTGCAGGTTGCGCCGCGTCAAGGCATCCAGTGCGCCGAACGGTTCATCCATCAGCATGATGGGCGAATCGAGGGCCAGCACGCGGGCGATCGCTACGCGCTGGCGCATGCCGCCCGACAAGTCTTTCGGGTAGCGGGCACGGAATTCCGTCAAGCCCAGCATGCTCAGCAGCATGTCGACCCGTTCCTTGATTTCGGCCGGCGTCTTGCCGGCGATTTCCAGGCCGAAAGCGATATTGCTCTCGATGCTCATCCATGGGAACAGCGCGTATTCCTGGAACACCATGCCGCGGTCGGGACCGGGTTCGGTGATCAGCTTGCCACCGGCCAGGATTTGGCCGGAAGTCGGCTGCGAAAAGCCGGCGAGGGCATTGAGCAGGGTCGACTTGCCGCAGCCGGACGGCCCCAGCAGGCAGATGAACTCGCCGCTGGCGATTTCCAGGTTGATATCCTTCAGGGCGATGACGTCGGCGCCGCCCGTCGTGAAGATTTTATTGACTGCATTGATATTGATCGTGGTCATGGCCGTTCCTCTCAGTGTTCCAGGCCGCGGTGCCACTGCAGCAAATGATTATTCAGGGCATTCATTGCCATATCGATGGCCAGGCCGAACAGGCCGATGGTAAACATGCCGGCGATAATCTTGTCAGACCAGAAATACTCGCGCGCTTCCAGGATGCGGAAACCGAGGCCGCTGTTGACGGCGATCATTTCCGCCACGATCACGACGATGAAGGCCGTGCCCATGCCGATGCGCGCGCCGGCCAGGATGTAGGGCGTGGCCGCCGGCAGGATGACGCGGCGGAACATCGTCATCTGGCTGGCGCCCAGGTTGCGCGCGGCGCGAATATAGATGCCGTCGACCTGGCGCACGCCGGCGATGGTATTCATCAGCACGGGGAAGAAAGAACCAATGCTGATCAGGAAGAAGGCGGGCGGATTGCCCAGGCCGAACCATAAAATCGCCAGCGGGATGTAGGCGATCGGTGGAATCGGGCGCAGCACCTGCACCAGCGGGTCAAACAGTTTATAGATGGTCTTGTTGGTGCCCATCAGCAGGCCCAGCGGCAAGGCCAGGCCGGCGCCGATGGCGAAGCCGCCCAGCACGCGCGACAGGCTGGCCCAGGCGTCATGCGGCAGTTCGCCGGAGAACATCCACACCAGGTAGTTGCCCGCTTCCGGCGTGTACGCTTGCATGGGGATCAGGTATTCATACCACTTCACCAGCACGGCGACGGGCGACGGCAGGATTTGCGGATTGATCCAGCCAAACGTGGACAGCGCTTGCCAGAACAGCAGCACGGCCACGGGCACGATGGCACCGTGCACGAAGCGTTTCATCATTTGTATATTCATCGTGATACTTTCCGATTGGCGTGGTCGTGGTTAGCGTGGGACATAGGATTTCTTGGCTTTTTCCAGCAGGTCGAGCTTGACCCAATCCTTGGCGGCAGGCGGTTTTGCCATGCGTCCCACGCCGAATTTCACCATGTAGTCGGTGGTCAGCTGCACGTGGCTCTGGGAGATGTCTTCCGTGAAGATGGCGTTGTCGATGGCATCGCGGTAATCCTCAGACGTGATCTGGTTCTTGAACATCGATTCGCGCACATATTTTTCGGCCAGTTTCGGGTCGGCCAGGAAGGCGCGCGTGGCGGCGACGAAGCAATCCATGAAACGCTGTGCCACGGCCGGCTTTTCCTTGTACATTTTTTCCGTCATCACGAGAGCGCGCACGGGCTCGCCCAGCGGTGTGTCATACGGCTTGACGATGGCCGCGCCGTATTTCTTGTGGATCGCCTGGGTCGAGTAGGGCTCGGACTGGCTCATGACGTCGATATCCTTGGTCAGCAGCGCCTGATTCAAGTCCGGGTAGCCCATGTACAAGATCTGCACGTCCTTGCCCGGTTTGTCGGACCAGGTCAGCTTGGCCTTGGTGAGTTCGGCAAACAGCAGGATTTCCTGCGGGCCACCGCGCGTGACGCCGACTTTCTTGCCCTTCAGGTCGGCAATGCCCTTGATGTTCAGGTCGGGACGTCCGACGATCTGCACACCGCCCTTGGCGAAGCCGCCCACCAGGTACACGGGTAAGCCCGTGGCACGGCCCGTGATGGCCGCTTCCAGCGCACTGGCGGAGACGTCGATTTCACCGGCGATCATGGCCGGCACGATGTCGAGGCCCTTGGCGAAGATGCGTTCTTCGATTTTCAAGTCGTACTTCGGCGCGATTTCCTTCATATAGGCGACGGCGCCGTAATGGGCGAATTTCAGGTTACCCAGGCGGACCAGGTCGGCGGCGTGGACGGCCAGCGGGAATTGCGCGGCCAGTGCGACGGCCACGACCAGAGCCTTGGTGTTCAGGAAGGACGAGATACGGAAGGTGCTTGCCATGCTGTTGTCTCCAAAAAGTAGATGGTTTTATATAGTGGGTCGGGCTGCCGCTCTGACGGCGGTTATGAAAATATAAAAGCATCTTCCGTGCCAGTGGAGCGCACTTTGGCGTTTATTGCAAGTGATTGTTTATAAAGGTTTAATTTGAATCTATTGAAAAAGGGAAATATCGATATTCCGTCTTTCCGCACGGCGAGGGGAAAGGCTGTGCGGATTGCCAGATTGCCGGCGGGTCGGTTCGATGCTGGCTGGCGCTGCGCCTGCCGTTGAACCTTCATGGCGTGACCGACTCCAATCGTAAAAAAACGCGTTGCGAACAGGCTGGCAACGCGTAACTCCCCCGTGGAGTAGGGATGGCGCCGCGTGGACGCCTGATTGATCGCCGTCCGGCGGCCTTGTCTGTTGGCTTTACTTCGGCGCCGTGGCGGGCGGCAAAGCGGGGGCGGTGGCGGGATCGGTCAGCGGCGCAGGCAGCGTCACGTGGCCCGGACCCGTTTCCGGCATGGCAGGCGTGACGGGAGCAGCCATCACTTGTGGGGCGGACGGGGGGGGCGGTGCCGTTTCGGGCAGCGGCGCTTCGGCGGGTTTCTTACAGGCGGACAGGGTGACGAGCAAGGTGGCGGCCAACAGGGCAGGCATTTTCATGAGGTTTCCTTTGCAAGAGTCGAAGTAGCGCGATCGGGCGGGGGGCGGGGCGGCGGGCGCCGCGTGCGAAGCTTGAATTTATTGCAATGGAGCTTCTGCTTCTGTTCGCTATTTCACTTTGCGCCATGAATGGGGGCCAGAGTGGGGGCGGAGCGTTTTTCAGATGCCATTTTTAGATGCCCCGAGAGAAAGAATGCAGTAGGGCAATATTTTTCACTTTCTTGTTCCTAATGTTCGTTAACGCACAGACCAGCTAGGAGCAGGATGGCATTCTGTGCCCAGACGCTCAGGATTTGTGGTGTTCTGGTATAAAAATTGCCAAGAACTTAACAATCCGGGCTACCGGCAATCGTTTAAAAGGAGTATTCAAATGCATGCAATGACTCAGTCTCACGTGAAGAGCGAATTAAAGGCAGCGCACCAGGAACTTCGTAGCCCCGAAAAAGGCTCGCAAATGGTAGAACGCGCAGCACCTATCCCACCGGAGCGGATGAATCCCATTTCCATGGCACCGATCGAGCGCGTGCGTTCGACGTCGGCCACCCTGCGCCGCATCGAAAACATGCAAAAACTGATCGGCGAATTGTCGCTGCACGAGATGCTGGCCGATGAAATCGCCTGGTTCCTCAAGTTTTCGCCATCGGGCGCCCGTAAATACATCCGCGACTTGCGCGAAGCGGGCGTGATCGAACTGGCACGCTACATCGAAGGCACCGCCACTTACCTGGGCAAGGCAGTGTACCAGTTGACGCCAGATCCTGAGCGCGTGCGCGCTTTCCTAGCAGCCATCGTTCAGCCGAAACGCGAAGGCGCGCCACCACGCAAGGACCGTCCCGGCCTGCGCGAGCAAAGCATGGCAGGCAGCGGCCGCCACTTCCACATCTTGGCCGATGACACGCATTACGCCATCCGCGTCAACCGCGGTCCCGTAACGCGCGATCCGTTGGTGGCTGCCTTGTTTGGTGCTCCTCAGCAAAAGACCGCTGAGTAAGTCTGTGCCTTGCGGGCCGCGTGGTGATTGGCGGGCGCGGGCGTAATGCTGGTGATAGTGGCTGGTGATAGTGATTCTTAGATGCATGTTGAAAGCCGGGTGACACCCCGGCTTTTGGCGTTGCACACGGCTCTTTGAGCTAGTCTGATTGAAAAGACTGCAAGCATCCCCATGTGGGCTGGACTGCCCGCCCTTCCCGATGCGGGTTCATTCGAAGGAGCTTGTCCTTGTTCGCCTACACCGTCTCCGTTTGCCCGATTGCCCCCGTTGTTCTGAAGTGGGCCGTTGCATGAACCCGCTGCTGTGGATCGCCTTCGTCACGGCCGCCATCGTTTTTTCGCTGTGGTTCCCCCGCTGGCGTTTGAAGCGTGCCCTGGCCAAGCCCTTGCCGCCCGAAGGCTTGGCCGTGCTGGAAAAGAATATTCCCGTGTATGCGCGCATGCCGGCCCCGCTGCAGGAACAATTGCGCCATCTCGTCGTGCAATTCCTGTACCAGAAGAAATTCGTCGGCTGTGGCGGCCTGGAGATCACGGACGAGATGCGCTACACCATCGCCGGCCAAGCCTGTTTGCTGCTGCTGAATCGCCAGACCCAAGTGTATCCGGAGCTCGACACTATCCTCGTGTATCCCACGGAATTCATCGTCACGCGCAATGAAGTGGGGCCGGGCGGCGTGGTCACGCCATCGGCCAACGGCTTGCTGGGTGAATCCTGGGGCGATGGCCGCGTAGTGCTCGCTTGGGACCACGTGCAGCGCGGTGCGGCTGACTGGACCGATGGCCACAATGTGGTGCTGCATGAATTCGCCCATCAGCTTGACAGTGAATCGGGCGCCGCGAATGGCGCGCCGTATTTGCCCAGCGTGTCGAGCTACCGCAGCTGGGCCACGGTGCTGTCGCGCGACTTCGACAACCTACGCCACGACGCCATGGTTCAGCAGCAAAGCGTGATGGACCATTACGGCGCCACAAATCCCGCCGAATTCTTTGCCGTGGCCACGGAAACCTTCTTTGAAAAGCCGTACCAGATGGCCGAGCACCATGCAGAACTGTATGCGCAATTCTTGCAGTATTACAAGGTCGACCCGCGCGACTGGATGGCGCCGCCTGTGGAGCCGGAACACATGGCCTCGCCACTCCCCAACTTTGCCCAGCACTGGTAAGCGGAGACTTCAGCCCAGCAATCGCTGTTTCAGCGCGGGATAGCTGCTGCGCGAGACGGGTATGCCCGTGCTGGTCTGCGTGTCGAGCGCGTATTTGCCGCCCGCACCGATCTGCAGCCGCTTGAAGCCCAGGCTGTTGACGATGTAGGAGCGGTGCACGCGCAGGAAGTGGGGCGGCAGCAGGGCCATGAGCTTGTCGATAGCCAAGTCGTGAAAGCACTGTTCGCCGCTGCGCAGCACGATGTTGCTGTAATGACCGTCGGCTTGCACATGATCGATCTCTGCCATGGCGATCCATTCCAGCGCCCCCCGTCTCTTGACGGCCAGCGAGGCGGTTTCCGTGTGCCGCCCGGTATAGCGTTGCAGCGCCTTGTGCAGGCGTTCGCGGCTGAAGGGCTTGGCGACGAAGTCGAGCACGCCAAACTCGAAGGCCGTGATCGAGCGTTCCGCGTGCGCCGAGACGATGATGGTCTGGAACGGGGCGTTGCCGGCCTGGCGCAGCAAGTCGTAGCCGTCCGCGCCGTGCAGGTGCAAGTCCAGCAGCAGCAAATCATAGTCATGCTGCCGCAGCGCGGCCAGCGCCTGTTCCACATTGTCATGCAGCGCCAGCGCCGCCAGGCGTGCGCCGAAATGTGCGCGCACCTCGCGCGCCAGGCCTTGCGCGATCAGCGGTTCATCTTCCAGTATCAACACATTCATGGCGCCGCCGGCAAGGTAAAGGTGAGGCGCCAGCCCGCTGGCTGTTGTTCGCTGGCATGTTCGCTGGCATATTCGCTGGCATAGCGGGCATGATCGCCAAACACGGCCTGCAGGCTGGCGCGGATGTACTGTTCGCCCACGCCGCTGCCCGCGTGCGGGCGCGCTACGCCTTCGGGCAAGACCAGGGTGAGCACGTGTGTTTGCGCATCTTTTACGATGCGCAGGATAAAGGCCGCACCCTGGCGGTAGCGGTTATGGCTGAATGCGTTTTCCAGCGCCGTCAGCAACAGGGCGGGCGGCACGGTGATGCCCGCCGCCTCGCCATCGAGCTGCAGGCGGCACGGTTGTTGCAGCCGCGTGCCCATGATGCTCAGGTAATTCTGACACAGGGCCAGTTCTTGCGTCAGGGCAATGCTGGGCTGCTGCGCAAACTCGTTGAGCATGCGCAACTCGGCGCCCAGCGCTTCGATGAAGTTTTCGGCCGCCTGCGGCGATTGCGCGTTGAGTTCGCTGATCAGGCTCAGGGAATTCATCAGGAAATGCGGTTGCATGCTTTTGCGCAAGAGCTGGTTTTCCAGCTGCTGGGCACGCGCCGCCTTGCTGCGTACACGCAGCAGCTGCGCCAGCAATTGTGCGCACAGGGGCAGCAGCAAAAAGCACACGACGAGGGCGAAGCCGCCTTCGGCAAACTGGCTGCCCGTCAGCAGGAACAGGGCGCACGAAGCCAGCGCGATCAGCGTGCCGCCACGGCTGCCCGGCAGGCGGCGCCACAGGGCGCCCAGATTGAGCGCCAAGCTCGCCGCCAGGCCCGTCAAAAACATCAGCCAGCAGCGTGCGTCGAAATGCGTGTGCAGCGCGCCGGCCAGCGCGATGCACGCCAGCAGCACCGCCGCCGCCAGCGGCCAGCGCGGTAGCCGGTATGCCGTATAAAAATACAGGGGCAGCAAGGCGGAAAAAAGCCAGGTGAGGGCGCAGACGGCGTACAGGCGCGGCAAATGCAAGGGGTAGGCATAGCCGGTTACACTGCGCCAGATTTCCACCACCAGCAGCAGCGCCGCCACCAGGCACAGCGCGGCAAACATGGCCCAGTGCCGCTGCCGCTGGTACAGCACCGTCAAGGCGAGGAAGAGCACGGCGACAGCGCCCAGCGCCCCGGCCAGCAGCAGCGGCGGCAGCCGGTACCAGGCCAGCGCCACGCGGTAGTCTTGCCGGTCGATCAGGTACAGCGCATAAAATGGCGACGCCAGGTGCGCCGGCACCTGCTGCGTCGACAGCAGCAGGCGCAAATGGTGCGTGCCCATGGTCAATTGCTGTGGCGTCAGGTGGATGCCGAAATCGATGTCGCCCGCGCGTTCCCCGCTGGCTTGCCGGGCCGGTTGGCCATTGCTGCCGATCAAGTTGCCGTCCAGCCAGAGCTCGCTGGCGGCCAGCGCCGACAGTACCAGCAGTTGCGTCGATGGCGGCGTGGCGGCCAAGGACAGCTCGCGTTCCACGCACAGCAGCTGGCCTGGCTTGAGTAACTGGTGCAGCGTGGCGGCGGGCGCGGCGGATGCTGTGCCGCAGGCGCGCCAGCCCTCGTCCAGCGGCAGGCGATCCATGGCGCCAGCAAAACTGGGCAAGACTAGGCAGCACAGGAGCAGGGAGCGGAAGAAGGAAGGCAGGAAGAAGGAAGGCAGGAAGAAGGAGGGCATGGCGGGCATTGTAGCGGCTGCTACCCATTTGCAACATTTTCATCCTCTTTGGTGCCGTTCATGCGGGCTACGTGCATTTCGTGCACAGCCCGCCAATGCTGTGTGAAAGACACTTACCATGCATCAGCGCCGTGCTGTGCACACGGCCCTCACCATGGAATAATGACTATGCAAAGCAGCAAATACTACGGTTTCGCCGGCGCGCTGGCGCTGTTGTGCGGCGTGGCGCAAGCCGCCTCCGCTCCCTCGGCTGTGCTGACCGCGCGACTGGCCGACTTCGACGGCTGGGTAGCCCAGCGCATGGGTGCGCAGCGCATCCCGGGCGTCACCGTCGGTTTCAGTCAGGGCGAGGTGGAATGGGTAAAAGGCTATGGCTATGCCGACCTGGAAAACCGCGTGCCGGCGACGGCCCGGTCCAGCTATCGGCTGGCGTCTGTCACCAAGCCCATGACGGCCCTGGCCATCCTGCAACTGGTCGAACAGGGCAAGATCGACCTGGATGCGCCTGTGCAAACCTATGTGCCGTATTTCCCCCTCAAAGCGTTTCCCGTGACGGTGCGCCAGTTGCTGGGTCACTTGGGCGGCATCGATGCCTACCGCGACAGCAAGGCGGAGCAGCATTTCAAGGAGCACAAGGATACGCGCCAGTCCATCGCCGTCTTCGAGCAGTTCGACCTGATCGCCGAACCGGGCACGCGCTTCCGCTACACCAGCTATGGCTACAACTTGCTGGGCGCCGTCATCGAGGGCGCCTCGGGCGAAAGCTATGGCGGCTACATGCGGCGCCACGTGTGGGGGCCGCTGGGCATGGACGCCACCGTGATGGATGAGCCGGATGCCGTAATTGCCCATCGCGTGCGCGGCTACCGGCTGGCCGGCCAGGAATGGAAAAACTCGGAATTCGTCGATATCAGCAGCCGCTTTTCGGCCGGCGGCACACGCTCAAGCGTGTCCGACATGCTGGCGTTTGGCAGGGGTATCCACGCAGGCAAGATATTGTCGGCGGCCAGCGTGGCCGCCATGGTGCAGCCGATGGCCACGCGCGCGGGCCGCTTGACGAACTATGGCATGGGCTGGGAAGTCTTTCCGACGGGCGGGCGTTATGCCATCGCGCACAGCGGCCAGCAGCCGGAAACCGTCACCTATCTGTACAGTTTTCCCTCGCGCAAGCTCACCATTGCCGTCGCCGCCAATCTGGAGCGCGTCAATCCCGAGCCGTTCGTGCAGCGCCTGTTCGAAGTGGTTACGGGCGAACCGTGGCAGCTGAAAACGTATATCGCAGATGCCGGCGCGCAGCGCGCTTACCAGGTGGCCCAAGGCTTGTTCGAGGAGGGCCGGGCGCATGCCGAGCGCACGCCTCAAGCGTATGCCGATGCGGCCGCCACGCGCATAGCCTTTACGCAAATCAACCGGCAAGCGCTGGCGCCGGAGGCCGGGGCGGCACGCGCTTTCATCGACGCCGCCCGCCATCCCGCCGGCGGCAGCGTTTTCCTGGCAGCCGGCGCCAGCATGGCCATCCAGCTGCGTCAGTCGGGCGTCGACCTGGACACCTATTCGCGTGGCGGCGCGCTGGCATTTGCGCGCGACTATATTCTGTTGTCGCAAGGTGCGGCGGGCGCCACCTTGCCCCGCTTCGAGCCCGCTTTCGAGCAAGCCATCGTGGCCCTGGCCGCCAGCTGGGACCGCACCGCCGCCATCGCCTGGCCGGCCGCCTCCGCCTCCGCCTCCATTCCCGCACTCGATAGCCAACTGCGCGCAGCCTTCCGCGGCCAGCGCGCCTATCCCGATTTCGTGCCCGAGCTGCAGGAACTGGCGCAAGCGTCGGCCGCGCGCGGCGAGGCGGAATCAGCGCTGGCGGCCAGCAGCCTGGCAGTGGCACTGTATCCGCTCAGCGACCGCGCACATGCGCTGCAGGGCTTGACCTTGCTGCGCGCCGGCAAGACGGAATCCGCCCTCGCCGCCCTGCGCCTGGCGCTGTCGCGCGACCCGCTGGGCGCAGCCAGTCCTGCGGCGCTGAATCTGGAAGCCTACCGCTTGAAAGGCAGCGGCGCCGTCGCGCAAGGCATGGCCGTGCTGCAGGCGGCTGTCAGCCTGCATCCGCGCGACGCGAATTTGCAGGATAGCCTGGCCGAGTTTTATGTCGAGCAAGGCTTGCGTCCGCAGGCCGTCGCGGCTTACCGGCAGGCACTGCAGCTCGATCCCCGCTATCCGGGCGCCGTGGGGGCCAAGGCGGCGATCCTGCGCCTGGGTGGCGAGACGAACGCGCTGGCGCCTTAGATGACGGCTTAGATGAATTCTGCATAAACATGGGTGAAAAGATTCCTTTTTGGAAATAAGCGCGTTGCGGTTTAATGGCGGCATTCATTACGCCACCAGAGGAATCCCATGCAGAACCGTCTTCATTTCGCCGCGCTTCTTTTCACCTCCATCGCCTTCACGCAGGTGGCGCAAGCGGACCAGCTGGCCGCCATCAAGGCGAAAGGCGAGCTGGTCTGCGGCACCCTGGGCACGGACGAGCCGAACAGTTTCATCGACGCCAAGTCGCGCCAGCTGGTTGGCTATGAAGTGGACCTGTGCCGCGCCATCGCCCAGGGCCTCGGCGTCAAACCGGTGATCAAACAGCTGGCCGTGGCTGCCCGCATTCCCGAATTGCAGCAAGGCCGCATCGATATCCTGACGGCGTCCCTGACGCACAACAAGGAACGCGAAGCGCTGATCGATTTTTCCCTGTCGACGTTTTACACGGGCCAGCGCGTGCTGGTGAAGAAAAGCAGCAATATCACGACGGTCGCTGGCCTGGCCGGCAAGAAAGTGCTGACCGTTAAGGGCGGCACGCAGGAACCGAATATCCGCAAGGCCGTGCCCGGTGTGGACGTGGTGACGTTCGAGACGGCGGGCCAGGCCTACCTGGGCTTGCAGCAAGGCAAGGGCGTTGGCTATGTCGACGATGAAGTCTCGCTGCTGAACAACTACGCCAAGCTGGGCGCCGCGCAAAAGGACTATATTGTGCTGCCGCAAAACATCAGCCAGGAAGTGTTTGCCTTCGGCATTCGCAAGGGTGAGACGGGCGTGAAGACGGCTGTCGACCAGGTGCTGCGCGGACTGGAAAAGTCGGGCGAGGCAGAAAAACTGTTCTTCAAATGGTATGGCCCGACGAGCAATGTCAAGTTTCAAAAACGTACTTTCAAGATCGAATCGGACAAGATCGACGCCTGAATTTAGCCTGACTCTTCCGCATGTTTGATCTGAACTTTTTGCTGTCCGGCGACTACCGCGACTGGCTGGTCTCCGGCTTGCTGCTGTCCTTGCAACTGATGGGCATCACCTTGCTGCTGGCCTTGCCGCTGGCGTGTGGCGTGGCCATGCTGCGCCTCGCCCCGTCGCGCCTGCTCAACGGGCTGGGCGCCGCGTACGTCGAGCTGATCCGCAACGTGCCCTTGCTGGCCCACTTCCTGCTCTGGTATTTCGGCGCGCCCGAATTGCTGCCCGACACGTGGAAGGAACGCTTGTATGCCGGCAATATCGAGGCCGTCAGCGCCATCACCGCCCTGACCTTGTACACGGCCGCCTACATGGCGGAAGATATCCGTAGCGGCATCCGCGCCATTCCTGTCCAGCAATTCGAGGCGGGACGGGCGCTGGGCTTCAGTTTTCTCGCCAGCATGCGCCTGTGCATCGTGCCGCAGGCGCTGCGGCTGGCCGCGCCACCGTTGCTGTCGCAAACCCTGAACCTGTGGCAAAACACCAGTATCGCCACCGTCATTGGCGTGGCCGAGCTGATGTACCAGACGCAGCGCGTGGAAGCGGCTTCGTTCCGCAGCGTCGAGGCGTTCGTCTTCGCCGGCGTGGCCTACCTGGCCGTCTCGCTGCTGATCGCCAGCCTGGCGGCCTTGCTGCAAAGGAAGGTGTCCTGATGCTGGAACTCATCGACGATTACTGGCTGTATTTTCTCGTTGGCCGCTATCCCGAGGGACCGCTGGGCGGCCTGGCGCTGACGGTGCTGCTGGCCAGCCTGGCGCTGGTGCTCAGCCTGCCGTTCGGCTTGCTGCTGGGCCTGGCACGCCTGAGTCCCTGGCGCCTGCTGCGCTGGCCTGTGGCTGCGCTGATCCACGTGGTGCGGGGCATCCCCTTGCTGCTGGTCATCTTCTGGGCCTATTTCTTCCTGCCCAGCATCACGGGGCACGAAAGCGGGCAATTCGGCACCATGCTGGCCGCCCTCGTCATCTTCGACGGCATGTATTTGGCGGAAATTGTGCGCGCCGGCGTGCAAGCCGTGCAACGCGGACAGGTGGAGGCGGCCCGTTCGCTGGGCTTGAACTATCTGGACAGCAT
Source organism: Janthinobacterium sp. DSP2-3-3 (assembly GCF_049897325.1). Classification (NCBI taxonomy): domain Bacteria; kingdom Pseudomonadati; phylum Pseudomonadota; class Betaproteobacteria; order Burkholderiales; family Oxalobacteraceae; genus Janthinobacterium; species Janthinobacterium sp. DSP2-3-3. The sequence continues at coordinate 335,387 of NZ_JAFCWA010000005.1, read as the reverse complement.
GCGTACGGTGGTGTTGCCGCAGGCAATGCGCCATATGCTGCCCTCGCTGGTGAACCAGTTCGTCTCGACCATCAAGGAAACCTCGCTGGGCACCATCATCGGCCTGGCCGAAGTGTCGTTCATCGCCTCGCAAGTCAATGGCCTGGTGCTGACCAAGCCCGTGCAAGTGTATTTCCTGCTGGGCATGACGTATTTTGTTTTGTGTTTCAGCCTGTCGCGCGCCGCCTTCTGGCTCGAGCGGCGCCAGGCACGACTCCTGAAAGCGGCTGCATGATTAGCTTTGACAACGTCAACAAATACTATGGCGACTATCACGCCTTGATCGGCATCAATGAACACGTCGCCAAGGGCGAAGTACTGGTGGTGTGCGGGCCGTCAGGCTCCGGCAAGTCGACCCTGATCCGCACCATCAATCGCCTGGAGGCGATCGCTTCGGGCCGCATCACGGTGGCGGGCCAGGATATCCATGCGCCGGGGCTGGATGTGAACGCCTTCCGCTCGCACATCGGTTTTGTGTTCCAGCAATTCAACCTGTTTCCACACTTGTCCGTGCTGGACAATTGCGCGCTGGCGCCGCAGCACTTGCGCGGTCTCACCCGGCGCGAAGCGGAAGAGCGGGCGCTGGCCTTGCTGGAGCGCGTGGGGCTGGCGCACAAGGCGCGCGCCATGCCGGCGGCACTCTCGGGTGGCCAGCAGCAGCGCGTGGCGATTGCTCGCGCGCTGGCCATGCAGCCGCCGCTGATGCTGTTTGATGAACCCACCAGCGCCTTGGACCCGGAAATGGTGGGCGAAGTGCTGCAAGTGATGCGCGATCTGGCGCAGGGCGGCATGACGATGGTGTGCGTCACGCACGAGATGGGTTTCGCGCGCGAAGTGGCGGACCGCGTCTGGTTCATGGACCACGGAGAAGTGCTGGAGCGGGCTGCGCCCGAGGATTTCTTTGCGCGGCCGCAACATGCGCGCGCACAACAATTTCTGTCCGATATACGCAGTCCGTTCGGTGTATCCGCATGAGTGAGCGGCTATGTGCGTAAGCGAACGGTATGCTGGCGCTGTCCGGCGCACGCTATCCTGGTGGCGCATGGTGCGCCCGCAGCCGACCAGGAGGGCAGTATCATGTCACGCATCATCGCAGGTCATTTTCAGTTGCAGGAACAGATCGACGCCGCGCGCGCCGCCCTGAACCAGGCGGGCTTTCCCGACAGCCGCATCAGCGCCTTCTTTGTCAACCAGCCGGGCCAGCATGATTTGCATGCGCTCGGTGGCGACCGCGACATGTCGCCCGGCGCCAAAGAGACGCCGGAAGGCGTGGTGGAAGGCGTGGCCGTGGGCGCTGTGGTAGGCGCCGGCATCGGCGCCGCCGCCACCCTGGCGACAGGGCCGCTGGGTCCGGTAGTGGGGGCGCTGGTGGGCGCCCACGTGGGCTCGCTCTACAGTTTCAACAAGATGAAGGAGGCGGGTGAAGCCGAAAAGCATGGTGAGAACAACGGCGAAAACCGCCGCCAGCCCCGGCATCCGGGCATGCTGATCGCCGTCGCGCTGGGCGGCCTCGACGAGCGCGAACGGGCGCTCGAGGCGCTGCACCGGCTCGGCGCCGAGCATATCGAGGAAGCGGAAGGCACGATTGCCAATGGCGACTGGCACGACTTCGATCCGCTCAGCATTCCCGTGCTGGTGGCGTGAATCGGCGCACCCGCCGTGCCATATGCATATATGCCGCGCCGCACGGAATTTAGGTATGATACTTGTCAGTATTCGTAATTATTGGTAAACAATGCCGACAGGGATAGTTTCCGTGCGCCCGAAGTGATACTGGACCAAGGTGACTGCCTGTAGTACTTGCCTCGCATGCTAACGAGTATGAATAGGAGGGCGCGTCATGACACAGGCATGGTTCATTCTGACACGGGCCGACGGGCGCGACATCTGCGCGCCCTCGCCGGCACAGCTGGCTGATGCGCTGGCCGAAGTCTATCGCGGCGGCGCCATCACGCCGGACGGCAGCCCGGCCGCTGTCCTGTTGCGCTTTGGCTACGACGATGGCTTGATGTATCAGGTCGAGGTCGCTAGCGGAGGCGAAGTCACTTTTGAAGAATGGTCGGACCGCGATTGCGAAATCGCGCTGGCCAGTCCGCGCCACATGTCGGCCCTGCCGCAGGGCGACGCGCTACAGCTGTGGCAGTGGCTGGCGCAGCGCCAGGTGGCCAAGATCCGCAGCCAGCCCTGGCAAGGGGCTTAGCCCGCTGCTTTCAACAGGCTCTAGTGCGCCATCAGCACGGGGATCGTCATGCGCTGCAAAATGGTGCGCGTGACGCCGCCCAGGATGGTTTCGCGCAGGCGCGAATGACCATATGCTCCCATCACCAGAAAGTCCGCCGACAGGTCCGCCGCCTGCGACAACAGCGCTTCGCCGATGTCGCCGCGCCGTACGCCACCACCGTCGAGCAAATGCAGCCGCGCTTCCACGCCATGGCGCGCCAGGTAGTGCGCCAGCTCGGCGCCCGGCTGTTCGCCGTGTTCGGTGGCATGCACCTGGGCATCGAAGATGGCCACGTGGACTTGCGCGGCGCGCTGCAGCAGGGGCAGGGCGGCGGTCACGGCGCGGCTCGCTTCCTTGCTGGCATTCCAGGAAATGAGCACATTGCGCGCGGCCGCAGGCGGCGCCAGCAGTGGCAGTGGCGGCGCATACGGCACGATCAGCACGGGACGTCCCGAATGCAGCAGCACATAGGCGGGAAAGTCGCGCATCACGGACGGCGATTTATCCTTGGCATTGTATTGACTGATCACCACCAGGTCCGCATAGCGGGCCAGCAAGCTGATGCCGCCCGCCGCCTCGTCGTCGAGCACGCGCTGTTCGAACGAGGCGACGCCGGCCGCGCGCACCTGCGCCTCGAAACCGTCGAGTGCGCGCGTCGCCCGCTCTCTCAGGAAATTGAGGTGCAGACTCAGGTTGGGGTCGGCATCGAGGTCGGGCTGGTTCTGGTACAGCAGGCGTGACACGCCCGTCAGGGACACGCCCGTCAGGTGGCCACCGCAAGCCTGGGCGATGCTGGCGGCCGCTTCGATGCGGGCGGCGCGCCCGGCGCTGTCGTCAATGTGGAGCAATACGGTTTTATACGTCATGGCCTGACCTCTCGCTGTGCACTAGCGGCCATTTTGGCACAGTCCGGGGTGTCGGCCGCGCACGACTGCATCAGGCTGAGCACTTGATCTGGCGCAAAGCTGGCGATAAAAACTGCTCCTACACTTGATCCCACGCAGAACAACCATAACAAGCGGGGAGAGATAGCAATGAAGGAACAAAAGGTAGCGCTGGTCACGGGCGGCATGGGTGGCCTGGGCACGGCCTTGTGCCGGCGCCTGCATGCGGCGGGCTTTGCCGTCGTGGCGGCGCACACGCCGGGCAACGCGCGCGTGGAAAGCTGGCTCGACGAGCAGCAGGCGCAGCAGTATTATTTTCATCCGCTGGCCATCGACGTGGGCGATTTCGACGCCTGCAGCGTAGCCGTGGCACGCGTGCTTGGGCAGTTCGGCCGCATCGATGTGCTGGTCAATAACGCCGGTATCACGCGCGACCAGAGCATGCGCAAGATGGAATTGCCGCACTGGGCCGAGGTCATGCGCACCAATCTCGACAGCCTGTTCAACATGAGCAAGCAGGTGCTCGAACCGATGCTGGCCAACCGCTGGGGCCGCATCATCAACATCTCGTCCGTGAATGGCCAGAAGGGCGCGTTTGGCCAGTGCAACTACGCGGCCGCCAAGGCGGGCGTGCATGGCTTCAGCAAGGCGTTGGCACTGGAAGTGGCGCGCCACGGCATCACTGTCAACACCGTCTCGCCCGGTTACCTGCGCACGCAGATGGTGACAGCCGTGCCGGCCAATATCCTGGAAACGAAGATCCTGCCGCAGATTCCCCTGGGCCGCCTGGGCGAGCCGGACGAGGTGGCGGCCCTGGTGGCCTACCTGGCGTCCGACGAAGCGGCGTTCGTCACGGGCGCGAATATCGCCATCAATGGCGGGCAGCACATGAGTTAAGCAAGCGTAGAGCTTGCAGTAGGGCAATGGCAGTAGAGGAGACCCGTCCACCCAGCCGGCACACAGAGGCTGACGGGAAGACGAACAGCAGCATGGCAGCGCGGATGGAAAGCAGGGGGCGGGGCAGCGATGCCTTGCCCCCTTGCCGCAGCACCAGGTCAGCGCTGGTTTTTTTCCAGCCGCGTCTGACAATCGATGCACAGGCGCGCCTCGGGGCGCGCATTCAGGCGAGACAGGCCGATGGCTTCGCCACAGTTGTCGCACAGACCATAGCTGCCATTGGCAGATTTGGCCAGCGCGTGCTTGATGATGGCCAGCTGCGCCAGGTTGTGCTCGGCCGCTTCGCTGACGAGGGCGTTCAAGGTGCGCACGCTGGCGTTGTCGGCAGGCGAGGCTTCTATTTCATTGAGCAGCGAGGCGCGCGCATCCGCCTCGGCAGCTTCGTTCTCGAGCTGTTCCAGCAACGCCAGCTTGCGTTGCTCCAGCACGCCCTGCAGGCGCTGCAACTGGTCTTGCGGCAATCCATTCATGGCTGTCCCCGATAGGAGTCTCTCCTACATGGTAGTCCAGGATTGGCCGCTCTGCTTGCGCTAATGACCGCGCCGCGTTTGATGCGGCGCAGGCAGGCAAGGGCTGTTCTATGCTGGTTCTTTCAGGCAGTTGACCATCCAGGCCACGCCGAACTGGTCTTTCAGCATGCCGAAGCGTTTGGCCCAGAACGTTTCCTCCAATGGCATCTGGATGTTGCCGTCACGCGCGAGTGCGTCGAAAGCCCGTTCCGCTTCCTCCGGCGTGTCGAGGGTTAGGCAGACCGAGCAGCCACTCATGCCCTTGGCGCCATCCTCGGTGCAGCCGCCGTCCGAGCCCATCAGCATGGTGGCCCCCAGCTGCACGGAGCCATGCATGATCTTGTCGTACCAGTCTTCCTTGACTTGCTCCTGGCCTGGTGAGCCGCGATACGGCATCAGGCACAGGTCTGTGCCATGCAGATGCTGGCGGTAGTATTCCAGCGCTTGCGCGCAGTTTCCATCGAATTGCAAATACGGTTCGATACGCATGTTGGTCTCCTCTGGCCATCGCTCCGCCGGCACGATTGCCATGCGGGGCTGTCCCAGTATAGGCGCTCGCTAGCCAATTTCAATCAGTCCGGCGCCATCTCTTGCAGCCGCTCACGCACCTTGCCCAGGGTGCCGAGGATGCGCTCGGGATTGCCTGCCAGGACGGCGCTGCCCAGGTGCAACAAGCTCGTTGCCAGGCTGATCCAGTGCCGCACGTCGTCGTTGCGGGCAATGCGCAGGCGCACCGTGTCAAGCAGGCCGCTGAGCTGGCGCTGCGCCGTTTCCAGGCCGTCCACCGTGTGCCCGGCCGCATCGGCATACAGCTGGTTGGCTTGCTGGCGCAAGGCCACTTCCAGGGCGAAGACGGCCTGTGCCTGGCTGTGGCTGATGCCGTTTGCTCCCTGGCTGGCGCGCTTGCGGATAGCGCGCATGACGGCGCCATGCAGGGTGACGGCCGCCTGCGACAAGCTGTCAGCCAGTTGTTCGACGCGCATGGCGCTGCTGAGCGCCGCTTCGCGGCGTTCGCTGCTGCTCCTGCCTACTGATCCGTCCATCTTGCCTCCGTGGTGGTGAGGGTGGCAGCGAGGTGGGTGTGTTCGCGCCCCAGTGCCGCCAGTTGCCGGCGCGTCAATGTATGGCGCAGACCAAGCAGGCGGTATTCCTCGGTTTTGCTTTGTTGCATGTTTTTCGCCAGCACGGCCAGCAGGCGCTGCTGCGGCGTGTCGGCATAGGCGATTTCCACGTCGAGCAAGCCGAGCACCATGTCGCGCTCGTTATCGCCGCTCTTGTCGTACAGCAGCAGCAAGCTGTCGAGCGCGGCCAGCAAGGCTTGCAGCGGCGCGTCGCCATCGTGCAGCACCTGGGCCAGGTGCGCCTGCTGGTTGGCCGCACCGCCCAGGCGCGCGAGTTGTTGCAGCAACAGGGTGTAGGCGCTGACGTGGCGGTCGTCGATGCCGCTGCCTGGCCAGGCGCGGATGGCAGCGCCAGCGCTGGCCAGTTCGGGCTGCACCTCATACGCATCGGCTTGTGCCAGCCGGCCCAGCGCCTGCAGGTACAGGCGGACGGCCTGCGCCAGGCGCGCAACATCCGCTTGCGCGGCGTGGCGCTGCGTATCGAGCAGGCGTTCGCGCGCGTCTTCGGCGGGCGACAGATAGGGACGGGCGCGCTGGTAGCTGTCCACGTGGCGCTGCGACAGCTCGCTGAAGGCACTCAGGGCATCGGTGCCGGCGGCCAGGGCGCGCACTTGCGCCAGGTCGGTGCGCGCGGTGGTGCAGCCGCACAGCACCATCGTCAGGCACAGGTTCAGGCAAAGGGCGCGGCGATGGCGGGTAGGCAGGGCGGACACGTTACCTCTCGACAGGAAATGCTGTATGGAAAGGTATTGTGGTGCCGGCCTGCGCCGCCCGCCTTGTGCGGGCGCAAGCGCGCTGCGATCAGGCGCCGATAGTGCCCGCTGTGCCCGCTGTGCCCGCTGCGCCCGCTGCGGCTGTCAATTGCTCGCGCCAGCCCAGTCCCGCCACGGTGTCGCTGACGGGACGGTACTCGCAGCCGACCCAGCCTGCATAGCCGACCTGCTCCAGCAGTCTGAATATGTGGCGGTAATTGATCTCGCCCGTGCCCGGTTCGTGGCGGCCCGGCGTGTCGGCGATCTGGATGTGGCGGATCAGGGGCAGCAGGGCGCGGATGGTGTTGCTCAGTTCGCCCTCCATGCGTTGCATGTGATAAATGTCGTATTGCAGGAAGATATTGCTGCGCTGGCAGTCGGCGATGATGTCGGCCGCCTGCTGGCTATGGTGCAGAAAGTAAGCGGGCATGTCGTAGTGGTTGATCGGCTCGATCAACACATTGATGCCATGCGGACGGCAGGCGTCTGCCGCAAACTGCAGATTGCCGATCAAGCTTTGCCGCGCCCGCTCCAGGCTCATGCCGGGCGGCACGATGCCGGCCATGCAGTGCAGCTGTTTCGCGCCGAGCGCCAGCGCGTAGTTGAGCGCCAGTTGCACGTTGCTGCGAAATTCCTCGCTCCGGCGCGGATCGCAGGCGATGCCCCGTTCGCCGTGTTCCCAGTCGCCGGGCGGGAAGTTGAACACGGCCAGCTGCAAATGGTGGCGTTCCAGCCGCATGGCGATTTGCCGCGCTTCGACGGCATAGGGAAACAGGAATTCGACGGCATCGAAGCCCGCCTCCCTGGCGGCGGCAAAGCGGTCCAGAAAGGGCAGTTCGGTAAACATCATGCTGAGGTTGGCAGCGAAGTTCGGCATGGCAGCACGCAAGTGAGGACGATGGATACTATCCTAGCCCAAATCGGCCATTGGTGGCGTGCATAAAAAAACCGTTCCAGAAGCAAGTTCTGGAACGGTTTTTGTCGTCTTTTTATAAAGACAAACGCCGCCTGAAAGCGTAGCGAGCGGGAGTGATATTGCGTCGAGTAGCGCAGCCGTACAGGAGTACGGCGAGCAACCCAAACGCAAAGCGCCCCGCGCAGTAGCTTTCAGGCCGCGTTTTAACGGCCGCGGCCGCCGGAACGGTGATTGGCTGCCGAACGCGGCGCATTGCCCGAACGGTTGCCGCCGCCACCGCCGCCCGCTGGACCGGCGCTGCGTGGCTTGGCGCCGCTGCCGCCGGTTTTCACGCGCACCACGGCGCCGGCTGGCGCGCGGCTGTTGTTGCGGTGACCGCCGGTGCCGCTGCGCAATTGCACAGGCTGGGCGCGGGCGTTCAAGTCTGGCTCGAAGCCTTCGATGACTTCGCGCGGCAGAGTTTGCTTGATCAGCTTTTCGATGTCTTTCAACATTTCGTGCTCATCCACGCAGACCAGCGATACGGCTTCGCCCTTGGCGCCGGCACGGCCCGTGCGGCCGATACGGTGCACATAGTCTTCCGGAATGTTCGGCAAGTCGTAGTTGACGACGTGCGGCAACTGGTCGATATCGATACCGCGCGCGGCGATGTCGGTGGCGACCAGCACTTGCAGCGTGCCATCCTTGAACTCGGACAGCGCGCGCGTGCGCGCCGACTGGCTCTTGTTGCCGTGGATGGCCAGGGCGCCGATGCCGTCCGCGCCCAGCTGCTCGACCAGTTTATTGGCGCCGTGCTTGGTGCGTGTAAACACCAGTACTTGCGTCCAGTTATTCGACTTGATCAGGTAAGACAGCATCGGGTGCTTCTTGTCGCGGTCGACCGGATGGATTTTTTGCTGGATGACTTCCACGGTCGAATTGCGGCGCGCCACTTCGATCATGGCCGGCTTGTTCAGCAAGCCGTCGGCCAGGGCCTTGATCTCTTCCGAGAACGTGGCCGAGAACAGCAGGTTCTGGCGTTTCGGCGGCAGCACGGCCAGCACTTTCTTGATGTCGCGGATGAAACCCATGTCGAGCATGCGGTCGGCTTCGTCGAGGATCAGGATTTCCACTTTCGACAAATCAACGGTGCCCTGGCCCATGTGGTCCAGCAAACGGCCCGGTGTGGCGACGAGCACGTCGACGCCGTGCTTCAGCTGCTTGATTTGCGGGTTGATGCCGACGCCGCCGAAGATCACGGTGGAGTTCAGCTTGGTGTACTTGCCATAAGTGCGCACGCTTTCCTCGACCTGCGCGGCGAGTTCGCGCGTCGGTGCCAGGATCAGGGCGCGGATCGGGCGCGTGGAAGTGTTGCTGGTGATGGCTGCGCCATTCGCGTCAGTCGACAGGCGGTGCAGCAAGGGCAGGGTGAAACCGGCCGTCTTGCCGGTGCCGGTTTGTGCGCCGGCCAGCAAGTCGCCGCCAGCCAGCACGGCGGGAATCGCCTGCGTCTGGATCGGGGTCGGCACGGTGTAGCCGTGTTCGGTAACGGCACGTACGATAGCGTCGGACAATCCGAGGGAGGAAAAGGACATGGTAACTTTATTGTGAGATCGGCCTGTCGCCATCGGGGGGCGCCAGTCGCAGGCAATCAGATTAGGGGTCGAAAGACAGCGGCAAGGGGACTGGTCATATGTGCCGCACACGCGAAGTATAACAGCATGTCAAAAAAGCGTTCCAATTGTTTCAAGTTTGTAAGACCGGGAGCGTGGCAGGCTGATCATGTGACGTATGTCGCAAATTCTGCTTGCAACGATGTGACAGTTGTCGCACAATTGGTGCATTCGTCACATGAGGGGATTCCATGGCTACGCCATCCGTTACCGAATTATCGTTATTGAAAGCCCTGTGGAAAGAGCCGCCCCTGTCCGCGCGCGAACTGCATGCCAGGGTAGAAGATGAGCTGGGCTGGTCTTTTTCCTCCACGCGCAAGACGGTCGAACGCATGCTGGACAAGGGCATGCTGGCGCAGCGCAGCGTGCACGGCGTGCTCGTGTATGAAGCGAGCGTCGATAAAGTGGCGACCCTGGCAGCGTTTGCCCACGATTTCGGCCGCCGTGTGATGGAAATCGACAGCCCCCTGCCAGTCAGTATGTTCAGCGGCAGCAAATTGGTGGACCGTGAGGAACTGGCCGAACTGGAGCAACTGCTGCACGACTGGCCGCTTGAGCCGAAGGAGTAAGCGATGAGCGCCTTGAACCTGTTGCAGGCCAGCGCCGCCTGCCTGCTGAGCGGACTGTTGTTGCAGGGAATGATGTTTCTCGCGCAACGGCGCTGGCCCGCGCTGCGCGCCCAGCGCAGCGTATGGCTGGGTGCGCAACTGGTGCTGGCGAGCGTGTTTGCGCTGAGCTTGCTGCCCGACAGCCGGCACGTCAGCGTGGTGCCTGCCGTCAACCTGCCCGCCGCCATCGCCACGCCGGCCCCGGTGACGCAATTGTTTGCTGTGGCGAAGGCTGCGCCAGCCATGGCCGTTGGCGCGCCCCAGTCCGATGCCCCGGCCGCCACGGCTTGGCTGAGTTGGCTTGCACCGGGCTGGCTGGGCATTTATCTGCTGGGTATCGCCTGCGTGGCGTGGCGCTACTGGTGCGGTCGCGCCACCTTGCGGGCCCTGCTCAAGGCGGCACAGCCCTTGGATGCGGCGGCGCTGGCCATGCATGCCGCTTTTTCACCTGCGCAATTGCTGCAATTGCAAACGCAGGGCATGGGCGTACTGGAAATCGACGCGCCTGTCTCGGCCATGCTTGTCGGCGTCTGGCGTCCCCGTTTGCTGTTGCCTGCGCATTTGCGGCAATTCACGCCGGAGCAGCAGCAACTGGTGATTGAGCATGAATTGACGCATGCGCGCCGCCGTGATCCGCTCGTCCAGTGGCTGGCGGCGTTGGCCTACCTGCTGCTGTGGTTCAACCCGGCAATGCGCTGGCTGGGCGGGCAACTGGCTTGGGCGCAGGAGCTTGCTTGTGACCGCCACGTGCTGGCCGGCCGTCCCCAACAGCAGCGTCAGCAGTATGCGGCCGCCCTGGTGCGCCAACTGAGCCTGCAAACCCGCTTTCCCGCTGGCCTGGCGTTCGGCGGCAAGCCGGGCGGCATGCTCGAGCGTGTTGCCCGCATGCGCGATGTGCAGACGGGCGCCATGCACTGGTCCGTCAATGCTGGCTTGGCGCTGACGCTGTGCACGCTGGGCGCGGCCAGCGTGGTCTTGCAGCCGGCCCTGGCCTGGACGGCAGGCGAATCTGCGCTTCTGGCCAAGGCGACAGACTGGCGTCATCCCCTGGCCAGCATGCGCGTGACGGGTTTCTTTGGCGTGGTGCGCCCCGCCACGCCCAAGGGTTTGCGCGGACTGGACCTGGCCGCCAGCCGGGGCACGCCTGTGTTTGCCGTGGCGGACGGTATGGCGACGGTCAAGCACGACGAGTGGCTGGGCAAGTTCGTGCGTATCAACCATGGCGGCGGCATCGAGTCGCTGTACGCCCACCTCGACAGCGTTGCGCTGGTCGATGGCGCCGTGGTCAAAGCCGGGCAAACCCTCGGCACGGCCGGCGCCACGGGCCGGGCGACGGGGCCGCACCTGCACTTTCAGGTGCGCCAGGATGGCCGCGTGCAAGATCCGCAAACGCGGCTCGCGGGCCTCGACGCCAACGCGAGCGAACACGCGCTGCGCATGCGCAAGGAGCAGTTCGGACGCTGACGCCTGCCATCAGTGCCGCAGGTCGGGCGGGTGCGGCGCATCCCCCGGCCACCATTCACCCTTTTCGGGATATTCCATGCGATTGAGTCTATTTTTGTGCAGCCTTGCGCTGCCGTTGACGGCGCACGTCCGTGCCGACGATGCCATCCCCGACAGCACGCTTCCTTCCGTCACCGTCAGCGCGGGCAAGGCGGACCAGCGCCGCAACGATACCGTGTCGAGCGTCGTCGTCGGCCATGCGGAATTGATACGCCAGGGCGACCGCAGCTTGTCCGACGCCCTGAAGCGCCTGCCCGGCATTTCCATCGGCGGCGCGCCCGGCGCGGGGCAGGGTGGGCAAATCCAGATGCGCGGGCTGGGCCAGGGTTATACCTTGATCATGCTCAATGGCGTGCCTGTGCCGCCCGGCTTTTCGCTCGACTCTCTGGATCCGGAGCTGGTCGAGCGCGTGGAAATCATGCGCGCCGCCACGGCGGAGTTTTCCGCGCAGGCGATTGCCGGTTCCATCAATATCGTGCTGAAAAAGTCGGGCGGGCGGAGCGAACGCACGTTCAAGCTGGGGGCGTCCGGCAGCCATGGCATGCCCGCCGGCAGCGCCACCGTGCAATGGTCGGACAAGGATGGCCGAATGTCGTATGCGCTGGCCGGCACGCTCAGTCACACGGGCCGCGAGGCACTGCTCGACGAGTGGAGCCGCGAATTTGATGGCGGCGGCACTCCCACGGTGGTGCGCCATACACCGCTCACCGAACGCGTGAAGAGCGACGGCATTGAGCTGGCACCCCGTTTGCAATGGGCGCTGGAGGGCGAGGACAGCCTGGCCTGGCAAAGCCTGGTCAATCTGCGCCGCCTGGCCAGCCGCCGCCATGCACTGGAAACGACTTACCTGGGCGCCAATACGGCGTATCCCGAAAATCAGGCGAATTTCAAGCAGGACAGCAGCACCGTGCGCAGCGATCTGCACTGGCTGCGCAAGTTCGCGCAAGGCGCCAGTCTCGACGTGAAGCTGGGTGTCAGTTACAACCACCGCGTCAATGATTATCGGTTCCTGGGCAGCGGCGCGGCCCCAGGGCAGGGCACGACGCGCCTGGTCGATTCGGGCGTGGACGAGGTGGACGTGCATGCGAGTGGCACCTACCGCCGCGCGCTGGGGCAGCACCACGTTCTGGCGGCGGGATGGGATGCCGGGCACCGGCGGCGCGCGGATTTCCGCCGCGAACGCCAGCTGGAGCCGGGCGGCCCGCCCGTCCTTGCAGACGAGGACTATGCGGCCACGCTGCGGCGCCTGGCGCTCTTCGCGCAGGATGAGTGGCAGCTGTCGGCGCGCTGGTCGCTGTACCTGGGCTTGCGCTGGGAAGTCTTGCGCACGGCCAGCGCCCCCGCCGACGTGCGCTCGCAAGTGTGGAGTCCGCTGCTGCAAAGCCTGTGGAAGCTGGGCCCCAGCGACCAGGTGCGCCTGGCTCTCACGCGCACCTACAAGGCGCCGCAGATTTTCGAGCTGATCCCGCGCCCGTACACGGTCGATAACGGCAACAGCCCCACGAATCCCGACAACCAGGGCAACCCGGCGCTGCGTCCGGAACTGGCGTGGGGCTTGGATGCGTCCTATGAATACTACCTGGAAGGCGGGGGAGATGGCGCCATGCTGGGTGCCAGCGCCTCGCTGCGGCGCATCAGCGACGTGATGCTGGACCGGCTGTACCAGGAGAACGGGCGCTGGGTGTCCACCCCCGTCAACAAGGGCAAGGCGGAGGTGCGTGGCATCGCGCTGGAAGCGAAACTGCCGTTGAAAGTGCTGTTGGCGGGCGCTCCCGCGTTGGATCTGCGCGCCAATGTGGCGCGCAACTGGTCGAGGGTCGATGCCGTCGCCGGCCCCGATAACCGGCTCGACAGCCAGCTGCCGTGGAGTGCCAACCTGGGGGTGGACTACCAGCTGGCAAGCTTGCCCTTGAGTGTAGGCGCTAACATGAACTACCAGGCGGGCGGGCGTTCACGCGAGTCCAGCCAACTGCTGGCCTACCAGGGCGCCAGGCGCGAGCTCGATGTGCACGCATTGTGGAAACTCGGTGACAAGCTGCGCGTGCGCGTGTCGGGCGCCAACCTGCTGGCCCAGGCCATCCGCACGCGCAGCCTGTATGCGGATGGTGCGGGCAGCCTGCTGCGCACGGTCGATACGGGCAGCTACCGCACGCTGCGCGTCATGCTTGAAGGCCCCTTGTAGGCTTTGTAGCTAGTCGTCGATCTCCCCGACGGCGTAGTCCACGCCCTGCGCATCGAGGTAGGCGCGCACGGTGGCCAGGCCGTGCCAGGGATCCGGGCGCAGGTACTGACATATATACAGGCCGGCGTCCGTCAGCCTGGCGTCGGTGTCGGGCATGGCGGCGCCGGCCGGGCGCGGCGCCGGCGCCGCCAACTCTGGCAGCTGCGCGAGGTGCCGGCGCTGTTCCTGCGTCAGGCTGGCCGTGATCCTGAATTCAAATCCCATGTTTTCTCCTTGATGTGTGGCTTGCTGTTGCGCTTATTTCGTATCATCGAAAAAATTGCATATAGCTTGGCATTCTTTCCGTTTTTGTTTTCAAAGTATCTCGTCCATACTGCATAGCACTGGCCCGGCACACACAGCGTGACCAAAGGGCAGGAGCAGAAACACCGTATAACGACATCCTTTTTTTATATTCAATTATTTTCACTAAGGAAAACATCATGCCTATCGCTACCGCCCAAGCCGCACAAAAACTGCTGACCCCAAACGATCATACCCTGATCATGATCGACCACCAGTCGCAGATGGCGTTCGCCACCCGCTCCATCGACCTGGCCCTGCTGCGCAACAACGCGGCCCTGGTGGCCAAGGCGGCGTTTGAATTCAAGGTGCCGACGATCCTGACGACGGTGGCCGCCAAATCGTTCTCCGGCCCGATCTTCGATGAAATCCAGTCCGTCTTCCCGGAACAGGCGCCGGTCGACCGCACCACGATGAACACCTGGGAAGATGCGCGCATCGCCGACAAGGTGAATGGCTACGGCAAGGGCAAGATCGTGCTGGCCGGTCTGTGGACGTCCGTCTGCATCGTCGGCCCCGCGCTGTCGGCGCTGGAGCAGGGTTTTGACGTGTATGTGATCGCCGACGCCAGCGGCGACGTCTCCGACGAAGCGCATGCGATGGCGCTGCAACGCATGCTGCAGGCGGGGGCGCAGCCGATGACGTCCGTGCAATACTTGCTGGAACTGCAGCGCGACTGGGCCCGTGGCGAGACCTACAATGAAACGGTGGCGACGGCCGTGGCGCACGGCGGCGGCTATGGCCTGGGCTTGATCTACGCCAAATCCATGTTCAATGCCAGCGAAGGCCATTGATTTTTCACTGATGCCCCGGCCCCGCCGCCCGCCGGCGGGACCGTTTTTTCACCTGATTCGGGAGTTCCCATGCACGCAAACACGATCTTGTTGAATGGCCGTTTCCACACGGTCGACAGGGCGCAGCCGCTGGCGTCCGCCGTCGCCATCGCCGATGGCAAATTCCTCGCCGTGGGCGACGTGGAAGACGTGATGCGTCATCGCGGCCCCGCCACGCAGGTAATCGACCTCGATGGCCGCACGGTCATTCCCGGCCTGAATGACTCGCACCTGCACCTGATCCGCGGCGGCTTGAACTACAACCTGGAATTGCGCTGGGAAGGCGTGCCCTCGCTGGCCGACGCCTTGCGCATGTTGAAAGAACAGGCGCTGCGCACGCCAAACCCGCAATGGGTGCGCGTGGTGGGCGGCTGGACTGAATTCCAGTTCGCGGAAAAGCGCATGCCGACCCTGGACGAGATCAACGCGGCCGCGCCCGATACCCCCGTCTTCATCCTGCACCTGTACGACCGCGCCTTGCTGAACCGCGCCGCGCTGCGCGCCGTCGGTTACGATAAAAATACGCCGAACCCGCCGGGCGGCGAAATCGTGCGCGACGCGGCGGGCAACCCGACCGGCCTGCTGATCGCCCGGCCGAACGCCATGATCTTGTATGCGACCCTGGCCAGAGGCCCGAAGCTGCCGCTGGAATTGCAGGTGAACTCCACGCGCCAGTTCATGCGCGAATTGAACCGCCTTGGCATCACCAGCGCCATCGACGCGGGCGGCGGCTTCCAGAATTATCCCGAGGATTACGCCGTCGTCGACGAACTGGCGCAAAAAGAGCAGTTGACCATCCGCATCGCCTACAACCTGTTCACGCAAAACAAGGGCGCGGAATTGCAGGACTTCCAGAAGTGGACGGGCATGGTGAAACCGGGCGACGGCACGGATTTCTATCGCCATAACGGCGCCGGCGAAATGCTGGTCTTTTCCGCCGCCGACTTCGAGGATTTCCTCGAGCCGCGCCCGGAGCTGGCAGCCGGCATGGAAGATGAACTGGAAAAAGTCGTGCGCCATCTGGTCGAACAGCGCTGGCCCTTCCGGCTGCACGCCACCTATGACGAATCGATCAGCCGCATGCTCGACGTGTTTGAAAAGGTCAACCGCGACACGCCGTTCGGCGGCTTGCACTGGCTGTTCGACCATGCGGAAACCATCAGCCCTAAAAATATCGACCGCGTCAAGGCGCTGGGCGGCGGCCTGGCCATCCAGCACCGCATGGCTTTCCAGGGCGAGTATTTTGTCGAGCGCTATGGCGCCGATGCAGCCAAGGCCACGCCGCCCGTGCAGCGCATGCTGGACGCGGGCGTGCCCGTGGGCGGCGGCACGGATGCCACGCGGGTGGCCAGCTACAACCCGTGGACGGCGCTGTACTGGCTGGTCTCCGGGCGCACCGTGGGCGGCCTGGCCCTGACGGATGCGGCGGGCAGATTGTCGCGCGACACGGCGCTGGAACTGTGGACGGCGGGCAGCGCTTGGTTTTCCAGTGAGCAAGGCAAGAAGGGCCGCATCCGTGCAGGCATGCTGGCCGACCTGAGTGTACTGTCGGCCGATTATTTCAAGGTGCCGGAGGAGGCGATCAAGTCCATCGAATCCGTGCTGACCATGGTGGGTGGGAAAATCGTCTACGGCCAGGCGGAATTTGCGACCCTGGCGCCGCCGCCGATTCCCGTGCTGCCCGAGTGGTCGCCCGTGCGCACGGTGCCCGGTCATTACCGTCCCGTGGTTGCGCAAACGCAAGCCTTGCTGCCGCACCAGTGCGCGGGCGCCTGCGGCGTGCATGCGCATGCCCACGACCGGGCGCGCAAGTCGGCCGTGCCGATCAGCGATTTTTCCGGTTTCTGGGGCACGCTGGGCTGCAGCTGCTTCGCCTTCTAGGAGAACCGCATGCGCTACAAGAAAGTGAGTTTGGGCCTGTTGCTGGCCTTTGTCGTGGGTTTTGTCTGCCAGTTGGCGCACATCCCCGTGCCGGCGCCGCCCGTGCTGGGCGCCGCGCTGCTGGTGTTTTTGACCAGCAGCGGCTACTGGCTGACGGGTTTGTACCTTGAGCGCCGCGCGCAAGCAGAAGCGCAGCGGGAGGCGCCATGAACGTCATGCTGGCCGGCGCCGTGCTCGGCGTGCTGGTGGGTGCGGTGTGCCGCTGGTTCGACCTGCCATCGCCCACGCCACCCACGCCGACAGGCGCGGCGATGGTGGTGGCTATGACATTGGGCTTCGTCATGGCAGGGCAGCTGCCGGCGTAGGCGATTACTTGGAAATGCGCAGGATGGCCGAGGCGAGGCGGGTGAAACAGGGGCTCAGGTCGCTTTCGGTGGCCGCATAGCAGTACAGGCCCGCAGGTTCGGCCGGCTTGCGGCAACTGGTTTTCGCATCGGCCGTATTGGCCAGGCAGCGCAGCAAGTCTTCGCCCAGTTCGTTGTCCGGCCCTTCCTTGCTCTTCAGTGATGCGCCCATGCCCAGGGTAAAGACGTAAATGCCTTCCTGGCGCGCCTTTGCCGCCATCGCCTCCACCAGGTTGCGCGAGGCGCGGTGCACATTTGTCCATTGCGCCTGCGCCGAGGCGACGGAAGCGGTCACGACACGGGGCGTGCTGGTCACGATGGGAAATTCGCGCAGCGGGGCGGCGTCATTATTCGCGTTATACCATGGGGGAAGCGCGGTGATCTGCGTGGCGGCGCAATCGCCGTACTGGAGCGTGTCGCTCACTTTCATCCGGTACAGGCCGGCCAGCGCGGGGTTTTGCAGTTTTGGAAAGGTGGCGAGCGCGCCTGCCGTCTTGCATTTGCTGCTGGTGTTGGGAAAGTACGAGGAAAATGCCGCTGGCGAACCATCGGAAAAAAACACGATGACGCGCAGGCTGGAGCGGTTGATCTGTTCGATGTCATTCAGCTGCTTGCGCGCCTGGAACATGCCTGCGGAAGAATTGGTGCCGCCGACAAAGGCGAATTGATCGATCTTTCCATCTTTCATGGTCATGCTGCTGCGGTCAAAACCGCGCTCGACCTGCCTGATCGGAATATCGATTTGCGCTTCCGAAGCGAAGTGCAGCAAGCCGACCCGGTCGACCGTGGAGTTGAATTTGTTCAGGAAAGACTTGCCCGCCGCCCGCACGGCCTCCGCATTGTTTTCTAGCGACCTCGACGTATCCATCACCAGCACCATGTCCAGGTCCTTGCGAATGGTTTGTGCGCTGGCGGCCACGTTCAGGGTCTTGAAGCCAAGTATGCCCATCAGCGACACGGGCAGGGAGGCGGTGGCCGAGACGTCGATGGTGACGCTGCCGCTGTCGAACGTGACGCTGACCGGATGCAGGGTCGGCGTCGACATCAGGAAGTTGTCCGGATAATTAATGTCAAAGAACTCCTTCGCCGACTGACGCGCATTGGCCCGCTGTTCCTCTTCCGAGTTGCCTGCGGTAACGCCACGCGCTGCCGCCAGGCTGGCCGAGTCGACCGCTGCGTTGAGCTTGGCCTTGACGAAGTAGCCGAGGGCCGAATCGACGGCCAGGCCCACGGAGGCGATCAGGACGACGGCCGACAGCGCCACCAGGATCAGTACTTGCCCGCCTTGCCGCTTGTGTGGAATGCGCATCAGAATATCGTCATCGAAGTGAGGTTGGGACCCAGCACGGGAGTCGTGCTGTTGCCAAATTTCAAGGTACCGAACAGCATGTCGAAATTGTAGAAAGTTTCCACTGCGTAGATCAGTTCGCCATCGGCCAGCTGGCTCTGCATCAATGGCACCGCGGGCGCATACTCATCCTTGGCGATGCCGGTGCACGTGCCATTGCTCCAGCTGCCGCATTGCCACACCTGGCTGGCGGGCAGGTAGCCGCTGGCCTTCGCGCCGGCGTCCCAGCGGTACTGTTCCAGCACGATATTGCGCAAGCCGCTCTTCGCCGTGTAGCCCATGATCTTAGTGATATAGATCATGCCGTGCCCGTTCATGTCCAGCGGCGGGGTGGTGGCGGCCAGCGCATTCATGATGCTCTGGCTGGAGCCGCTCAGGTCGGACGTGGCGCGCGCGGACAAGTTGGCGCCTTCGCGGCTGATGTTGAGCAGGATGGTCTTGGCCTGGATGGCGCGCGACAGGTCGGCCAGCATAAACAGCAGCAAGGCCAGCAAGGGCAGCACGATGGCAAATTCGATGGCGGCGATGCCGCGCGCGGCGCGGCGCGGAAAACGGGGGGCTGGTGCGCGCATCACAGGCCGCCAAAGCTTTCATTGCGCATGGTGGCGGCCACCACGAAATGCGCCTGACCGTCGTGGAACAGGGCCCTGATCATGGGCGTGGCAAATGCCCAGCGGCAATCGACGGAGATGACGACGATATCGCCGGCCTGGCCGAACATGGCGGCGCCGACCGCAGCGCTGCCGTTGACGGCGATCACGGGGCTGACCTTGTCATACATGCCCATGGAACTGTCGCGTATCTTTTGCATCACGGCCTGGTAGCGCTGCTGGTTGGCGCTGTCGGGGTCGAGGTCCTTGGCCCCCGTGACGGCATAGCGCGCGCCTTCGCGTACGGCATGCTGCATGGTCATATTGGCAAAATAGGCCATGCTCAATTCAATGATGCCGATTATCAGCATGAGAAAGACCGGTGCTATCAGGGCCAATTCAACCAGCGTGGTGCCGCCCTGTCCGCTTTGCTTACGGAATATGCGGGAATCGACCTGTTTTAAACGCATGGGAATAATCCGGTTAAGTTCCGCGATGACGAATGTCGGGCGGCTGGCATTGGGCCATTTGACTGGCGATTATTCTATATCGATTTTCAAGGGCGTGGCCGTCATTTAAATTATTACAGGTCAAGATAATCGTAATTAACTGCGTTATTTCAAGTGTGCCGGCCCCGTCCTTACAGGGCCGGGAGTAATATGCGCGGGTATGAAAACAAGCCTGGTGTCAGGATTGTCCTGCGTGCAGGCAAAGACTTGTTTTGCAAGGTGATGCAACAAAATGCTGCAATGTAAGCAACAGCAGCGGTGGCAGCAGCGATGGCGCGCCCGCGGCGCACCCGTACTGGCCACGCTGCCCATCCATCGGCACACGCCCGGCATGCGGCGACCGCCGGCCTGGGGGACGCACCGCGTTTGCGCGTGCCGGACCATGGCCTCTTCCTTTGTGCCCCCATGACTTCTTTCCCCTGCGCGCGGCGGCAGAAGGCGCGCGCGGACGAGGCAGGCAAGCCGATTCGGATCAACAACATGCCCCCGATGGGAGTGGGCTTCAAGTAAAGAGGTAAAGCATGTCAACAAAAAATGTCATACGCGTCATGCTGGTGTCGGATCACAAGACCTGGCTGTGGGGCTTGGAGCAGTTGCTCGCCGGCGCCCAGCCGGCGATGCAGGTGGTGGCCAGCTCCACCGAGATCGACAGCGCGCTGCTGCTGGCCAGCACCCTGTGTCCTGACGTCATCGTGCTCGACGCCGATCTTGGCTGCGGCGGCGCCTGCGCCATCGATTATCTGCCGGAGCTGCTCGGCAATGGCGTGTCGCGGGCCTTGCTGTTCAGCGGCACGCAGGACCAGGCCGCATGCGGGCGCGCTGTGCGCAGTGGCGCGCGCGCGGTGATGGGCAAGGAAACGCCGGTCAAGCAAATGGTCGACGCCATCGCCCGCCTGCATCAAGGCGAATTGTGCCTCGATCCGGCGCTGCTCGACAGCATGCTGGGAGTGCTGAACAAGCCGGAGGCGGCGCCTGATCCGGAAGAGCAGCGGATCGCCAGGCTGACGCTGAAGGAGCGCAAGATCGTTGCCATGATGGTGGAAGGAAATGGCGCGCTGAACCGCGCGATAGCCCAGCGCGCTTTTATCTCGGAGCAAACCTTGCGTAATCATTTGACATCGATCTACAGCAAGCTCGATGTCACCAACCGCCTGGAATTATATGTGTATGCCACCCGCAACCGGCTGGCCGAGCCCATGCCTGCGGAATGACAGTACATATGTCCTGATTGTGAACAAAAAATTAAGATGGTTTGTACTGCGCATAAAATGACTTTTCTCTGATTCGATTTAATGTTTGTTTATATAAAATACACGAATCAGAAATTGGCAAATAAAAACAAAGATAATGTTTTTATTTTCAGACTGTATTTTTAGTTTTTATCATGTTTAAAACTTGACCTGAAAGGGAATAATATGAATTTCATTAAAAACTTTATCGCCGAAGAAGATGGCGTGACTGCCATCGAATATGCGCTGATCGCTGCGCTGGTGGCTGCTGCGCTGGTAACGGCCGTCGGCTATTTCACCACCGGCCTCGATGGCGCCTTCAAGGCGATCGGCACCAAGCTGACGGGCGCGGCGATCTAAGGCGCCTGCCCACCGCGCAGCACCCCGGCAGGCCGGCTGCCCATGCGGACCGGCCTGTCGACTTCCCGCCCAACGATGCGCATGCTGTCATGTGCTCGACTTGCATCAGGTACACGATGGACCCTCATTCTTTCTGGACGTTCAGCCCCGCCATTGTCTTGTGGTGGCTGCTTGCCGCAGCTGTCTGGCATGACGTGCGCCGCCGGCGCATTCCCAACCGCTTGGTGTTTTCCGGCGCCTTGCTTGGCGTGCTGCTCAACAGCCTGGCGCTGCCCGGAGTGACGCCGGCCGGGCCGTGGCTGGCGCTGGGCGGCCTAGCGGTCGGCCTGGGCTTGCTGCTGCCCATGTATGCGATGAAGGCGCTGGGCGCGGGCGACGTCAAGCTGATGGCGATGGTGGGGGCCTTTCTTGGCCCACGCCCCGCCGTGTTTGCGGTGCTGTGCAGTCTGCTTGCTGGCGGCGTGTTGGCGCTGGCCGTCGCCCTGTGCCGGGGCACGCTGCGCCAGGCGATGAGCAATGCCTGGCAATTGCTGCTGCAAGGCTGGCTGCGTGCCGCGGCAGGCGAGGTGCCGCAGGTCGGCGCGTCCGCCGCGCCGAGCGGCAACTTGCCGTACGCGATCGCCATTGCCGTTGGCACCGCCATCTGGCTGGCCCTGGCTGCCGGCGGATATGCATGACGCGCCCGGCACCGAGATGGCCGCGTACGCCCGGAAAACCCGGCGTCATCGGCAGGATCAACATCGAGAGGATAAGTAATGAGAAATAGCCGCGTTGTGATCGTGCTGCTGCTGGCATTGCTGATGGCGGGAGGCGCCGTGCTGGCGGCGGCGCGCTGGATGGCAGGACAAGGCGTGCCGGCCAGCCAGACGGTGATGGTCGCGCTAGTCGATATCGGTGTGGGCGCGAAGGTGACGCCGGCCATGCTGCGCGGCATGGACTGGCCGGCGGGCGCCATGCCGCCGGGGGCGTTTGGCGAGACTGGCGCGCTGGACGGGCGTATCACGCGCACCGCCGTCAGCAGGGGCGAGCCTGTCCTGGAAAGCAAGCTCGCGCCGCCCGGCGCCACCGGTGGCCTGTCGGCCATCGTGGCTGCCGGCAAGCGTGCCATGACTGTGCGCGTGAATGACGTGGTGGGCGTGGCCGGTTTCGCCTTGCCGGGCAATTTCGTCGACATTCTCGTGCATACGCAGGATGACCGCGCCAGGCCGGCGGGCGGCGGGCCGCTGGCCATTTCCAAGATCGTGCTGGAACGCATCCTGGTGCTGGCCGTGGCGCAGGAGTCCGGCCGCGATGACAACAAGCCCAAGGTGGTCAATGCCGTGACCCTGGAGCTGACGCCGGAGCAGGTGGAAAAGCTGGACCTGGCGCGCAGCGTGGGCAGTCTGTCGCTGGTGCTGCGCAACCAGGTCGATCCGGCGCCCGTCAACACGGGCGGCGCTACCAAGGAATCGTTGCTGGAACTGAAGGCGCCGGCGGCCGCGCCGGTGCGCGCGGCGCGGCGCCAAACGGCCCCGGCACGCGCTGCCGCGCGCGACAGCATCACCGTCATCAAGGGCATGGATACCAGCGTCCAGCAATTTTAAAAATCAGCAGGCAAGCGAGCAAGGATGATCGATGAACAAATTTCGTAAGCACGCCTCGAGTGCGGGCATGCGCCTGAGCCTGGCGCTGGGCGGCGTGGCGGCAGGCCTGGCTTGGCCGGGCAGCGCCATCGCGGCGGCGCCGGCCAGGCAGGCCGTCATGTCGCCAGTCGCGGCGCCGGCCATGTCGCTGGGCGCCGATATTGCCCGCCTGGGCGCACCCGTGCGCATCGCCGTGGGCAAGTCCACCTTGCGCAGCCTGAGCCTGCCGGTGTCGCAGATCGCCGTCAATGATCCGCGGGTGGCCGGCGCCAGGATGCTGGGCTCGTCCAGCCAGCTGTTCGTCTGGGGCCTGGCCCCCGGCAGCACCAACCTGATCCTGTGGGACCGGCAGCAGCGCCCCGTGATCGTCGATATTGAAGTCGAGATCGATGTCGAGGGCTTGCAAGCGCAGCTGGCTTATGTCTTCCCTGGCGAGCGCGCCGTCAAGGCTGGCGCGGCCGGCGGCAGCATCGTGCTGTCGGGGCAGGTGAGCGACAGCGTCAAGGCCAGCCAGATACTGGAGATGGCGCAGGCCTATGCGCAGCGCGGCGCCGGCGAAGCGGCCGCGCCGGCCGACGGCGCCGCCAGTGCGGCCGGTGGCGTCAAGGTCATCAATATGCTATCGATCGCGGCACCACAACAGGTCATGCTGGAAGTGAAAATCGCCGAAGTGTCGAAGACCCTGGTCGACCAGCTGGGCGCCAGCGTGGGCATCAGCGGCACGCGTGGCAACTGGACCTACGGCCTGCTGTCGAACCTGCTCAGCGGCAACCCGAGCCAGCTGGGCGCCGTGCACGGCAAGAATGGCAACGGGCTGACGCTGGATGCGCAAAAGCGCGACGGCCTGGTCAAGGTGCTGGCCGAACCGAACATCATGGCCATCAGTGGACAGGAAGCCAGTTTCCTGGCGGGCGGCAAGATTTTCATTCCGGTCGCACAAGACAGCACCACCAACAAGATCACGCTGGAGGAAAAGGAATTCGGCATTGCCGTCAAGTTCACGCCCACCGTGCTGGAAGGCGGACGCATCAATCTGAAGGTGGCGCCGGAAGTGTCGGAGCTGAACCGCGAAGGCATCGGCATCACCACCGGCGGGGGCGCCGCCGCCAATGCGGTGTTGCCGGCATTTACCACGCGGCGCACCACCACCACGGTGCAGCTGTTCGACGGCCAGAGCTTTGCCGTTGGCGGCTTGATCAAGAACAATGTGACGACCAATATCAAGGCCTTGCCCTTCCTGGGCGAGATTCCCGTGCTGGGCGCGCTGTTCCGCAGCAGCGATTTCCAGACCGACCGTACCGAGCTGGTGTTCATCATCACGCCGCACCTGGTCAAGCCACTCGACAGAGCGCTCGATGGCGACATCGTGTTGCCGACTGACGCCTATGTGGCGCCCAGTCGCGGCGAGTTCTTCTTGCAAGGAAAAATGGAAGGCGCCGCCGCGCCACGGCCACGCCAGGAAGCAGCCACGCAGACAGCGCCGGCTGGCCCGGACATTCAATAGGAGCACATCATGCAGCATTCCCTTTTTCTCCCCGTGCTCCTGGCCGCCCTGGCCGTCAGCGGCTGCGCCGCCACCCCGAACCTGGACCGCCAGTTTGGCCACAGCGTCGAGCAACTGCGCTTGCGGCAAGTACTGTCGCCGCAGGCGGGCGCGAACCGCGACCCCGTGGCCGGCATGGACGGCAAGGCCGCCCAAGCCGCCTACACGGCATATCAGAAAAGCTTTGCCGCGCCCGCGCCGCAAGCGGCCGCTTTTACCATCGGCGTCGGGGCGCGCCAGTGAACCTGGCATCGTCATCACAGAACAAGCAAGGCATATCGTGAAAATCGCCATCAATTCCAGGGATGAAAAAACGCTGTCCGAACTGGGGCGGCTGCTGCGCAGCCGCAATCGGCTCGACGAGATCAACGCAGGCGGCGAAACGCTCGAACCGCTGCAGGCGGCGCAGTCCCTGCCCGACGTGCTGATCTTCGACCGTCCATCGAACGACGGCGCCGACCTGGCCGCCATCGAGCGCCTCAGCAACCTGCATCCGCGCATGGCCTTCATCGTGCTGTGCCACCATCAGGCGCCTGAATTCCTGCTGCAGGCCATGCGTGCAGGCGTGCGCGACGTGTTGCCGTTTCCCGCCGCGCCGGCCAGCCTGTATGCGGCGCTCGAACGCATCGAGGAAAAGCTGGAGCGGCGCGAGCAAGGCAACGGCAAGGTGCTGGCCTTCATCTCCTGCAAGGGCGGCAGCGGCGCCACCTTCATTGCCAGCAACCTCGGTTATGCGCTGGCCGCCGGCGGCCAGCAGCGCGTTGCCCTGATCGACATGAATTTGCATTTTGGCGATGCCTCGCTCTTCGTTTCCGAGAACAAGCCGCTGGCCACGCTGTCCGACGTCACGCGCGACATCCACCGGCTCGACTCCTCGTTCCTGGGATCGAGCATGCTGCACATCCTGCCCAACTACAGCGTGCTGGCCGCGCCCGAGGACCCGGCCCACGCCAGCGAAGTGGCGCCCGAACACATCGACGCCATCATCAAGCAGGCCAGGCGCCAGTACGATTTCATCGTGCTCGACGTGGGCCGCAACCTTGATGCCGTCAGCGTGCGCGCGCTGGACCACTCCGACATGATTTTTCCTGTCCTGCAGGCGACCTTGCCCTACATCCGCGACGGCAAGCGCCTGCTGGGCATGTTCCGCTCGCTCGAATACGCCAAGGACAAGGTGCATATCATCGTCAACCGTCACGACAAGGGCGGCGAAATCCGCCTGCGCGATCTGGAGGCGGCGTATGGCACGACGGTCTACCGCACCGTGCCGAATCACTACGCCTCGGCGGCCGCCTCGGTCAACCAGGGCGTGCCGATTTTACAGCTCGACAAAGCCAGCCCGATCACCCGCTCGCTGCAGGAATTCGCCGCCAGCCTGGCCGGCGGCGCGGCCAGCACGGCGCGCCAGGGCTGGCTGGGCCGCGTTTTGCGGCGCGCCTGATCCACGCGCTCGATCCACATCCTAGAACAGGAGCATTTCATGGCTAGTTCCCCCATCGCCGTCTTGTCCATCCGCGAACGGCTAGGCAGCGCCAAGATCGCCGCGCTCGCGCCGCAACGCATGGCGGCCATCGACAACCACGGCTACCGTGACCTCAAGCTGCGCATCCATGGGCTGCTGCTCGACCGGGTCGACCTGGAAAGCATGCAGCGCCTGTCGCAGGAGCGCATCCGCGAAGAATTGCGCGGCCTGGTCGAGCGCTTGCTGGAGGAAGAGGCGGTGGTCATCAACGACGCCGAGCGCAAGAGCCTGACGCGCGACATCCAGCACGAGATGCTGGGCTTCGGGCCGCTCGAAACGCTGCTCTCGGATGCCAGCGTGTCGGACATTCTGGTCAATGGCCACAAGCAGGTCTATGTGGAGCGCGCCGGCCGCCTGGAGCTGACCGACGTCAGCTTCGACGATGACGCCCACCTGATGAAAATCATCGACAAGATCGTCTCGCGCGTGGGCCGCCGCATCGATGAATCGAGCCCCATGGTCGACGCGCGCCTGCCCGACGGTTCGCGCGTCAACGCCATCATTCCGCCGCTGGCGATCGACGGCCCGGTGATGTCGATCCGGCGCTTCTCCGTCGACCCGCTGCGCCTGGCCGACCTGGTCGCCTACCAGAGCATGACGGCCGAGATGGCCGAGGTGCTGCAGGGCCTCGGCAAGGCGAAGATGAATATCCTCATTTCCGGCGGCACGGGCAGCGGCAAGACCACCATGCTCAACGTGCTGTCCGGCTTTATCGGCCAGACCGAACGCATCGTGACGGTGGAAGACGCGGCCGAGCTGCAATTGCAGCAGCCGCACGTGGTACGCCTGGAAACGCGCCCCGCCAATATCGAAGGCAAGGGGGAGGTGAGCCAACGCGCGCTGGTGCGCAATGCGCTGCGCATGCGCCCGGACCGCATCATCCTGGGCGAGGTGCGCGGCGCCGAGGCGCTTGACATGCTGGGCGCGATGAACACGGGCCATGAAGGCTCGATGGCGACCATCCACGCCAACACGCCGCGCGACGCCATCACGCGGCTGGAAAACATGATCAGCATGGCGGCGGCCAACCTGCCCAGCAAGGCCATCCGCCAGCAGATCAGCTCGGCCGTGTCGGTGGTGGTGCAAGTGTCGCGCCTGATCGATGGCAAGCGCAAGGTCACGTCGATCCAGGAAATCACGGGCATGGAAGGGGAGGTCATCACGATGCAGGAAATTTTCAGTTTCAGGCAGACCGGCGTGGCCGAGGGCGGCGCGGTGGTCGGGTATTTCTCGGCCAGCGGCATCCGCCCGCGCTTTCTCGAGCGGCTGAACAGCTTTGGCATCGGCGTATCGGGCGCCTTGTTCGAACCTGCCGCGGCGGGACGCTGACCCGCCATGCTTTCTTACCTTGTCTATCTGCTCATCTTCCTGGCCGTCCTGCTGCTGATGGCTGGCGCCTGGCTGGCGTGGCAAGCGGCGCGCGGGGCGGGCGCGGCGCGAGTGGCGCGGCGCCTGCAGGCCATGTATACGGCCAGCGGCGGCGAACAAGCCCTGTCGATCACCAAGCAGCGCCCACTGAGCACCAATCCGCTGCTGCAAGGCATGCTGGAAGGCTTGCCCGGCACGCGGCGCCTCGATCAGTTACTGCTGCAGGCGGGCATGCGCTGGCGCGTGGCTGGCTTCCTGGGCTATTGCACGCTGGGCTGGACGGCCGGCCTGCTGGTGGCCAGCGCGCTGCCGCTGCCATGGTATGTGCGCCTGGGTATGAGCGTGGGCGGCGCCGCGCTGCCGTATCTGCTGGTGCGCCGCGCCAGGAGCAAGCGGCTGGTGCGCATCGAGCAGCAACTGCCGGATGCGCTCGACCTGATGGGCCGCGCCATGCGTGCCGGCCATGCCTTTCCGACCGCGCTGAAAATGGTGGGCGAGGAAATGACGGGGCCGCTGGCTGAAGAGTTCCGCGCGGTGTTCGACGAAGTCAGTTTCGGCGTCGCGATGGCCGATGCGCTGGGCAACCTGGCCGCGCGCGTTCCCAGCACGGACTTGCGCTATTTCGTCATCGCCGTGCTGATCCAGCGCGAAACGGGCGGCAACCTGACTGAATTGCTGAGCAGCATCAGCGCCATCATCCGCGATCGCCTGAAATTGCTGGGTCAGGTGCGCGTGCTGTCGGCCGAAGGGCGCATGTCGGCCTGGATTCTGGGTTTGCTGCCGTTTGGCGCGGCGCTGATGATGTACATGATGAATCCGCAGTTTATTGCCGTGCTGTACACGGATGCGGGCGGGCGCAAGATGGTCGGCGTGGCGTTGGGCTTGCTGATGGTTGGCGTGCTCGGCATCAG
This sequence comes from Janthinobacterium sp. DSP2-3-3, assembly GCF_049897325.1. Classification (NCBI taxonomy): domain Bacteria; kingdom Pseudomonadati; phylum Pseudomonadota; class Betaproteobacteria; order Burkholderiales; family Oxalobacteraceae; genus Janthinobacterium; species Janthinobacterium sp. DSP2-3-3. The sequence goes on along the minus strand of NZ_JAFCWA010000005.1, from coordinate 307,581 downwards.
AAAAATTATCAATATCCGGGTGTGATATGAAAGAAAAGATACGATGAGTAACATGAGTGCGGCGCAGTTGGCTTTGCTGGGCCTGTTGTTCCTGATTGTTTTCGCGCTGGCCCTGCTGGTGCTGCGCCTGCTTGCTGGCAATGCGGTGCAGGAGCGGCTGCAGGCGCTGGGCGATGCCGGCGCCGCCGGCGACAGGGAGCGCCTTGCCCGGCGGCGCTGGCTGGTGCACGCCGTCAGCCTGACGCGCCCGCTGGCCAGATTGTCGCTGCCGGACGAGGGCTGGGAAAGTTCGCCCATCCGCAGCTGCTTCGTCCATGCCGGCTGGCGCAGCCAGGCCGCGCCCGCGCTGTTTTACGCGGCCAAGACCGGCTTGTTCGTGGGCTTGCCGCTGCTGGTGTACTTTCTGCTGCGCCAGGGCGGGCACAATTTGCCGTTGTGGCTGGTCGCGGCCGCCGCCCTCGGCTATTACCTGCCCAATGTCTGGCTGTCGCGCTGCGTGAAACAGCGTCAGCGCGAAGTGTTCGAGACCTTTCCCGATGCGCTGGACCTGATGACGGTGTGTGTCGAAGCGGGGCTGGCGATGGATGCGGCCCTGGCGCGCGTGGCGCAGGAAATCGGGCTGAAAAGCGCGGTCCTGGCCGAAGAGCTGCAACTGGTGACGCTGGAGCTGCGCGCCGGCAGCGCCAAGGACATGGCCTTGCGCAACCTGGCCCTGCGCACCGGGGTGGAGGATGTGGACGCGCTGGTGACCCTGCTGATCCAGGCCGAGCGCTTCGGCACGAGTATAGCCGCGTCGCTGCGCGTGCAGTCCGACCAGCTGCGCACCAAGCGGCGCCAGCGCGCCGAAGAAACGGCGGCCAGGATCGCCCTCAAACTGCTGTTTCCGCTGATCTTTTTCATCTTTCCATCGTTGATGGTAGTGCTGATGGGGCCGGCGTTCCTGCAGATTTACCGCGTGCTGCTGCCGGCCATGCGTGGCAACTGAAGGGACCAAAAAAAAACTGCCGGAGGAAACTCCGGCAGCTTTTTTTACCTCAGAGCGCGCCTGGCAATCAGGCGAATGGCGTCAGCAGGGTAATCATCTGGCCAAAGATCTTCGGGCTGGCGGCGATGACGTCGCCCTTGTGCAGGTAGTCCGATTCGCCGGAAAATTCACCGACGATACCGCCCGATTCCGTGATCATCAGGGCGCCTGCGGCGATATCCCAAGGCTTCAAGCCTTTTTCGTAGAAGCCGTCCAGGCGGCCGCAAGCGACGTAGGCCAGGTCCAGTGCGGCCGAGCCAGCGCAGCGTACGCCCTGGCTGCGTTCGCCCATGATCGCGTACATTTTCAGGTATTCGTCCAGCGCGCGGGCGCTGCCGGCCACGTAGCCGGTGCCCAGCAGGGCGTTCGAGATGCGGTCTAGCTTGGTGACGCGGATGCGTTTTTCGTTCAGGTAGGCGCCGGCGCCCTTGGTGGCCGTGAACAGGTCGTTGCGGACCGGGTCGTAGATGACCGCTTGCGTGACGACGCCGCGATGCGCGAGAGCGATCGAGATGCAGTATTGCGGGAAGCCGTGGATAAAGTTGGTGGTGCCATCGATCGGGTCGATGATCCACTGATATTCATTCTCGTCGTGCGAGTTGGCGGAAGCTCCCGATTCCTCAGCCAGGAACGCGTGGTCCGGGTAGGCTTTGGACAGCACCTCGATGATGGCTTGTTCGGCCGCTTGGTCGACGTCGGTGACGAAATCGTTATGTTGTTTTTCCGTGACGACGACGCGGTCGAGGTCAAAAGAGGCGCGATTGATGACGGCGGCGCCGCGGCGGGCGGCTTTGATCGCCGTGTTGAGCATTGGGTGCATGTGAGCTTCCGTTAAAAGCACGCGACCGCCCAAGGTCGCCTTGCGGCGCCGGTACGATAGAGTGCAAGAATGAATTAAAGAGCGGAGCGGTGCCGAAGTGGTTAAAATCCCGGCCTGGAGTCAGCGTTTTGTGACTCCGTTTCCCGAAATTTCCTGTATCGATACCGCGCAATAGCGCTATTTTAAATGAATCTGCCCGAAATCAACACGTCTCTTTTCAAACGCCTGCGATTTATTCTTGTCGAAACTAGTCGTCCTGGCAACATTGGCGGCGTCGCGCGCGCCATGAAAACGATGGGTTTTTCCGATCTGGTGCTGGTCAACCCGCGTTTCCCCGATGCCTTGACGGACGCGGAAGCGGTGGCCTTCGCCAGCGGCGCGCAGGATATTCTGTCTGGCGCGCGCATCGTCGGCTCGATTGCCGAGGCGCTCGAAGGCTGCAATTACGCGGCGGCCGTGTCGGCCAGATTGCGCGAATTTTCGCCGCCCGTCACCGCCCCGCGCGCCATCGCCATCCAGCTGGCCGCCAGCGCAGACTTGCACGCGGCCGTCATCTTCGGCAACGAGCGCTTTGGCTTGCCCAACGAGATCGTCGAGCAGTGCAATGTGCTGATCAACATCCCCGCCAATCCCGCGTATTCCTCGCTGAACCTGTCGCAGGCGGCGCAGGTCGTCGCTTATGAATGCCGCGTGGCGGCCCTCGGCGATGCGCAGGCGGCCAGTCCCGTCGGTTTCCACGGCGACGCGGCCAGCCTGACGCAGGTCGACGGCATGTATGCGCATCTTGAGCAGGCGCTGGTGGCCATCGATTTCCTCGATGCCGACAATCCGAAAAAGCTCATGCCGCGCCTGAAACGCCTGTTTTCGCGCACGGGGTTGGAAACGGAAGAGGTCAATATCTTGCGCGGCATCGCCCGGCATATCCTGGCGGTGGCGAAAAAAGGCCCATGATAGAGACCCGGCTGCTGCGCCAGTTCATCGCCGTCGCCGAGGAACTCAATTTTCGCCGCGCGGCCGAACGGCTGCACATGGCGCAGCCGCCGTTGTCGCAGGCGATCCTGCGGCTGGAGGAGGCGCTCGGCTACCCTGTTTTCGAGCGCACCAACCGCAAGGTCAGTCTGACGCCGGCCGGCAGCACTTTTCTGACTACGGCGCGCCAAGTGCTGGCCAGCCTGGAAGAGGGCGTGGCGGCCACGCGCCGCGTGGCGCAGGGCATCGAGGGGCACTTGCGCCTGAGTTTCATCAACATCACGCCGTATGCCCACGTATTGCAAGCCTTGCGCGCTTTCCGCGCCGCCTCGCCCGCCGTGCAATTCATCTTGCGCGAAGCGTCGACGCAGCAACAGGTCGAGTGGCTGGAGCAGGGCGAGGTCGATATCGCCCTGCTGCGCGCGCCGGGGCGCAGCACGCCAGGCTTGCATTTCGAGCGCCTATCAGGCGAAGACATTGTGGTGGCACTGCCGTCCGACCACCGCTGTGCGGCGCAGGTAAGCGTGGACCTGGCGGACCTGGCCTTTGATGATTTCGTCGCCTCGCCGCGCGACTTGGGTCAGGGTTTCCATGACCAGCTTGCCAGCCTGTGCCTGCATGCGGGCTTCGTGCCGCACGTGGTGCAGCAGGCGCGCCGCCTGCAAACGGTGCTGGGCCTGGTGGCGGCCGGTTTCGGCGTGGCCCTGCTGCCGGCCAGCCTGGCCGTGTGCATGCCCGCCGGTGTCGTCATGCTCCCGCTGCAAAGTGATGCGCCCGAGGCCTTGCGCCAGCTCGACCTGTACATGGCGTGGGACCCGCAGCGCCATTCTGCCGTGCGCGAGCGCCTGCTGGCGCAGCTGCGGCACTTCGGCCCTCAGTGAGACCTTAGATTGAGACGTCAAGCGTCTCGTTTCAAGATAAATAAGATATTTTACAGATGGCGGCCCAGGGGCCAGCATGACGTTTTGCCTGTCCTGGAATCGTCATGTCCTTAGCTTCTACCTCTGCCGTGCCGCGCGCCGCCACCGCGCTGCCGCCTGCCATTTATCTGCTCTCCCTGTGCAGCTTTGCCTTCGGCCTGTGCGAATTCATCGCCGCCGGCCTGTTGTCCCCCATGGCGCGCGACTTGCACGCCAGCGTGGCCGCCGCCGGTGGCGCCATCGCCGCGTATGCGCTGGGGGCGGCCATCGGCGCGCCCGTGCTGACGGCCATGCTGGCGCGCCGGCCTACGCGCCAAGTGCTGCTGGCGACGATGGCCGTGCTGGCGGCGGGCAGCGTGGCGATGGCGGCGGCGCCAGCCTTGGGCGCGCTGCTGGGCGTGCGCTTTATCGTCGGCCTCGCGCATGGCGTGTTCATGGCCGTGGCCTCGCATGCGGCCACCAGCCTGGTCGACCCTTCCCGCGCGGGCCGCGCCCTGTCCATCGTCTGGCTGGGCCTGACCCTGGCGCTGGCCGGCGGCGTGCCGCTGGGGACCTGGCTGGGCGCCGTCTCGTCGTGGCGCGCGGTGTTTGCCGCCATCGGCGTGCTGGCCCTGTGCGGCGGCGCCGGCCTGCGCTTCGCCATGCCGGCCGTGCGCCAGCAGGGCGCCGCCGTATCGGCCCTGGCCAGCCTGCGCGCCATCGTGCAGCCGCCCCTGTTGCTGGCGGCCGGTGTGGCGGCGCTGGTCAGCGTGGCCACCTTCAGCTTTTTCACATATATCTCTCCCTTCCTGCTGCAGCTGAGCGGGCTCGATGCGGGCTGGCTGGGCGCCGCCATGCTGTGTTTTGGCGCGTGCGCCATCGGCGGCAACTTGCTGGGCGGGCATTGTGCCGATGGCGCACGCGCAGACCGTTCGGCCATACTGGCCCTGGCCGCGCTGGGGCTCAATCTGCTGGGGTTTTATATGCTGCGCGCCCAGCCCCTGGCCATGCTGGCCCTGTGCGGCACTTTGGGCTTGCTGTTCTTTGCTCTTGTCACACTGTCGACCATGCGTTTGCTAAGCCTGGCGCAGCAGCATTGCCCGGGCAGCGACGCAGTGGCGGCGGGGCTCAGTATCGCCGCCTTCAATGCGGGCACGGCCGCCGGCGGTGCGCTGGGCGGCGTGCTGATCGTCGCCATCGGCTTGCCCAGTATCGCCATCGGCGGCGCGCTGGCGGCGCTGCTGGCCATGCTGTTGCTGTGGTTTCAGTCGCAAAAACTAGACGCGCCGCTCTAGTTTTTGCGCGCGGAGCGCCGCTTCCTTTGGCGTACACTGGCTTACAAAAGACCGTACAAAACAAGGAGAGACATGGCAATGGAGACATGCTGATGCGACGCAGATCGTTTCTGAAACTGGGCTTGCTGGGCGCCTGCGCGCTGGCGGCCGGCGGCGCCGCGTACCGCCTGGTGCGCGGACCGGCGGCGCCTGGCCGCTTCGTGCTCGATGGCGCGGCGCGCGCGGCGCTGTCGGCCATCGTGCCGGCCATGCTGGGCGAGGCCTTGCCACAGGGGGGCGATTCGCGCAGCGAGGCGCTCGATGGCGCCATCGCCGGCGTGGACACGGCCATCCGTGGCTTGCCACTGGCGGCGCAGCAGGAAGTGCAGGACCTGTTTGGCCTGCTGGCGCTGGCGCCCGCGCGGCGCTTTGTCGCCGGCGTGCATGGCGGCTGGCGCGAAGCCGATCCCGCCCAGGTGGCCACCTTTTTGCAGTCGTGGCGTACGCACCGCCTGGCGACATTGCAGACGGCCTATCTGGCCCTGCATGATTTGATCCTCGGCGCCTGGTATGCCGATGCCGCCCACTGGGCCGCCATCGGCTATCCGGGACCGCTGCCCGAACTGAGCGCATAAGGCATCCATGAGCACATCCCCCATACCCGACCCCATCGCCATCGGCGTGGCCAGAGGCTGGAACGTCACCGACGCCAGCACCCTGACCGCCGACCGCAGCTTCGAAGCGGATGTCGTTGTCATCGGCAGCGGCGCCGGCGGCGGCGTGACGGCGGAAATCCTTGCGCTGGCCGGCCTGAAGGTGCTGATCGTCGAAGAGGGCGGCTTGAAGTCCTCGAAAGACTTCAAGATGCGCGAAGCGGACGCCTATCCCGCGCTGTACCAGGAATCGGCCGCGCGCAAGACGCGCGACAAGGCGATCAATATTTTGCAGGGGCGCACGGTGGGCGGTTCGACCACCGTCAACTGGACCTCGAGTTTTCGCACGCCGCCCGGCACCCTGGACTACTGGCGCCAGCATTTTGGTTTGTCCGGCTACTCCGTGGACGCCATGGCGCCGTGGTTCGCCATGATGGAAAAACGCCTGCACGTGAGCGACTGGGCCGCGCCGCCGAACGAAAACAACGATTTGCTGCGCCGCGGCGCCACGGCGCTGGGCATACCCACCGCCGCCATCCGGCGCAATGTGAACGGCTGCTGGAACCTCGGCTACTGCGGCATGGGCTGTCCGACGAACGCCAAGCAGTCGATGCTGGTAACGACGATTCCTGCGGCGCTGGCGCTGGGTGCGGGCCTGCTCGTGCATGCGCGCGCCCAGCGTTTCCTCTTCAAGGGCGAGCGCATCGACAGCCTGCAGGTGACGGCGCTCGACGCCGCCGGGCAGGCGCCCACGGGCGTGCGCCTCACGCTGCGCGCCAAACATTTTGTGCTGGCAGGCGGCGCTATCAACTCGCCGGCCCTGTTGCTGCGCTCGCAGGCGCCCGATCCGCACGGCTTGCTGGGCCGGCGCACCTTTTTGCATCCGACGGTGATCTCGGCGGGCCTGTTCAAGCAGCGCGTCGACGCCTACGCGGGCGCGCCGCAGACGATCTATTCCGACCATTTCCTGCACACGGCGCCCATCGATGGCCCTATCGGCTACAAGCTCGAAGCGCCGCCCCTGCATCCGCTGCTGATGGCCACCACCATGGGCGGCTTCGGTGAGGAGCATGCGCGCACCATGCGCGAATTCCCCCATGCGCACGGCTTGCTGGCGCTGCTGCGCGACGGCTTTCACCATGAGGCGGTTGGCGGCAGCGTATCTCTCGACAGTTTTGGCGCGCCCGTGCTCGACTATCCGCTCACGCCCTTCATCTGGGATGGCGTGCGGCGCGCGCTGCTGTCGATGGCGGAAATCCAGTTTGCCGCCGGCGCCAAGAGCGTGTATCCCGTGCACGAGCTGGCCAGCCACTATACGAGCTGGGCGCAGGCGAAGCAGGCCATCGGCGATTTGCCGATGAAGGCCTTGCTGGCGCGTGTGGTGTCGGCCCACGTGATGGGCGGCTGCGCCATGTCGGACGAAGCGCGCCTGGGCGTGACGGGTGCCGATGGCCGCTACCACGGCGTGCGCAACCTGTCGGTGCACGACGGCTCGCTGTTCCCCACCTCGATCGGCGCCAATCCGCAACTGACGATTTATGCGCTGGCCGCGCGCCTGGCCAGCGGCCTGGCGCAAGCGGTGACGGGCAAGCCGGCCCCCGTGCCCATGCCTGTCGCCGCCCCAGCCGCCGCATGATCGCGCGCATCCTCAAGTGGCTGATGCTGCTGCAGGTGCTGGCCGTGCTGGGGTTTGCCTACCTGGCCATGCAGGCGTGGGGCGTCGCTTCGCCCGTCATGGCCCTGCTGTTGGCGGTCGTCATGCTGCTGGCGATGCGCGCGCTGATCGTGGCGCGCAATTTCTGGCAGAGCCGGAGTTTGGGCAGCGTCGTGCCACACGACTATCAGTTGGGTGTCCGCGGCATCGCGCGCCTGTTCCTGGGCGAGTTGCGCGCCACCCTGTGGACCTCGTCGTGGGGCATGCTGCGACCGCGCCTGCATGCGCTGGATGCCGCCACGGATTCTCAGGGTTTGCCGGTGCTGCTGATCCATGGCTATGTGTGCAACCGCGGCTACTGGACGCAGCTGAGCGGCCAGCTGGCGCGGGCCGGCATCGCGCATGACGCCGTCGATCTGGAACCCATAGCCGCTGACATCGAGGATTTCGTGCCGCAAGTGGAGCGGGCCATCGTGGCGCTGTGCGCCCGCACGGGCAGCAACCGTGTCATCATCGTTGCCCACAGCATGGGCGGTCTGGTAGCGCGCGCCTGGCTGCGCGATTACGGCGCAGCCCGCGTGGCGCGCATCTTCACTATCGGCACGCCGCACCACGGTACGGTGTTGGCCAACGTGGCGGCGGGCGCCAATGCGCGCCAGATGAGCCGTATCAATGGCGCACCAAGCGCCTGGCTGGCGCAGTTGGCCGCCAGCGAGACGCCGGAAACGCGCGCCCTGATCACGTCGATGTATTCGCATCACGATAATATTGTCGCACCGCAAACTTCCGCCCACTTGCCCGGCGCGCGCAATCTGGCCTTCGGCGGTATCGGCCACGTGGCGCTGGCCAGCGATCCGCGCGTGCTGCGTCAGCTGGTAGCGGAAATTACTATCAAGGTCGAAGCCGTCTAGCCACCGTCTTGCCCCCATTTTTCCTGAATCCTGTTGTGTTTTGTCTGCATGGCAAGACTGTCTCTTTTGACTCTGCTGTTGCTCAGGTTTAACAGGTACAGGCTCAGAAAATGCTGTTTTCCACTGGCGTCCTGTATTAAGCTAGCATCATGAAGGTGACGGCCAGCAATGATTGCCGGGGCCGTATGTGCCGCGCCATGCGCATCCGCATGCGAGATATTTGCGGCGATGCATGGCAGAATGTTGTAGGATCAGCATGTTGCCGCGCAAGCGGAGAGTTGGGTGCAGGCAGAAAATGAGTCCATGCAGTTTTCATTGGGGGTGCTAATTGTCCGCACGTATCCTGATTATTGAAGATAACGCCACCAATATGGAATTGATGGTGTATCTGTTGCGTGCCTTCGGGTACACGCCGCTGGCCGCCTATGACGGCGAAGAGGGCGTGCGCATGGCGCGCAGCGAATTGCCGGACCTGATCATCTGCGACGTGCATTTGCCCAAGCTCGATGGCTATGGCGTAGTGGCCGAGCTGAAGAAAGACCCGCTGCTGCGCAACATCCCGGCCCTGGCCGTGACGGCGCTGGCCATGGTGGGCGACCGCGAACGCCTGCTCGAAGCGGGTTTCAATGGCTATATCGGCAAGCCGATCGAGCCGGACCTGTTTGTGGCGGAGCTGGAATCTTTTTTACCCGGGGCGCCGTCGACGCCAGTTAAAAACGACATAGCGACCATATTGATCGTTGACGATCATGTGCTGAACCGCGAGTTCCTGACCGCACTGCTGGGCTACGGCGGCCACCGCCTGCTCGAGGCGGCGAATGGTGCAGACGCGCTGGAAGTGCTGCGTACCGAGCGGCCGGACCTGATCATCTCCGACATCCTCATGCCGAACATGGACGGCTACGAATTCGTCACGCGCGTGCATGCCGACCCTGCGCTGGCCGACGTGCCCATCATCTTTTATACGGCCACCTACCGCGAGCAGGAAGCGATCTTACTGGCGCAGGCGTGCGGCGTGCGCTGGGTGTTGCCCAAGCCGTCCGACCCCGAGGTCATCGTGCGCACGGTCAACGAGGCGCTGGGACTGATGCCGGCAGCCTCCCAGTTGCCCGCCGTGCCGGGCGCGGGCGGCAGTACGACCCCTCCCGCCACTGGCCAACTGGCCGGCATCGAGCACCAGGTCAGCGGCTATCTCGACGAACTCGAGTCCAGCAGCCAGCAGATTTCGCAACTGGCCAGCCAGCGCGAGGGCCAGGCCGCCATCCCCGAAGACCTGGCCATCATGACGGAGCGCCTGTCGCGCTCTCTGTCGAGCCTGCAGGCGGTGAGCCTGCGCCTGACGGCCCTGATCGAGCTGGGCATCGAGCTGGGCGCAGAACGCGATCCGCGCGCCTTGATCGAGGCAGGCTGCAAGGTGGCGCAGAATATCTGCGTCTCCAAGTACGCCTGTATTGGCGTGCTGGAAGCGGGCGCCGAAAAGCTTAGTTATTTTTCCTCCTGCGGTGCAGAGAAAAACCTCGAGCGCATTGCCAGCGCGCCGCGCACGGGCATCCTGAACCGCTTGCTGGAGCAGCGCCAGCCCTACCGTGTCAATGGCCTGAAAGGTGACCCCGGTGCACTGGGCCTGCCCGACACCCATCCACCCGTGCACTCCTTCCTGGGCGTCGCCATCGCCTCGCGCGAGCGCAGCCACGGCTGGTTGTACCTGGTCGACAAGCTGGGGGCGAACGAGTTTTCCGAAGTCGACGAGCGGGTGGCCGCCACGGTGGCGGCGCAGATCGCCGTCGCCTACGACAACCTGCTGCTGTACGACGAAATCAAGCGCCACCACGAGCAGCTGACCCTGGACATGGCGGAGCGTATCCGCCTCGATGAAGACTTGCGCCGCTTTCGCCTGGCGATGGATGCCACGGCCGACGCGATTTTCCTCGTCGACCGCGCCGGCATGTGCTTCGTCGATGTCAACCAGACTGCCTGCCGTATGCTGGGCTTTGAACGCGAGGATTTCCTGCGCGTGGGGCCGGGGCGCGCGAACGAGGGCGAGACCCAGCTGGAAGATCTGTACAACAAGCTGCTGGCGGGCGATCAAGGCGCTCCGATAACGGAATTGCAGCTGCAGCGCAAGGATGGTTCGCCACTGTCGGTGGAAGTGCAGCGGCGCACCTTGCGCTCGGGCGAGAGCTGGATTCTGGTGGCCGTGGCGCGCGACATCACCGAGCGCAAGGATGCCGAGCAGCGCCTGATGAAGCTGGCCCATTTCGACACCTTGACCGGCTTGCCGAACCGCAGCCAGTTTTACGCCTCGCTGACCCATTCGCTGGCCCAGGCGGCCGAACACCAATGGGCCGTGGCCGTGCTGTTCATGGACATCGACCGCTTCAAGAATATCAACGACACCCTGGGCCATACCCTCGGCGACGACCTGCTGCGCCAGTTTTCCAGTCGCCTGGTTGATTGCCTGCGCGTGCGCGATACCATCGGCCGCTTTGGCGGCGATGAGTTTGCCACCATCCTGGTGCTGCCCGAGGGTGCCCAGCATGCCGTGGGCGTGGTCGACAAGATCCGCGAAGCGATGCGCAAGCCCTTCGACTTGCTGGGGCACGAGGTGACGGTGACAGTCAGTATCGGCATTTCAGTGTTCCCCGAAGACGGCGTCGATGCGGACACGCTGATTCAATACGCCGACACGGCCATGTACCGCGCCAAGGAGGCCGGGCGCGATGCCTTCCGCTTCTTCACGGCGGAAATGAATGCGCAATCGATGGCGCGGCTGGACCTGGAAAATGCCCTGCGGCGCGCCATCGACAACGAGGAATTCGTGTTGTTTTTCCAGCCCAAGGTGAATATCATCTCGGGACGCATCAGCGGCGCCGAGGCGCTGATACGCTGGCGCCGCCCCGGCCTCGGCATGGTTTCGCCGGCCCTGTTCATCCCCCTGCTGGAAGAAACGGGGCTGATCGTACGGGTCGGTAACTGGGTGCTTGACGAGGCCTGCAAGAAGATCAGCGAGTGGGGCGCCAGCAGCATCGGTCCCGTGCACCTGTCCGTGAATGTGTCGGGCATCCAATTTTTCGTCGGCGGCTTGGAAGAAGAGGTGCTCAGGGCGATCAGCAAGTACGATATCGCGCCCGACCTGCTGGAACTGGAGCTGACGGAAAGCTCGCTGATGTCGAACGCCGAGGAAACCATCGCCGTGCTGCGCAACCTGAAGGCGCTGGGCATCCAGATTTCCATCGACGATTTCGGCACCGGCTATTCCAGCCTGGCCTATCTGAAGCGCTTCCCCATCGACAAGCTGAAGATCGACATCGCCTTCGTGCGCGAAGTGACCAGCAATCCGGATGACGCGGCCATCGTGCTGGCCATCATCAGCATGGCGCACAGCATGAAGCTGGAAGTGATCGCCGAAGGCGTGGAAAACGATGCGCAACTGGCCTACCTGCGGCGCCACGGCTGCGACGAGATGCAGGGCTATTATTTCAGCCGCCCCGTGCCGCAGGACGAATTCGAGCAGATGCTGATGAAAGGCAAGCAGCTGCAAGCGCCCCAGGAGGCCGATGGCGAAGAGCAGCAGACTTTGCTGATCGTCGACGACGATGTCTTCATGCTCGACGTACTCAGCGACTTCCTGGCGCAGGACGGCTACCGCATCCTCACGGCGCAGACGGCCGCCGAGGGTTTCGACATCCTGGCGCGCCACAAGGTGCAGGTGATTCTGTGCGACCAGTGCATGCCGCTCATGAGCGGCACCGAATTCATGGAGCGGGTCAAGCACCTGTGCCCCGACACCTTCCGCATCATGTTGTCCGCCTTTGCCGACCTGACCCCCATCATGGCGGCCATCAATCGTGGCGCCATCGACCGTTTCTATACCAAGCCGTGGAAAGGCGCCGTGCTGCGCGAGAATATCCGAGAAGGCTTCCGCCTGCACAAGCTGCTGCATGGCCCGGTGAAAGTGGCGGCCTAGGTGCTTGCCACAGCGTGCGCCAGCGCACGTTTAGAAGCAGCTTTCTATCGAATTAGACTCCCGTCTCTAGTTTTGCTCTCTAGAATAAAAAGCATCCATGAAGTGGCATGGCCTTTCATATGACGGGAGCGGGCGATGGTGAAGAAATTGAAGGAGTTGACGGAAGACAAGGAATTGGCGAGCGCCGTGCGCTCGTCCGCGCAGCAGATCTGGCAAGCGGGCCTGGGTGCCTTCGCCAAGGCGCAGGAAGAGGGCGGGCGCGTGTTTTCCAAGCTGGTGAAGGAAGGCACGGAATTCCAGAAGCGCGCCGAAGACAAGGTGGCCGATGTCGGCGATAGCGTCGGCAAACTGGCCGATGGCGTGGGCAAGCAGGCCAGCGGTTCCTGGGACAAGCTCGAGCAAGTGTTTGAAGAGCGCGTCGCGCGCGCCCTGGCCACCATCGGCGTGCCCATGCAAAACGATATCGCCGCGCTGCACGCCAAGATCGATGCCTTGAGCGTGCAGGTGGCGACGCTGTCGGCCAAGGCCGCGCCGGCGCCCAAACCGAAGGCTGTGGCTAAGCCCGCCGTGAAGGCGGCGCCGAAAGCCGCGCCGAAAGCAGCCGTCGCCAGGTCACCGGCCAAGCCGGTAGCCAGGGCCGCGCCGCGCGCCGCAGCCAAGCCAGTGAGCAATTCAGCGAGCAAGCCAGTGAGCAAGCCTGCTGCGAGCGCGGCGGCGAAGAAAAAAGCGGCGCCGGCCTGAGTTGGTGCAGCATGCCTCCAGCCTGCTCGCGCAGGCTTTTTTTTTGCTTGCGTTTTTCGCCGGCGCCGTGGGGCCGAGTGTTTCATTACGGCTATCTTAGGTGGTATGCTTGCGGCAGAACACAGAGAGATTGCCCGCCATGCTACAAAAAGCACCACGCCGTACCCGCGAACGCATCCTGGAGTTGTCGCTGCGCCTGTTCAATGAGTTTGGTGAGCCGAATATCACGACGACCGTGATTGCGGAAGAGATGAACATTTCGCCGGGAAATCTGTATTACCACTTCCGTAACAAGGACGACATCGTCAATTCGATCTTCGTCCAGTTCGAGGCGGAAATCGAACGCATCCTGACCGTGCCTGACGGGCGCCGTTCGAATATCGAGGATGTCTGGCTGTATTTGCACCTGATGTTCGAACTGATCTGGCGCTACCGCTTTTTCTATCGCGACCTCAATGATTTGCTGTCGCGCAACCGCAAGCTGGAACTGCACTTCAAGCTGATCCTGGCGCACAAGATCAAGGTGGCCACGCAGCTGTGCGAAGATTTGCGCAGCGAACAGTCGCTCGAAGCGTCGGACATGGAAGTCGCTGCGATGGCGACGAATATGGTGGTCGTTGCCACCTACTGGCTGTCGTATGAATATGTGCGCAACCCGCGCAAGTACAGCGAGCAGCAATCGATGTCCGATGCGCTGGCGCGTGGCTGCTACCAGGTGCTGTCCCTGATCGGACCGTATTTACGCAATGAAACGCATTTGCTGTTTCGCAAACTGTCGGAAGAGTATGTGACCAAACTCAAGAATGACTGACGCGGCTGCTGGCGCCATGTCGTTAATTACAGGAGACATGTATGGCTTGGAAACAATTTCCCTATCCGGACGCGGCATATGTCTACACGCCGCACACTCTGGAGGCGGCCTGGGCGCGCCTGCATGCGGGCGATGTGGAGCCTTTGCCCACGCACTCTGCATTGGTGCAGGCCTGGCTGGCCTTCCATGCGGGCGACTTCGAGCGCGCCGCGAAGCTGGGTCTGGCCGTTGGCGTGCCCGGCTATGCGGTGGCGCACAAGGCGACCTGCATTTACGCCACGCACCTGGAAGTGAACGACAGCCAGAAACTCGACATGTACGAAGAAGTGGCGGAGCGCTGCGAGCGTCAGCAGAGCGAGCAGCCGGACAACCCGGCCGGCTACTACTGGCATGCCTACAGCCTGGGCCGCTACGCGCTGGGCACGTCCGTCGTCAAGGCACTGGCGCAGGGCATGGGCGCGCGCGTGCGCAACAGCCTGGACCGCACGATGACGGTGGCGCCCATGCATGCGGAAGCGCATATCGCGTTTGGGATTTATCATACGGAAATTATCGACAAGGTCGGCGCCATGATCGGCAGCCTGACCTACGGCGCCAACAAGGAAGACGGCTACCAGCATTTCAAGACGGCGCTGGCCCTGACGCCCTATTCGGCGCTGGCGCACAGCGAATATGCGCGCGCTTTGAACATGCTCGACGGAAAGAAAAAGCTGGCGGAAGCGCTGGCCCTGTATGAAAAGGCGGCCGACTGCGTGGCATTGGACGCCAAGGAACGCCTCGAGGTCGAGGCGGCGATCGATGAATTGAAAGGATAAGGATTACTGTGATCAAGGCTTTATGTGTGTACTGTGGCGCCAACGCGGGCGTCTCGCCGGACTATGCCGTGGCGGCGCGTGAATTGGCGCGCGTGCTGGTGGCAGAAAATATTTCACTGGTGTATGGCGGCGGCAAGGTTGGCCTGATGGGCGTGATCGCCGATGAAGTGCTGCGCCTGGGCGGCGAGGTAACGGGTGTGATCCCCACCCAGCTGGTTGAGCGCGAAGTGGGCCACACGGGCTTGACGCGCCAGTTCATCGTGAAGGACATGCATGAGCGCAAGGCGATGATGGCCAGCCTGTCCGATGCCTTCATCGCCATGCCCGGCGGCTATGGCACCCTGGAAGAGTTGTTCGAGATGCTCACGTGGGCCCAGCTGGGCTTGCACGCCAAGCCCATCGGCTTGCTCAATGTGGACCGTTTTTATGATGGCTTGCTGGCCTTCGTGGAAAATGGCAGGGAGCAGGGCTTCATCCGCCCGCAGCACGCGGCTTTCCTGAACGCCGAAGCCGATCCTGCGGCGCTGGTGCAGCGCCTGAAGGAGTGCGCGCCCTAGCGTCGTCAATGCAATGTAATGCAATGCAATACAGCCATGCCCTGGAAAGTGCATGGCTTTTTTATTTCTGCACGGGAAAATTGATTAAGCTCAACAAATCAATTAATAAAAATATAGCTACAATATTTTCTATTTGGCATGTTTTTTTGAAAATGAAAATGCATTTTATGCATGAGTGTGGTCTACTGGCATTGTTCAAAAGTTAGGAATATCGGACACCGACGAGTGTTGTACAGACTCCCAAAAAAAGGTGCCGATCTGCTTCAAGTTGCCACAGCCACGCTACTTCATCATCTCGAAAGGATGCTATTTTGAAACCTATGACCCTCTTGCGCGCGACCGCTGTCGCCGCCCTTCTCGCCGCTGGCGGCGCCCACGCACAAACCACCACCATCGGCTTCGATGCGCTGGAACACCCCGGCATCTTCGGTTCCGTCTTCAACTCCTATTCCGAAGGCGGCTACGATTTCGACAGCAGCTTCTTGGGCCTGTTGAGTTCTGCGCATCAAAGCAACTTTGCTTATGCGGGTTCGGCGGGCCTTGGTGCCACATTCTTGTCGAGAACAACCATGAGCCGCACCGACGGCGCAGCCTTCTCGCTGAGCTCGATCAGCCTGGCGGACTTCGTGAGCTTGCCTGGCTCCTACGACGTGACGTTCATCGGCCGTCAGGTAGGCGGCGGCACGGTGACCCAGACCTTCAGTCTCGATGGCAGCCATACTTTCAGCGATTACACGTTTACGGGCTTCAACAATCTGTTGTCGGCATCGTGGAAGGAAGGCGCCTTGCACACCTTCCAGGTCGATAATATCGCCGCCAGTGTGAGCGCCGTGCCGGAACCGGCCACGTACGGCATGCTGCTGGGCGGACTGGGTCTGCTGGCCTTCCTGCGCCGCCGCAAGAACGCCGCCTGAACCTGAACTTGAGCAGGGTGCCGGCCACGCCGGCGCCTACGCGCCTACGCGCATACGTGAAGCCGCCAGTGTTACCAGGTGGCTATGCTGACAGGCTGGCGCACGCAAACAGAACCCCCGGTGCAACTGCTGGGGGCTTCTGTTAGGAGCGCGTCACGACCACAGGCGCTGGCCCGACAGGTCGAGCTGCGTCAGGTACAGGCGCACGTCGAATTCGTACTGGTGGTATTGCGGTTCCATATACGTGCACAGCTTGTAGAACGCCTTGTCATGTTGCTTTTCTTTCACATGCGCCAGTTCGTGTACGGCGATCATGCGCAGGAATTCAAGCGGCACTTCCTTGAACATGGTGGCCACGCGGATTTCATGCTTGGCCTTGAGCTTGCCGCCTTGCACGCGCGAGATCGAGGTATGCAAGCCCAACGCATGCTGGATCACATGGATCTTGCTGTCGAATGCCACCTTGTTGATGGGCTCGGCATTGCGCAGGAATTCATTCTTCAAGTCTTGCACGTACTGGTACAGCGCTTTGTCGTTGCGCACATCGTGCGCGTTCGGGTAGCGTTTTAACAGGACTTCGCCCAGCTTGTCTTGCGCGATCAGTTGTTGCACTTGCGCTTGCGTTTGTTCGGAATAGGCGCTCAGGTATTTCAGGGATGGCTGCATGCGGGGGGGCGGGGTGGGGCGCGGAGGTGTCAGTAAGGCGAGAATGTACCATACCGCTGCGCCCCGCGCTGTGCCAACCCTTCACGGGGCCGCCTGCGCGCGCCCCGTGCCACCGTCAAGCGGCGCGCGCAGGTCAGCCTGGTCAGTCCTAGCCCTAGCCCTAGCCCCTGTCGTCCTCGTCCTCGTCCTTGCTGCCTTGCCGGCTCGCCTTGGCTTGCTGCTCGGCGCTGCCGCTGCGTGCCGTGCTACTGTTGCGGCTTTCATTGGCGCGCTGGGCCGATTGTCGGCTTTCGCCACCTTTCCTGCCGATTTCCGCCATGTGTTCGCGGTTGCGGCTGACGGCTTCACCACCTTTTTGCCCGGCCCGGCGTGCCTCTTCCGAGTCGAATTCATGCGCCGTGCCCTTTTGATGGGCTGCCTGACCGCCCTTGCTGGCAATTTCGCGTTGCTGCTCTTCGTTCATGGCGGCGAAACCGCGTTTGCTTGTGCCTTTGGCGTTGCCCGATTCGCTGGCTTTCTGGGTGTTGCCAGCGCCTTTGCCCTGCTCATTACTGTTAGCCATGTCGCTCTCCTTGCTGTCGAGTGGGAATCAGATACTCAATGCGCCTGATCGGATTGCTTGCCGGTCTCGTGGCTGCGGCCTGCACCATCGTGGCGTCCCGTGGCGTGCATTTTTTCGATGATTTCACGCTGGCGCTGTGTGGCTTTTTCCGTTTCTTCGGCCGTCTTGCGTACCACTTCATCGGCGAAAGCCACGGCTGTACGGCTGGCTTCGGGCAGGTGGTTCTCTGCCGTGCGGTTCATCTCGACATGGGCGCTGGCGACGAGGTTGCCGAGTTGCTGCTGGTACTGGCGTAGCTTGTTGCTGCCCGGCTGCACCTGCGCAGCGGCCAGCGACATGAACTCGCCCGCGTCGCGCGCGCACAGCAGTTGCTGGCTGGCGCTGTTCCATTCCTGTAGCAGGTCTTGCGCCAGCCGCAGATGCAGCTCGCCCAATTGCTGCGTCGTATCGAACAGTTTGCGCGATAGTTCTGTGGCGAAATTGCACTGGGTCTCCAGGTGGGACTTCAGGGCGGGGCTGAGACTTTGGGGGATACTGTTGGTGAACATGTTCTACCTCAATGAAAATCTGGTCCGAGAAACACCCGGTGTACCGGATGCGACGTGTGCTGAAACAAGCAAAGAGATAGACGCCAGATGGCGTGCCAGGTTCCACGCCGGATGCCGGTTTGGCGCGAGAATGGCGCTTGGCAGGCGGGAAATCGCGATGACTTTGCGCCAGATCAAATGAACCGGAATCGGCTTGCCGTCGCTGGCAGCCATGCAGCTTGTGTGGGAAATGCCGGCTTACAGGCCCGGCCGTGCGACAATAGCCGGCTCGCGGCAGCGCAGCCGATGGCCGGCGCGCGTGGCTGAGCCGAGCATAGCCCACCTTTTTTTGCCTTATTCCGCGACCATGACGCATCCCGAATATATCCTGACCCTGTCTTGCCTGGACCAGCGCGGCATCGTGCACCGCGTGTCCGGCTTCCTGGCCGAACACGGCTGCAATATCCTCGATTCCGCCCAGTTCGGCGACCAGGAATCGCAGCTGTTCTTCATGCGTGTGCATTTCGCGCTGGAAGACGGCGCCGTCAGCGACGCCCAGCTGCGCAGCGACTTCGCCGACTTGTCGCAAGTCATGCAGCTCAATGGCCAATTCCATGGCCAATTGCACGATGCGCGCGTCAAGCCGCGCGTGATGCTGATGGTGTCGAAGATCGGCCATTGCCTGAACGATTTGCTGTTCCGCTACAAGAGCGGCTTGCTGAACGTGGAAATTCCCGCCATTGTTTCGAACCACATGGAGTTCTACCAGCTGGCGGCCAGCTACAATATTCCCTTCCACCACCTGCCGCTGGCGGCCGGTGCGCCGGAAGCGGCCAAGCTGGCGCAGGAAGCGAAGATCATCGAGTTGATGGACACGCACAAGATCGACCTGGTGGTGCTGGCGCGCTACATGCAAATCCTGTCGCCCGGCCTGTGCCAGGCGCTCGACGGCCGCGCCATCAATATCCATCACTCCTTCCTGCCCAGCTTCAAGGGCGCCAAGCCGTATGCGCAGGCGCACCACCGCGGCGTCAAGCTGATCGGCGCGACGGCCCATTTCGTCACGGGCGACCTGGATGAAGGCCCCATCATCGAGCAGGATGTCGAGCGCGTCGACCATGCGATGGATGCCGAAACCCTGACGGCCATCGGCCGCGACGTCGAGTGCGTGGTGCTGGCACGCGCCGTGAAATGGTTCGTCGAGCACCGCATCCTGAAAAATGGCGATAAGACCGTGGTATTCCGCTGATCCCGTCGCCCGTACAATATTGACATCCACTTTACCGAGACAGAAACACGATGGCCCTTAAAGCAACAATTTTCAAAGCCGATCTGCAGATCGCCGACATGGACCGCAACTACTACCAGGATCACGCGCTGACCCTGGCGCGCCACCCGTCCGAAACAGACGAGCGCATGATGGTGCGCCTGCTGGCGTTCGCCATCCACGCCGACGAAGCACTGACGTTTACCAAGGGCTTGTTCGACACGGAAGAGCCCGACCTGTGGCAGAAAGACTTGACTGGCGCCATCCAGCTGTGGATCGAAGTGGGCCAGCCCGACGAAAAACGCATCCTGAAGGCCTGCGGCCGTTCAGAACAGGTGATCGTCTACAGCTATGGTGCAACCAGCCACATCTGGTGGAAGCAGATAGCGAACAAGCTGGAGCGGGCGAAGAACTTGACCGTGATCAACCTGCCATCCGAGGCGGCGCAAGACATGAGCAAGCTGGCGCAGCGCAGCATGCAGCTGCAATGCACGATCCAGGATGGCCAGATCTGGCTGACCGACAGCGTCAACACGGTCTTGATCGACCGCGAACCGGTGAAGCCGGCACGCTGATTTTGAGCGTTTGAAACGCAAAAAGCCCGGAGCGCTCCGGGCTTTTGTCATTGCAGGCATTTAATTGGGCGCGCTGCCCAGGCGCTTGATGCTGCTCGAACGCTGCATGCTGCGGCTGATGCGCGGATCGCCGTAATAGCTCACTTCGCCCGAGCCGCCGATGCTGATGCTCAAGTCATCCTTGGCCCACACTTCCGCCTCGCCCGAGCCGCCGATGCTGACCTGCACCTCGCGCGCGGTCAGGCGCCCCGCCTGGATATTGCCCGAGCCGCCGATCGATGCTGTCAGCTGCTCCGTCTTGCCGCTGGCCTTGAAGTTGCCGCTGCCGCCGATGGCCACGGACACCATGCGGCTGTCGAGTTCGCGCGCGTTGATGGAGCCGGAGCCGCCCACGTCGAAGCGCAGCTTCTCGGCGCGCAAGCCCGTTGCCGTGATGTTGCCCGAGCCGCCCACGCTGATGCGCTCCACCTGGCGCGCCTGGATGACGATGATCAGGCTGCTTTGGCGGAAGTTGGCGTTGCGCTTGGCGGGGCGGATGCGCAAGGTGCCGTTTTCCACCGCCGTCTCGATCAGCGGCAGGATATTGTCATCGGCCTCAATGGTGACGCTATCCGTGTTGCCGATACGCAGTTCTACCGTGCCCGGCACATTCAGCGCCACGGCATGGAAATTGCCGACCTCGCGCGTCTGCTTTTGCAGCTTGCCGCTGCCCTGGATGCTGTTGCCGGAAATCCAGTCCAGCGGCGACGCCAGCGCCGGCGCGGCCGGCATGGCCAGGGCGCAGGCTGCCAGCAGCAGGGCCGTGGCGGCGCCAGCGTGGCGGCGGTGGCGGAGTTGGAAAATTGCGTGTGTCATTCTTGCTCCCTGTTTTGAATTGGACTGCATGCATGGTATGCCAGCCGGCCACGCCTGCGTACCGCGCTGCGACAGACGGCAATGCTGGCGGGACAGAATGCAGGAAGATGCGACAGGATGGCATGAGGTATCATGTCGCTGGGATATACGACGACCGGCACGCGCCGCTCACACTACTGGAATTACATGCTGATCATCACCATTAAACAGGGCAAGGAAAAGAGCTTGCTGGGCCAATCGTGGATTTACGCCTCCGCGATTGAAAAAGTCGAAGGCAAGCCGCAGGAAAAAATGAAGCCCGGCTCGACGGCCATTGTGCAAAGCTCGGCGAAGCAGTTCATCGCCCGCGCCGCCTACAATTCGAAGTCGCAGATCCGCGCGCGCATCTGGAGCTTCAAGGAAGACGAACCTGTCGACCACGCACTGATCAAGCGCCGGGTCAAGGCCGCCATCGAGAAAAAATTGCCTGCCATCAAGAAGGCGGGCGAGAACCAGCTGTTGACCCTGATCAAGGGCGAAGACGAGGGCTTGCCGGGCCTGGTGGTGCAGCTGTTTGGCGGCGTGCAAGGCTACCTGATCTGCGAATTCAACGCGGGCGGCGTCGACGCATGGAAAGTGGCCATCGTGCAATCGCTGATGGCGTCCACCGGCTGCGCCAACGTGTACGAGCGCTGCGACGACCTAATGCGCAAGGGCGAAGGCTTGCCCCTGATTGACGGCGCCCTGGCGGGCGAAGAGCCGCCCGATGAAGTCATGCTGACAGACAACGGCGTGCGCTATGCGCTGGATTTGAAAACGGGGCATAAAAGCAAGTTCCGTTGAGAACGGCAGCCTGACATAAAAAAACCGGCGCTGCCGGTTTTTTTATTTTCGTATGCGCGCTACTCCAGGGGCACGCTGCGATACTTGTTGACCTCCAGCGCCGACACGGCCGGCGCATCATTGCCCCACGAGGCGCGCAGATACGTCACCACGGCGGCCACTTCGGCGTCATCCATGACGGGGCCGAACGGTGGCATGCCATAGGGGCGCGGGTTGCCGCTGGTTCCCGGCGCAAAGCCGCCGTTGAGCACCAGGCGGATGGCATTGACGGCCGAGTCAGTCGTCAGCGCGCGGTTGCCGGCCAGCGGCGGGTAGCCGGGTGGCAGGCCCTTGCCGTCGGCCTGGTGGCAGCTCGCGCAGTGCGCTTCATACAGTTTCGCGCCCAGCGCCAGTTGCTGCCTGGCTTGCTCCGACGTGTCGCGCGGTGCGCGTTGTGCGGGCTGCGCCGGGGCGGGCAAGCTTTTCAGGTACACGGCCATCGCCTGTACGTCGGAGGTGCCCATGTGCTGCAAGCTTTGCCGCACCACCTCGGCCATGGGGCCGAAGACGGTGGCGCGCGGCGAGACGCCCGTTTGCAGCAATTCCACGATATGCGCCGTGTCCCAGTCGCCCAGGCCCGCTTCCGCGTCCGACGTCAGCGAAGGCGCGTACCAGCCCAGCACGGGGATCAGGCCGCCCGACAGGCCGTCGTCGCTGCCGCCCAGGGTGCTGCGGCTGCTATGGCAGGCGCTGCAGTGGCCCAGGCCCTGCACCAGGTAGGCGCCGCGGTTCCATTCCATGCTTTGCGTCGTGAGTGGCTGGTACACGCCCGGCTTGAAGTACAGCGCGCGCCAGGCGGCCAGCGCGATTTGCTGGTCATAGGGGAAGCGCAGCGCGTGCGGCGCGTTTGCCTGCCTGTGCGGCGACAGGCTCTGGAAATACGCATACAGGGCATCGCTGTCTTCGCGCTGCACCTTGGTGTAGCTGGTGTATGGAAAAGCCGGATACAGCAGCCGGCCATCTTTCGACTTGCCGTTGTGGATGGCGCGCCAGAAATCGTCGGCCGTCCAGCTGCCGATGCCCGTTTCCTTGTCGGCCGTGATGTTGGGCGAGAGCACCTTGCCGAACGGCGTTTGCAAGGCCCGTCCGCCCGCGTACGGCACGCCGCCGCGCGTCGTGTGGCACGCCATGCAGTCGCCCGCCTTGGCCAGGTAGGCGCCGCGCGCGACCAGCTGTTCCTGGCTCAGGGTGCTGGCAACGGCAGGCGGGCCCGGGTCGTCGCTTGGGTACAGCACGAACTTGGCGCCGGCCGCGCCGATGGCCGCGATGGCGGCCACGATCATCCATTTTTTCATGGCGCCACCTGCGCGCTGGAACCCGGCACGCCGCCGCAGTGCAGCGGCAAGGGCAGGGCGATGCTGCTGGCGGGACGTGCGTCGGCGCTGGCCACTTGCGTGCCCAGCCAGGCCGAGACGGCGCCCACGTCTGCGTCCGACAGGCGCTGCGCCACTTGCGCCATACAATCGGGGGCATGGGCGCGGCGGATGCCATTCTTCCAGGCGCCCAGCTGGGCGTTGATATAGTCGCGCGGCAAGCCCAGCAAGCCGGGAATGGCGGGCGCCACGCCGGCCAGCTGCTGGCCATGGCAAGCGATACAGGCCGGGATTTTTTTTGCGCTATCGCCTTGCAGCACCAGTTGCTTGCCCCGCGCCAGGGCCGTCGTGCCGGCGCTGCTGGGCTGGGCCGGCGGCGGGGCAGGGTGCTGCGCCGCAAAATAGTCGGCGATTTCGCGCAGGTAGTCGTCCGGCAAGTGCTCGACCATGTAGTTCATCATCGGATACTGGCGCCTTCCCTCTCGAAAATTGAGCAGCTGGTTATACAGGTAGCCGGCCGGCTTGCCGGCGATGCGGGGAAAGAAGGCGTCGTGGCGTTCCTTTTGCGCATGGCAGGCCGTGCACGCCTTGATGCGCTGTTCCAGGCTGTCGTGGCGCGCCGGCAGTACGGCCGGTGCGGCCAGCGCCATGCCGGGCAAGGCGACGGCCAGGGTCAGGGCCAGTATGGAGAAGGAATGCAGTTGCACGGAAATTCGCATGGGAAAATAAGCTGTCTCGTCGGTCAATATGGCGTGCCGGTGTTGCTGCCCGGATGTTGTTACCCTAGCATATACCGGGTACTGTCATTGTGACCGGATCAGTTGTGCAATAAAACTACGGATCAGTTTGAGGAGCAGGGTTGAAACGATATGAAGAATTGGCGGAAGAAGTCGCCGCCATGATCAGCACGCAGCTGTTGTTGCCTGGTGATAAATTGCCCTCCGTGCGCCAGCAGCATGCGCGCAGGGGCGTGAGCCCGTCGACGGTGTTCCAGGCGTATTATTTGCTCGAAGCGCGCGGCATGATCGTCTCGCGCCCCCGCTCCGGCTATTACGTGGCGCCGCAGCGCGCCGCGCTGGCGCCCGAGCCGGACAGCTCGCGCCCGCTCGACGCCAGCACCACCGTCGATGTCAGCGACCTCGTCTTCGAGGTGCTGGGCGCTGTGGGCGCGCGCGATATCGTGCCCTTCGGCTCGGCCTTTCCCAGTCCGCATCTGTTTCCGATGGAACGGTTGGCGCGGGCCGTGTCGGCCAGCATGCGCCGCCTCGATCCGTGGAGCACCGTCACGGATTTATCGCTGGGTAATGCGGAATTGCGCCGCCAGATCGCCTTGCGTTACCAGCTCGATGGCGTGCTCGTCTCCAGCGATGATATCGTCATCACGAATGGCGCGCTGGAAGCGCTGAACCTGTGCCTGCAAGCCGTCACGCGGCCTGGCGACACGGTGCTGATCGAGTCGCCCAGCTTCTATGCCTGTTTGCAGGCGCTGGAGCGGCTGGAGCTCAAGGCCGTCGAGATCGCCACCAGCCCGCGCGACGGCGTCGACCTGGCGGCGCTGGAAGAGTTGCTGCAGCGTCACCAGCCCAAGGCGTGCTGGCTGATGACGAGTTTCCAGAATCCCCTGGGCAGCCTGATGCCGCCTGAAAAGAAACGCGCACTGGTGGAATTGCTGGCGCGCCATGGCGTGCCGCTGATCGAGGATGATGTGTATGGCGAGCTGTACTTTGGCAAGCAGCGCCCCGGCCTGACGAAAAGTCATGACAGCGCGGGGCTGGTGATGCATTGCAGTTCGTTTTCCAAGACCCTGGCGCCCGGTTTCCGGCTGGGCTGGGCCGTGGCGGGCCGCTACGCGCGCCAGGTCGAGCGCTTGAAACTGACCACCAGCCTGTCGGCGCCGATACCGCTACAGATGGCGCTGGCCGATTACCTGGCGCAGGGCGGCTATGACCGGCATTTGCGCCAGCTCCGGCTGACCCTGGCGGCACAGCAAAACACCATGCTGCAAGCCATCGCCGTGCATTTTCCGCCTGGCACGCGGGTCACGCGGCCGCAGGGCGGTTATTTTGTCTGGGTGGAAATGCCTGCCGGCGTCGATGCGCTGGCCTTGCACCGTAGCGCGCTGGCGGCCGGCATCAGCATCGCGCCCGGCCCCATCTTTTCCGCCACGCGCGCGTTTCGCCACTGCATCCGCCTCAATTACGGCCATCCGTGGAGTCCGCAGCTGGAAGACGCCATCGCCACGCTGGGGCGGCTGGCGCTGGCGGCGGCAAGCGGCGCATGAAAAAAAGTCGGCTCTGTCCCCGGCAAATAGGGAAAATGCCGGAATCTTCCCGCTGCGCAGCTGTCTGACTCTGCATACTCACCACGCGGGAGCGAATCATGCGGCCAGCCGAATGGAAGCCCACATTGTGAGAATTCCTACATCTGACGGTGACATAGGCAAAAAAAGTTCCTTGCGCCAGCAAGTGTTTCATTTCAAAAAGAAATATTGCTGTTATATTGAAGTATCTATAACTAATGATGGGAATGATAATGGATAACACGCAGCCGGAAGTGGCTCGTACGCAAGATACGACGATCGCCATCCTGTCCCATGTTGGCGGCCTGTTCACCAGCTGGGTGGCGCCGCTGATCATTTATTTGATCAAGAAAGATGATGCGGATAAATTCTCGGCCGAGAACGCCCGCGAAGCGCTGAATTTCCAGATCACCCTGATCATCTGGTATTTCGCCTGCTTCATCCTGTCGTTCGTGCTGATCGGCCTGTTCCTGTTCTGGGTGGTGGCGCTGGCCAACCTGGTGTGCTCGATCGTCGCGGCCGTCAAGGCCAGCAATGGCATCACCTACCGCTATCCCTTGACCTTGCGCCTCGTCAAATAAGGCAGCGCCGGCTGCCGGGTTTCATCCCAGGCGGCCCGGCAGTGCCAGGAATGCGGCAAAGTTGGGCGCCACAGTGGTGGTGGCGCCAGTTTCGTGCGACCATTGCACGACCGCCGGTGGGTACCGATGGACTTGCTCTTGCTGATGCTGCAGGAAGGCGCGCCGGCTCAGGCGGGTGAGGGCGGCGTGGCCGGCAGCGTGCTGGCGCGCGACGCTTTTTGCGGCGCTACCTTGCCGCCGTCGGCGATCCAGCGGCGGTACACGCGCAGGGCGACTTGCGCATCGTCCGCCGCGTACAGGATCTGCTTTTCCGTCAGGCGCGACGTCGCCCAGTTGGTGGTGGAAATCTTTTTCGACTTCTGCAAGTGCAGGCCGAAGAACTTGGCCACGGCCGTCTTGGCGCCCAGGTCGTTGCGCTGGCCGCCGCGCAGGGCCACGGACAGGTCGAGCACTTGAGCTGGAACAATGCCCAGCTTGTTGCGCAGGCGCTTGACATCGTCGGACAGGCCAAAGCCCACCTTCAGCGTGGTGGTCGATTCAAGGATGGCTTTCAGTTCAGCCAGGGGCGGCGTGGCGCCCACCTGGAACAGGTAGGCGATGTCGTCGGTGGCCAGCTGAATCAGGTGCGGCCCCGTGGATGACTCTCCCTTGACGAACGTCGGCTTCGATTCCGTATCGAAGCCGATGGCGTCCGCTGCCAGCAGGGCGGCCATGGCTGCCCTGGCTTCGTCACTGGTGCGTACCAGCTTAACGTGGTCGAGTGCAATGCCTTGATAGGGGGGCAGTGGCGATGCGGCAGCTGTGTCCATGAAACCGGATCAGCCTTTGCGCGAGAATTTCGCGGTCAGCTGATTCAGTTTTTCCAGGCGTAAACGGCTCGCTTCTTCGGCGGCAGCCGCGTCGCGCTCGGCTTTCTTGCGCTCGGCTTCTTTCTTGAAGCGCTGCTGCAATACTTGCGTGGCGTGGTCGCGGTGCGTTTGCGTCACTTCCGCGCCGGCCGTGCCGTCGAGGTCGTAGCGTACCTTGGCTTTTTCCATCATGCGCAGGTAGCGCAGCGAACCCGTGTGGATGCCCAGTGCCGTGCGCATCAGCTTGCGGTCCAGATCCGGCAGGCGCGCCAGGATCTGCTTGTCGATACCGATCGACAAGGGCAGGCAATCGCGGAATGGCGGGAATTGCTCCTGGAACTGCTTCAGCAGGGCGCGCGCGGTCAGGCCGGCAGGTGCCGGCGTGGTCGCTGCGGCCGCTGGGGCTGCATCGACTGGCGTGTCAGGAGTGGTGGCTTGCTGGTCTGGCGTGGAGCTGGTCATCGACATCATTGGTTGGGCTATAAAAGGGGAGCATAGCACGCGCCACAGGCAAGTGCATTGTCTTTTTTGGCAACTTGCGCTGAGATAAGCGGGGCCGTACTACAGTGCGTGCAGCGCGAAATGCTTGAAATGTGTATAATGTCGGCTTGCGCTGATGACTGGACTCAGTATTTGACGGTCTGGCTCAGGTGTGCAGGGGATAGGAGCAGTGCGGTGCAGGGCCATCATTATTGATATTTTTGATATCAGATATTTTGCTTATCAATTATCCAGATAATTGGCCTTCGTGCATAATCTTGCTCTCCGCTGTGTCTTCACTGAACAACAATAGATTCAAGCCCGTTCTGGTACGGGCTTTTTTTCATTCCGCAATGTACATCGCTTATTTATCTGACCCGGCTTCGGCCCCGCCGCCGCTGGATGCGCGGGCTTTGAACGTCCCGATAGACAGGCGCCGCTGCCTTTGACGGCAGCCGCAACAACACGCTCCATCGAGTCCGGTTTCGCAGGCTTAGGTGGAATCATTCACTTCGCGCCGACACTATCTGGTCTCGCATTAAGAGATATCTCATGAAGAATACGCCTAAAACTTTAACGTTGTCCGCCAAGGCGCCACGCCCAGCCGCGGCACCACTTGCCGTACCCAAAACGACTTTATCTTACTTCATCGATAATGCGCAAGCGAATCCGGAAGCCACCGTCACGACGGCGCCCACCGTCGTCACCGTGGTAAAGAAAAGCCGTTCGCGCCTGGCTGCCGTGCCACCGGCCGAGTCGGCTGCGGAAGCGGTCGTCAGCGCGCCAGACGCGGAGGCCGTTGCCGAGGTCGCCGAGGTCGCCGACGCCGCATCGGCGAAGGCCCCAAGCGTGAAGATCGCCCCTGGCGCCAAGGCCCCGGCCGCGCAACGCAAGGTTAGCGAAAGCGCCGCCACGAATAAAGTGGTGACGGCTGCCCGTTCGAAAGTCGTGCGCGCCAAGCCCGAAGCGGCGCCCGTGACCATCATCACCGGCGCGCAAGTGGTCAGCAAGACCACGGACGCCGATGCCCTGGCCGCCATCGATACCTCGAATTACTTCTTGCCGACCGTCAAGGTGCCGGGCCGCCGTGGCCGCAAACCAAGCGAATTTACGCCGGAAAACGATGAAGTGGCTGCACTCAACGCCGTCGAGCGCGCCGAACTGAAGGCCGTGTCGAAAGCGCGCGACCGCAAGGCCAAGGGCGGCCTGGCGGATGCGCTCGGTGATCCGGAAGCCTCGGCAGCGGACCTGGAACGCCGCCGCAAGCAGATCACGGGCTTGATCAATATGGGCAAGGAACGCGGTTTCCTGACCTATGCCGAGATCAATGACCAATTGCCGGAAAACATCATCGATCCGGAAGCCATCGAAGGCATCATCGCCACCTTCAACGACATGGGCATCGCTGTCTACGAGCGCGCCCCTGACGCGGAAAGCTTGTTGTTGACCGACAACGTCGCCACCGTCACCAGCGACGATGAAGTGGAAGCGGCTGCCGCTACCGCCCTGTCGACCGTCGACTCCGACTTCGGCCGCACCACCGACCCCGTGCGCATGTACATGCGTGAAATGGGCGCCGTGGCGCTGCTGACGCGCGAAGGCGAGATCGAGATCGCCAAGCGCATCGAAGGCGGCTTGAAAGACATGATCCAGGCGATTTCCGCCTGCCCCACCACCATCGGCGAAATCGTTGCCCTGTCGCAAAAAATCGCGCGCGACGAAATCAAGGTCGATGAAGTGGTCGATGGCTTTGTTGACTTGAACGAAAGCAATGCCCCGGCACCAGCCGCTGCCCCAGCGCCCGTCGCCGCCAGCGGTGACGACGAGGAAGAGGAAGAAGAAGCCGAGGAAGAAGACGGCGACGCCAATGGCGGCGCGGCCGGTTTCTCCAGCGAGCAATTGGCGCAGCTGAAAAAGAATGCGCTGGAGAAATTCAACGTCATTTCGACGCAGTACGACAAGATGCGCAAGGCGCCCGAGGGTTACAACTCGAAAGCCTACATCAAGGCGCAGGAAGCCATCTCGCAGGAACTGCTGGGCATCCGCTTCACGGCCAAGGTCGTGGAAAAGTTGTGCGACACGCTGCGCGGCCAGATGGAAGAAGTGCGCCACATTGAGCGCGCCGTGCTGGAGCTGTGCGTGAACAAATGCGGCATGCCGCGCGCCCACTTCATCAAGGTGTTCCCGGGCAATGAATGCGACCTGGAATGGGTCGACCGCGAAGTCGATTGCAAGTATCCGTACAGCGCCATCCTCAGCCGCAACGTGCCTGCCGTCAAGGAACTGCAAAAAAAGATGATCGACCTGCAAGCGCGCGTGGCACTGCCGCTGGCTGACTTGCGCAAGATCAACAAGCAGATGGCGGCCGGCGAAAAGCGTGCGCGTCATGCGAAACGCGAAATGACGGTCGCCAACTTGCGTCTGGTCATCTCGATCGCCAAGAAATACATCAACCGCGGCTTGCAATTCCTCGACTTGATCCAGGAAGGCAACATCGGCTTGCTGAAGGCAGTCGATAAATTCGAATACCGCCGCGGCTACAAATTCTCGACCTACGCCACCTGGTGGATCCGTCAGGCCATCACGCGTTCGATCGCCGACATGGCCCGCACCATCCGCGTGCCGGTGCACATGATCGAAACGATCAACAAGATGAACCGCATCTCGCGCCAGATCATGCAGGAAACGGGCAGCGAGCCGGACTTGGCGACCTTGGCCGTCAAGATGGAAATGCCGGAAAACAAGGTGCGCGAGATCATGAAGATCGCCAAAGAGCCGATTTCCATGGAAACGCCGATGGGCGAAGATGGCGATTCGCAACTGGGCGACTTCATCGAAGACAACACCACCCTGGCACCGCTGGACGCCGCATTGCACGCGTCGATGCGCAACGTGATCAAGGAAGTGCTGGATTCGCTGACGCCGCGCGAAGCGAAAGTGCTGCGCATGCGTTACGGCGTGGAAATGTCGAACGACCACACGCTGGAAGAAGTGGGCAAGCAGTTCGACGTGACGCGCGAGCGCATCCGCCAGATCGAAGCGAAAGCCATGAGCAAGCTGCGCCAGCCTTCGCGTTCGGACAAGTTGAAGACGTTCCTGACGCAAAACTAAGTGCGCGACTAAGCATTTGGCAAGAAAAAAGAGGCGCAAGCCTCTTTTTTTACGTCCGTCGCGTGCCTTGCCTACATAAAACGGGTACGCGCTCCCAGCAGGCCCATGCGATAGTTGCGCTGCAATTTGTACAGCACCACGCCGCTGGCGGAGATGAGGATGGTGATCACCAGCCAGTCCAATGGATTGCTGCGGTGCGGTGCGGGAGCCGCTTGCGACGGTACGGCGAAGGCCTGGAATTTATGTCCCGTATAGATGGCGCCGACCACCAGGCCCGCATCGGTGATCTTGTTGGTCAGGTACAGGCCGTCGTCGCGCCGGCGCACCGTCATCACGCCTTCCTTGTAGACAAAGGTCATCGGTTCAAAGCCGTTGATATTGACGCTGCCGACGACATGTCCGGCCGCGTTGACGGCCGTGGCGTAGCTGTCGCCCTGACCGATCAGGGCGCCCAGGTCGAGCATGCGCTTGCCGTCCCAGGCAAAGGCGTGCCAGCGGCGCTTCGCCGTTTCCGAAGCGCCCACGATCAGGCCAGCGTCATTGATGGCGGTGGCTGAACTGATGCGTCCGCCGGGCAGAGTGCCGATTTCCTGCATGCCCGTGCCGGGGCGGTAGACGAAGGCGCGGCGGTAGCCGTCGCCGCGCTGCGCCGTGCCCACCACCACGCCATGGTTGTTCAGGCCGCTGGCATAGCTGCTGGCGCCGCCCAGGGTGCCCAGGTCCTGCAGGCTGTGGTCGGCTTTCGTGACAAAGGCGTGGAAATCGCCGCCGCTGGTATCGGCATAGCCGGCAATCGAGCCGCCGCGCGTGATGGCCGTGGCATAGCTGCTGGTGCCGCCCAGGGTGCCCAGGTCGCGCATGCCGCCCGCTGCTTCAAAGCGGAATGCATGCCAGGCGCCACTGGGCGTCTGCGCCGAGCCCACCACCACGCCATGGGTATTGATGGCCTTGGTGAAACCTTCATTGCCACCCAGGGTGCCCAGTTCGCGGATGCGGCCATGCTGATAGGTCACGGCGCGGCGCCGTCCTTCTTCCTCCATGATGATGCCGGCCACCAGGCCGGCCGGGTTCAGGTCGGACGCGATGCTGCCATTGCCATCTTTTTCACCAAAGCCGCGTTCGGC
Organism: Janthinobacterium sp. DSP2-3-3; assembly: GCF_049897325.1. NCBI lineage: Bacteria > Pseudomonadati > Pseudomonadota > Betaproteobacteria > Burkholderiales > Oxalobacteraceae > Janthinobacterium > Janthinobacterium sp. DSP2-3-3. The sequence continues at coordinate 276,503 of NZ_JAFCWA010000005.1, read as the reverse complement.
ATTGATGGTGGCGCTGGAGCTGGGAACGGCGGCTAGCAGGAGCAGGCCGAGCAGTGGAGCGGGAAAGCAGGCGAACCGTGGCGGCATGATAGTTTCCTCAAAGAAAAAACTTACTATACTTTTTTATGGCATAAATACATACCTAATTTACTACTTTTTTTAGTAATTTTTGTATTTCGTCATTATTGGCTGGCGCGGCTGCCTGCTGCGGCAGGTGGATGGCCAGCGCCGTGCCCCGGCCCGCCTGGCTGTCGATGCGCAGTTCCCCGCCCAGCGCGTGGACACGTTCGCGTATGCTTTTCAGGCCGAAGGCGGTCCGCTTGCCGTGGTCGCCCGGCTGCATGCCGATGCCGTTGTCGCTGATGCGCAGCACGATGGCGTCCGTATCTTGCGCCAGCGCCACTTCCACTTCGCTGGCCTGGGCGTGGCGCACGATGTTCGACAGCGATTCCTGCAGCACGCGGAAGATGGCCGACGTCTGGCGCTGGTCCAGGCCCAGGTCGGGCGCCTCGCTGTCGAGCGTGAGCCGGTAGCGGATGGCGCCACGGCCCTCCATCTGGCGGATCAGCCATTCGGCTGCCGGGCCCAGTCCCAGCGCCAGCGCGCTGGGATGCAAGTCATTGATGATGGTGCGCACCGAGCGGATGGTGGCGTCGATGGTGTCGAGCACGCGCTGCGCATGACGGTGCAGGCGCGGGTGGGTCTTAGCCGTGCGCGCGTGCAGCAGCGACACGTCGATGCGCAGCACCATCAGGTTTTGGCCCAGGTCGTCATGAATGTCGAGCGCGATGCGGCGCCTTTCCTCTTCCTTGATGGTCTGCTGGTGGTCGGTCAGTTCGCGCAGCTGGGCCAGGGTGCGCTGCAGGTTTTCCTCGTTGCGCTTGCTTTCCGTGATGTCGATGCCCATGGCGATGATCATCTGCGGCCGGCCTTGTGCATCGAAGATGGGTTTTTTATGCGTCTGCAGCAGACGGTTTTCCTGCAGCCGCGCATTCCACACCAGTTCTTCGCGGATCACCACCTTGCGGCTGGCAAACGCCTCCTGGTCCGCCGCGTGGAATCCCTGCGTCTGGTCCGCAGGAAAGTGCTGCACGTCGCGTCCTTCGGCGATATCCTGGAATCGCACGCCCCATTGCTGCTCGCAGGCCTGGTTCATCAGCAGCATGCGCGAATCGGCATCTTTCAGGAACAGCGACAGGGGCATCATGGAAATGATGTCCTGCAGCCGCTCTTCGCTACGCGCCAGGGCCGCTTCCGTTTGCGCGCGCATGGCGATTTCCGCGGACAGCTGGAGATTGACATCGAGCAGCTGGGCCGTGCGCAGGGCCACGCGGCTTTCCAGCTCCGCATGGGCCAGGCTCAACGCGTGCTCGGCCCGCTTATGTTCCGTGATGTCGCTGGCCATGACCAGTGCGCCTGTCAAGCTGCCGTGCCGGTCGTACAGGCGGCGTCCGCTGAGCATTGCCCAGCGCTCCGTGCCGTCGCCATGCCGGTACTGCAGTTCGCCCATGCAGCTATCCTTCACCGTTTGGCGCAGCGGACACAGGCGCAGCAAGGTGGCCTCGTCGTGGAATTCGTCCATGGAGTGGTCCAGCAGATGTTCGGCGGGAACGCCCAGCATGTCGCACAGGCGCTGGTTGACGTACAGGATGCGGCCGTGCGCATCCGTTTGCCACATGCCGTCCTGCGCCGTTTCGCTCAGGTGCTGGTAGCGCATGAGGCTTTCGTCGAGCTGCGCGCGCGTCATGGCGAGGTGGCTGCGCAGCTTGCGCATGAGCCAGATGACCGCGCCGGCGGCAGCGGCCAGCAGCAAGGCCAGCCAGACATGCTCCCAGAAGTCGAGCTCTTGCCAGGCCACGCCGGCCACCCAGCCCAGCATGATCAGGATAAGGGCGGCGCATGCCGCGCCCAGTGTTTCAATCGACCATTTGCTCATCCGCGTCCCTGGCGTCATGGTTGGCCGCTGCGGTGCGCATGAGGCCGCAGTGGGAAAGGTGTCAACCGCTAGTGTAATACCAATTGTTGCTTTCTTGAGAATATTTTGCCATCGAGCAAGCAAAAGGGCCGGCCCTTGCGGTGCCGGCCCCTGCCTGCCAAAGGTAGCCTGACGCGATCAGCCCGTGTTGCGCAGGCCCGCCGCCACGCCATTGATGGACAGCTGGATGCCGCGGTGGACCCTTTCGTCGATCTTGCTTTCCGCCGACAGGGCGCGGTTGCGCTTGATCAATTCCACCTGCAAGTGGTTCAGCGGATCGAGATAGGCGAAGCGGTTCTGGATCGAACGGGCCAGCAGCGGATTGCCCGCCAGGCGCTCGGTGTTGCCAGTGATCAGCTCCAGGCAGCGCAAGGTGTTGCCATGCTCGTCTGTGATGCTTTTGTAGATGCGTTCGCGCAAGTCCTGGTCTGCCACCAGTTCCGCATAGCGCGAGGCAATCGCCAGGTCCGTCTTGGCCAGCACCATGTCCATGTTCGACAGCAGCGTGGCAAAGAAGGGCCATTCGGCGTACATGGCGCGCAGGGTGGCGATCTTGTCATCTTTCGCGGCGCCCGCGTCATCGTTGATCCACGCCTCGATGGCGCTGCCGAAGCCGAACCAGCCCGGCAGCAGCAAGCGGCACTGGCCCCAGGAAAAGCCCCAGGGAATGGCGCGCAAGTCTTCGATGCGCTGGTTGGCCTTGCGCGAGGCGGGGCGTGAACCGAGGTTGAGTTCGGCGATTTCCGCAATCGGCGTGGCCGAGAAGAAATACTCGGTAAAACCCGGCGTTTCATACACGAGGTGGCGGTAGGCGTGGTAGGCGAGGTCCGACAGCTGCGCCATCACGTCTTCGAACTGCGCCAGTTGGCTCGCGTGCGCGGGATTGGCCGCCTGCGGCGCCAGGCTCGCTTCCAGGGTGGCGGCCACCAGCAATTCCAGGTTGCGCCGGCCGATTTCTGCGTTGGAAAACTTCGAGGCGATGATTTCGCCCTGTTCCGTCAGGCGGATCTGGCCGTTGACGGTGCCCGGCGGCTGCGCCAGGATGGCTTCGTAGCTGGGTCCGCCGCCGCGGCCCACCGTGCCGCCACGGCCATGGAACAGGCGCAGCTTGACGCCGGCCTTCTGGAAGTCGGACACCAGCGCCAGTTCCGCCTTGTACAGTTCCCAGTTCGAGGTCAGGAAGCCGCCATCCTTGTTTGAATCGGAATAGCCGAGCATGACTTCCTGCAACTGTCCCTGCTTGGCGATCAATTGCTTGACCAACGGCAAGGCCATGACCTGGCTCATGATGCCGGCCGCGCGCTGCAGGTCGGGGATGGTCTCGAACAGGGGGATGACCATCAGCTCGCAGGTGCTGTCGCCTTCGCCGCCTACCTTCCAATCGGTGCGCAGCAAGCCCGTTTCCTTTTGCAGCAGCAACACTTCCAGCAAGTCGGACACGGTTTCCGTGTGCGAAATGATGTAGTTGCGGATGGCCCGCGCGCCGTAGCGCTGGCGGATGTCGCGCGCCGCGCGCAGGATCGCCAGCTCGGAATCGGTTTCCGTGGCGTAGCCGATGTAGGGCGAGTACAGCAGGCGCGGCTGTGCCAGTTCGTTCAGCAGCAGCGCTTGCTTGTCTTCCTCGGACAGGCCCGTGTAGTCGGCGGCCACGCCGCTTTTCGCAAACAGGTCGGCCAGCACTCTTTCGTGCACGTCGGACGTCTGGCGCATGTCCAGCGACGCCAGGTGGAAGCCGAAGATGTCGGCCGCGCGCGCCAGGGTGGCCAGACGCGGGCGCACGAGCGCCGCGCCGTGGTGCGATTCGAGCGAGGCGACGATGGTGCGCAAGTCGGCGACAAACGCGGCCGCGTCGGGATAGGCGGCGGCCGGCCCCACTTCCTTGCGCAGGATGTTGGTGGCGCCCAGCGCGCGCGCCGTGGCGGCCAGGCGCGCATAGATGCCGATCAGGGCACGGCGGTACGGTTCGTCGCTGCGGTGTGGCGAGGCGTCCGGCGACTGGTCGGCCAGCGCTTGCAGTTCGGCGCTCACGCCCACCATCAGGGTCGAGACGGACAATTCCGCACCAAGCGTGTGCACTTCGTCGAGGTAAAAGTCGAGGATGGTGGTGGCGTGGCGCGCCAGCGCATGCTGCATGGTGCCGGCGTTGACGTTGGGGTTGCCGTCGCGGTCGCCGCCGATCCAGCTGCCCATCTGCACGTAGGCGGCGTTGATCGGTTCGATGGTGCCGTCGCCATTCGGGTATTCGGCGGCGATATCGTCCTCGATATCGTCATACAGGCCCGGCAGTTCGCGCAGGAAGGTGATGCGGTAGTAGGACAGGGCGTTTTCGATCTCGTCGGCCACCGTCAGCTTCGAGTAGCGCAGCATGCGCGTCTGCCACAGGGTGGAGACGCGTGAGCGCAGCAGTTGCATGTTGGCTTGCCGTTCTTTCGGCGTCTGTGGCAAGTCGCGCTCGGCCAGCAGGCGGGCGATGTCGTGCTCGGCGTCGAGTATGCTCTTGCGCTGCACTTCCGTCGGGTGGGCCGTCAGCACGGGGGCGATCAGCGCGTCCTGGAAGAAGGTGTCGACGGTCTTGCGCGGCACGCCGGCGGCGCGCAGTTTTTTCAGCGCAAAGCTGACGCTGCCCTTTTGCGCTGGCGAGCCGGCCAGCAGGTGAGCGCGGCGGCGGCGGATGTGGTGTTGATCTTCCGCAATGTTGGCCAGGTGCGAAAAGTAGGAAAAGGCGCGCACCACGGAAATCGTCTGTTCGCGGCTCAGTTCCTTGAGCATGGCGTCGAGTTCCAGCGCGGCGCCCGCGTCCGCTTCGCGGCGGAAGCGCACGGACGTCTGGCGTATGGTTTCCACCACATTGAAGACGGCGTCGCCTTCCTGTTCGCGCAGCACGTCGCCCAGCAGGCGGCCCAGCAGGCGGATATCTTCTTTCAGCGGCGCGTCCTTGTCGGAGCCGGCCGCTGTAACTATTTCTGGTGCTACTGCGTCATTGAGCATAATAAAGAACCAAAGTAAGTGTAAAAGCAAGGGAATGTGGATCGCACCGGGCGTTTGGCCGCAGAGGGGAGGGGGCGCATGATAAAATTTGTAGTCTTCAACATGGACGCTAGCCTGACTTGGCCTTCTAGGCAAAGGGATAACGATTATAGCGACGCCGGGCGCCATTTCGATACAAATTGATATCGGACGGGCGAAATGGCAACGCCAATCGCAATGACAATCGCAACGACAATGACAGCGAAAGAACTTGTTTTGAAAGCATCCGAATTGACCTCGAACGAATTGACGCCGAACGAATTGAAGCTCAAGATTCCCGCCCGACTGGTGATCGCCACGCGCGAGAGCCGTCTTGCCATGTGGCAAGCTGAACACGTGCGCGCACGCCTGGCCGCCCTGTATCCGCAGTGTAGCGTTGAAATTCTCGGCATGACCACACGCGGCGACCAGATTCTGGACCGCGCACTGTCCAAGGTAGGCGGCAAGGGCCTGTTCGTCAAGGAACTGGAGGTGGCAATGGAAGAAGGCCGCGCCGACCTGGCCGTGCATTCGTTGAAAGACGTGCCGATGGAGTTGCCGGATGGCTTTGCCCTGGCCGCCATCCTCGAGCGCGAAGACCCGCGCGACGCGTTCGTCTCGAACGATTACGCCAGCCTGGCCGAGTTGCCGCATGGCGCCGTTGTCGGCACCAGCAGCTTGCGCCGCCAGTCGCTGATCGCCGCGCGCTATCCGCACCTGACGATTTTGCCCCTGCGCGGCAACCTCGATACGCGTTTGGGCAAGCTGGACCGTGGTGATTACGCCGCCATCATCCTGGCTGCCGCCGGCTTGAAACGCCTGGGCCTGGCGTCGCGCATCCGCGCCGTGCTGGCGCCGGAAGACAGCTTGCCGGCCGCCGGGCAAGGCGCCATGGCGATCGAGATCCGCAGCGGGCGCGTCGATGGCGCCGACCTGGTACGCCTGCTGGCGCCGTTGAATCACATGGCCACGGCCCAAGCCGTGACGGCCGAACGCAAGGTGTCGAAGATCTTCGGCGGCAGCTGCCAGATTCCACTGGCCGCGTTCGCAACAATCGATGGCGAACAGATGCGTTTGCGCGCCATGGTCGCCACGCCCGACGGCGCGCGCATGGCCAGCGCCGATGTCAGTGGCCCGGCCGTTGCGCCGGAACAGCTGGGCGAACAGGTGGCCGAACTGCTGCGTGGACAAGACGCTGCCGGCATCCTCGCCTCGTGTGCCGTCACGCCCGACAACCATGAAGGCTTGGCGCCGCATGCCTGACACCGTGGTGATCACGCGGCCCGCGGCGCAAGCGGGGCCGCTGGCCGCCAAAATCGCGGCGCTGGGCTGGCCCGTGACCTTGCTGCCGTTGCTGGAAATCCACGCGCTTGACGGCGAAGAGGAATGCGCGCAGTTGCAAGCCGTGCTGGCGCGCCTGGGGGAGTACAACCTGGTGGCGTTTGTCTCGCCCAATGCCATCGACTGCGTCTTTGCGCACCTGCCCGCCTGGCCGTCCGGCCTGCCGCTGGCCGTGGTGGGCGAGGGCAGCCGCCTGGCATTGGCGACGCACAGCGTCACGGACGCGAACGCGACGATTACCAGCCCGCTCGATACGGCGCGCAGCGATTCCGAACATCTGTTACTGGCGCTGGACTTGCCGGCCCTGCGCGGCAAGCGCGTGCTGATCGTGCGCGGCGATGGCGGACGCGACTACCTGGCCGACGGCTTGCGCGCCGCCGGTGCCGAAGTCGAGTTCGTCACTGCCTACCGCCGCAAGGTACCAACGCTGACGCCGGCCTTGCGGGCGACCCTGGAAAAGTTGTTGCAGCATAATAATGACTGGATCATCACCAGCTCGGAAGCGCTGCGCGGTTTACTGGCGCTGCTCGAGGAACTGGATGGCAAAAAGATAGCTGTTGTGAAAATGCAACAGCAGCATCTGATCGTGCCGCACGCCCGCATTGCACAAACGGCGGCGGCCCTGGGTTTTGCCCGTGTCACCTTGACAGGATCAGGCGACGCAGGAGTGCTTGCCGCGTTACAATCACGATCATGAACGAAATGCCTACACTCTCCGAACCGAATGCAACGCCTGGCAGCGCCGTGAAGACGGCGCCGCAGGCGGCCGACCAACCCGCTGGCCGTGCGACTAGCCTGCTCGAACAGCTGCAAAAGCCCATGAGCATTGCCGTCATCGTGCTGGCTGTGCTGCTGGCTGCGCAAAGCTGGTCGACCAGCAAGCAAATCCGCAACCTGCGCGAAGAAGTGGCCAAGCGTCTGCAAAAGGGCGATGTCAGCAACGCCGAAACGGGCGTGCTGGCGCGCAACGTGCAAGAAGGCACGAAAGAGCTGGAAATCAAGGTGGGCGCGCTGGAAAACCGCCAGAGCGAAACGCAAAGCCAGCAGCTGGCCCTGGAACAACTGTATAACGACTTGTCGAAGAACCGCGACGAGTGGGCGCTGACGGAAATCGAGCAAGTACTGTCGACGGCCAGCCAGCAGCTGCAACTGGCCGGCAACGTGCCCGGCGCGCTGATCGCGCTGCAAAATGCGGACCGAAGCCTGTCGCGCTCGGACAAGCCGCAATTCATCACCATCCGCCGCGCCATCGGGCGCGACATGGAAAAACTCAAGGCTTTGCCCAGCGTCGATTCGACGGGCGTGGCCTTGCGCCTCGATGCCGTGATCGCTCAGGTCGACGCCCTGCCGATGCTGTCCGACGAAACGCCGGCCTTGCCGGCCGCGCCGGAAAAACCGGGCAAGGCCAAGCCAGTGCGCGATGCTAGCGGCAAGTTGGTGGGTCCACCGGCACCGGAACCGCTGCTGCAAAAAGTGCGCGACGGCTTCAATACCTGGAGCGGCGACATGTGGGCCGACGTGCGTCAGTTGATCCGCATCCGCCGTGTCGATACGCCGGAAGCGCTGATGCTGTCGCCGACGCAATCGTATTTCTTGCGTGAAAACGTCAAGCTGCGCCTGCTCAATGCCCGCATGGCTTTGTTATCGCGCAATGAAACCGCCTTCAGGAATGATCTGATCGCCGCGCAGGATGCGCTGGCCAAGTATTTCGACACCCGCGCCAAGAGCACGCAGACGGCGCAAGCCTTGCTGCGTCAAGTGCAGGGCAGCAACCTGGCCATCGAAATGCCAACCTTGTCCGACAGTCTGACGGCTGTGCGCAACTATAAAGCGAAGTCCTGAGCCCATGCGTCTATTTCTCTGGTTACTCGCCCTGATGGCCGCGGCGATCGGTATCGCCGTGACGGCCCGTTTCAACCCCGGCAACGTGGTGCTGTTCTATCCACCTTACCGCATCGACTTGTCGCTGAACTTCTTCCTGTTGCTGCAGGTGGTGCTGTTCGTGCTGCTGTACCTGCTGGTGCGCGCCGTGCGCGCCACCGTGCGCATGCCGGCGCAAGTGGCGGCCTACCGCCAGCGCAAGCGTGAGCGCGATGGCAACAAGGGCTTGCGCGAAGCCTTGAAAGCCCTGTTCGAAGGCCGTTTCGGCCATGCCGAGAAGGCCGCCTTGCGTGCCGCTGAACTGGAAGAAAACGCCGGCCTGGCCGCGCTGATCGGCGCGCGCGCCGCGCACCGCATGCGCCAGTCCGAACGCCGCGACAGCTGGCTGGCCCGTGTCGAAGGCGATGCCAGTCTGAAGACGGCCCGTCTGATGACGGTGACGGAATTGCTGGTCGACGACCACCAGCCGGAAGCGGCCCTGGCCGCCGTGCGCGAACTCAATGCCAGCGGCACGCGCCATATCCACGCCCTGCAATGGTCGCTGAAAGCCGAGCAGCAGGCGAAGAACTGGCCGGAAGTGCTGCGCCTCGTGCGTTCGCTCGACAAGCACCGCGCCCTGCATCCGGCCCTGTCGTCGCGCCTGCGCGAGCTGGCCTACGAGCATTTGCTGTCCGACCCATCGCATGACGCTGAATCCTTGATGCGCGTGTGGTCTACCGTGCCAAGCAGCGACCGGGTGAAGCCGTACATCGCCTGCCGCGCCGCCACGGCCCTGAATGCGCGCGGCCTGCATGACGAAGCGCGCCTCGTGTGCGAAGAATCGCTGGCCGCCGACTGGGACGACCGCGTCGTGCGCGCCTACCGCGAAGCGGCGGCCCCAAGTGGCACGCCGGCCCTGCTGCTGCAGATCGAACATTGCGAGCAATGGATGAAACAGCGTCCGCTGGACGCGGAACTGGCCCTTACCCTGGGTACCTTGTGCCTCAAGCAAAAGCTCTGGGGCAAGGCCCAGCGTCACCTGGAGCAAGCCCTGTCGGACGCGAACGAGCCGCCAATGGTACGCGACGCCCACCTGAAGCTGGCGCAGATGCACGATGCCTTGCAGCAGACGGAACAGGCTGCCGCGCATTACCGGCAGTGCGCGCTGGCCACCATTCTGTAAGCCAGTTAGTAAGCTGTTTCTCCAGACGTAAAAAAGCCGTTCAGTGCAGACTGAAGGGCTTTTTTCGTGGTGAGCCCATGCCAGGCGCACCATGAAAAAAGCCCCGGCAATTCACCCGCCGGGGCTTGATCTATTGCTGCAAATTCTGGTGGGCCTCCCGTGAGTTGAACCATGGCACCACGGATTATGGGTGGCAGGGTCAGGTCCGCCATTCAGACACAAGCCCAACCATAGCCGCGTTGAACAACGATGAAGACCTGTCGCGTATTCAATTGCGAATACAAGGTTGACGGCAAGCAAACTACGTAACGTCTCTTACGCGCTCCGTACTGCCATAAATAGGAATGTGTGAAAAGATGCAGCAAGCCTTCTGAACGACCAAACTTTGCGATGCTTGTCTCGCGATCTGCATAGTGCGGGCCGTGCATGGCATTGTTGTTGGCGTGAGGCACAAAACGCAGGCGGGCCGCTGCTGCATCGCACAAACTGCCTGTACTTCGCTATAATTACGCGGTTAAAACACAATCCGCTAATGAGGAACCCCATGAGTTTGAATAACGTCTCTTCCGGCCGCGACCTGCCGAACGATTTCAACGTCGTCATCGAAATCCCGATGAATGCCGATCCGATCAAGTACGAAGTCGACAAGGAAAGCGGCGCGATTTTCGTCGATCGCTTCATGGGTACCGCCATGCATTACCCGTGCAACTATGGCTATGTGCCTAACACCCTGTCGCCGGACGGCGACCCGGTCGACGTGCTGGTCATCACCCCGTTTCCGCTGATTCCAGGCGTGGTCGTGCGCTGCCGCCCTATCGGCGTGCTGAAAATGACCGATGAGTCGGGCGAAGACGCTAAAGTGCTGGCCGTGCCAGTCGACAAGGTCCTGTCGATCTACAGCCACTGGCAAAAGCCGGAAGACTTGAACGAACTGCGCTTGCGCCAGATCCAGCATTTCTTTGAGCACTACAAAGATCTGGAAAAAGGCAAATGGGTCAAGATCGACGGCTGGTATGGTCCTGACGTGGCCAAGGAAGAAATTCTGAACGGCGTCGCTGCGTTCAAGAAAGATGCTGAAAAAGCATAAGAGCACCCAGTAAAAAAACGCTCCCCGCCAGCCATGGCGGGGAGCGTTTTTTTATGCGCGAAACGGACTGTGTTCATTCAATTCATCAAGGTAGGCATCGATGCCGCCCCGCTCGCGCTCAAGGAAGCGCTGCACGGCGTCGGCAAAGGCCGGGCGGGCCAGCCAGTGGGCGGACCAGGTCTTTTGCGGCATGAAGCCCCGCGCCATCTTGTGCTCGCCCTGCGCGCCCCCTTCGAAGGTGGCGATGCCGTTGGCGATGCAAAATTCCAGCGGCTGGTAGTACGCCGTCTCGAAATGCAAACAGGGTACGTGCTCGAGCGCGCCCCAGTAGCGGCCATACAAGGTATCGGCTGTATGGATCACCAGCGAGGCGGCAATGGCCCGGCCTTCGCGCTCGGCGATCACCAGCAGGATGTTCTGCGGCATGCTGGCACCGATGCGCCGGAAGAAGTCCAGCGATAGATAGGGCGACGAGCGGTGTTCCGCATAGGTATTGCTGTAGCAGCGATGGAACAGTTGCCAGTCGGCGTACGTCGCCTCCACGCCGCGCACCTGGCGCAGCGTCACGCCCGCTTCCTGTACCTTGCGCCGCTCGGCGCGGATATTCTTGCGCTTCTTGTGTTCCAGGGTGGCGAGGAATTGCTCGAAATTCGTGTAGCCGGGATTGAGCCAGTGAAACTGCACGCCACTACGCATCAGGTAGCCGGCTTGCTCCAGCTGGCGCGCTTCGCTTTCCGGCGGGAACAGGATGTGGCAGGACGAGACGGTGCTGGCTTGCTGCTGTGCCTGCAGGAAGGCCAGCAGGGCGGCGCGCGCCTCGCCATCGCGTGCCAGCAAGCGCGCGCCGCTGACAGGCGTAAACGGTATCGCGGACAACAGTTTCGGGTAATATTCAAGGCCATGCTGCTGATACGCCTCGGCCCAGGCCCAGTCGAACACGTATTCGCCATACGAGTGCAGCTTCAGGTACAGGGGCAGGGCGGCGGCCAGGGTCTCGCCTTGCCACAGCACCAGGTAATTCGGCTGCCAGCCCGTGTCCGCGCTGGCGCAACCGGACTCGTGCAGTGCGTGCAGAAAGGCGTAGGAAAGGAAGGGATTCGCGTCCGCCTGGCTTGCCAAGAGTTCAGACCAGGCCGCTTCGCCAATATCAGCCAGAGTAGAGACGATAGCCGTGCGATAATTCATTGTTGTAGTGTGCATTCATCACTCTCGGGGCGCCACCGTCGGTCTGCGCGCCCCTGTCTTGTTTAATAGAACGAAATATCCATCATCATCATGACAGTCAAAGTCGCAATTGCTCAAATGAATAGTACGGTCGGCGATCTGGCCGGCAACCGTGCCAAGATCTTCGACCTTTCCCGCCGCGCGTTCGAGGCGGGCGCCGATATCGTGCTCACGCCGGAACTGTCGCTGGTTGGCTATCCACCCGAGGACCTGTTGCTGCGCAATGCATTCTACGCAAAAACGCAGGAAGCGTTTGCGGGGCTGGCCTTGGAACTGGCCCAGTTCAAGGATTTGCACGTGGTGGTGGGCTTGCCGCTGCAAGACGAGAAGGGCGTGCGCCACAATGCCGCCTCCGTGCTGCTGAACGGCGAAGTGCTGGGTACCTACCGCAAGCATGACTTGCCGAACACGACCGTTTTCGATGAAAAGCGTTACTTCACGTCGTCGGACCAGGCTTTCGTGTTTGGCGTGAAGGGCGTGCGCTTCGGCATCAATATCTGTGAAGACACGTGGTTCGAGCATGCACCGATGCGCGCCCGCGCGGCCGGCGCGCAAGTGCTGCTGGTGCCGAACGGCTCGCCGTACCACATGAACAAGCAGCATCTGCGCTATGAAACCATGCGCAAGAATGTCAGCGCGCAAGGCCTGGCCCTGGTGTACGCCAACCTGGTCGGTGGCCAGGATGAGCTGATTTTCGACGGCGACTCATTCGTGATGGATGCGGCCGGCACGATGTGCGCCCAGCTGCGCCATTTCGAGGAAGACTTGCAGCTGGTCGAGTTCGACGGCGCCACGCCCGTGCCGCAGCCGCTGGCCGCGCCGTTGACGACGGAAGCGCAGGTGTACCAGGCGCTGGTGCTGGGCGTGCGCGACTACATAGGCAAGAACGGCTTCCCGGGCGTGCTGATCGGCATGTCGGGCGGCGTCGATTCCGCCCTGACCCTGGCCATCGCCGTCGATGCGTTGGGTGCCGACAAGGTGCGCGCGGTGATGATGCCATCGCAATTTACGGCCGATATCTCGTGGATCGATTCGCGCGACATGGTAAAACGCCTCAATGTGCGCTACGATGAAATTCCGATCAAGCAAACCTTCGATGCCTTCCGCGCCACCCTGGCTGACGAGTTCGCCGGACTGGCGGAAGACGCGACGGAAGAAAACATCCAGGCGCGCATCCGCGGCACCTTGCTGATGGCCCTGTCGAACAAGCATGGCAGCATCGTGCTGACGACCGGTAACAAGAGCGAGATGGCCGTTGGTTACTGCACCCTGTATGGCGACATGGCGGGCGGCTTTGCCGTCATCAAGGATATCGCCAAGACCCTGGTGTACCGCCTGTGCGCCTGGCGCAACAGTGTGTCGGACGTGATTCCCGAGCGCATCCTGACGCGCGGACCGTCGGCCGAGCTGCGCGCCGACCAGCTGGACCAGGATTCGCTGCCGCCATATGAGGTACTCGACGGCATCATGCAGCTGTACATGGAAGAAAACCGGCCGATCGCCGAGATTGTCGAGGCTGGCTATCCGCCGGCCGATGTGGCCCGGGTCACGCGCCTGATCAAGATCAATGAATACAAGCGGCGCCAGTCGCCGGTGGGCATCCGCGTCACGCACCGTGGCTTCGGCCGCGACTGGCGCTACCCCATCACGTCGAAGTTTTACGAATAAGCAGCCATCTGTCCACAATCCAACAATTTTAAGGAGTAGCCATGAAACAGATTACCGCCATCATCAAACCATTCAAGCTCGACGAAGTACGCGAGGCCCTGGCCGATGTGAACGTGACGGGCTTGACCGTGACTGAAGTGAAGGGCTTTGGCCGCCAGAAAGGCCATACCGAGCTGTACCGTGGCGCCGAGTACGTGGTCGACTTCTTGCCGAAAGTCAAAGTCGAAGTGGTGGTGGATGACAGTGTGTCGGAACTGGTGGTCGACGCCATCATCAAGGCGGCCCGCACGGGCAAGATCGGCGACGGCAAGATCTTCGTGCGCGACGTGGAGCAGGTCATCCGCATTCGCACAGGTGAGACCGGTCCGGACGCAGTCTAAGTTTTCTTGCGGGGGCGGCTAGCCGTCAGCGCCCCAGCCGCATGTCGAATTTCCAGCATATCAGGCGCAAGATCGTGATGCCGCTGGCGCTGGTCCACAGCGCGAAGTCGTGCTCGGCGCCGAAGTGCATTTGCAGCAGGTAGGCCCAGCAGCCGAAAAACGCGCAGATGGCGTAGGGTTTGCCGTCACGAAACACCATCGGCACTTCATTGCAGACGATGTCGCGCATCACGCCGCCAAAAATCCCCGTAATCACCCCCATCATCGAGGCGATGAAGAGCGGCATGCCGGCGCGCGTCGCTTCGGCCACGCCCGCGATGGCGAACATGCCCAGGCCGATGGCGTCGGCAATGACGATCAGGCGTTCGGAGACGATTTGCCGCAAATGCTGGATCAAGGGCGCGGCCGTCAGGGCCAGCACGAAGATGAGAATGGCGTATTCCTGGTGCGAGACCCAGAACAGGGGCCGCTTGTCGAGCAGGATGTCGCGCAAGGTGCCGCCGCCAAACGCCGTAATGAACGCCACGACGAACACGCCGACCAGATCCATGCGCTTGCGGCGCGCTTCGATGAAGCCGGAAAACGCGCCCACCAGGATGGCGATGACCTCAATGATCTTGATCAGCGAGCCAGGCGGCAATTGGGGTGGCATCATGGGCGGAGCGCTAGGACAGGAAATAATTGTCACAGGTTAACATGACACGGCCCCGAATGGTGACAAACGGGGCCGTGTGCGGGGGCTAACTTGTTACTGAATTGTAATATCTTGCTGTCAAGGCTAGCGGATGGGCTGCAGGGCCGCTGAAAGTAAGACTACCAGCGCGCCATCGCCCCCTTCGGAGCGGCGCGCCTGGCAAAAGGCGATGACTTCATCCTTTTGCACCAGCCAGCTATGCACCATCGATTTCAAGACCGGTTCCTGGCCTTTCGAGCCGAAACCCTTGCCGTGGATCACGCGCACGCAGCGCAGCTTGCGCCGCGTCGCCTGGTTCAAAAAGGCGCCGATGCCGTCGCGCGCCTCGTCGCGGCGCAAGCCGTGCAAGTCCAGCTCATCCTGGATGGGCCAGTGGCCCTTGCGCATATTCTTCACCACGTCCGGTCCCACGCCGGGGCGGGCGTAGTTCAGCGCAGGATCGTTTTCCAGGTAATGGTCGACCTCGAACAAGTCCGACAGCGACTCGCGCAGCACGGCCGCATCGTCCTCGTCCGGCGTGAGCTTGCGCGCCGGCTGCTGGGTGCCTGTCGTACCCGCCTTGGGCAGGCTGGGCACGTAGCGGTCCGATTCGGGCAGGCGCTTGACGCCGCCGATGCTGGCCTTGAACAGATTGCTTTCCACGGCTTGCACCTTGACCTGCTGGGCGCGCTCAGCCGCGGCTTGTGCGCGCGCGTCCGCCTGCTCCTTGAGCTGCTTGCTGACCGCTTTCAGGTCGGCAAAGTCTTTCATCGACGCCATGCGACGCTTACTCCTGGCCTTCCAGGTAGCGCTGGGCGTCCAGTGCTGCCATGCAACCCGTGCCGGCGCTGGTGATAGCCTGGCGGTAGATATGGTCTTGCACGTCGCCGGCGGCGAACACGCCCGGTGCGCTGGTGGCGGTGGCCATGCCTTCCAGGCCCGTCTTGGTCTTGATGTAGCCGTTGTGCATTTCCAGCTGGCCTTC
Source organism: Janthinobacterium sp. DSP2-3-3 (assembly GCF_049897325.1). Taxonomy (NCBI): domain Bacteria; kingdom Pseudomonadati; phylum Pseudomonadota; class Betaproteobacteria; order Burkholderiales; family Oxalobacteraceae; genus Janthinobacterium; species Janthinobacterium sp. DSP2-3-3. The sequence goes on along the minus strand of NZ_JAFCWA010000005.1, from coordinate 261,121 downwards.
GAAGATGCCCGTGTTCGGCTTGTGGCCGATGGCGATAAACACGCCATGCACGGAGAGCGCTTCGACCTTGCCGTCGATGGTCGACTTGATGTTCAGGCCAGTCACGCCACCTTCGTTGCCCGTCACTTCGTCCAGAGTGTGGTTATATTTCAACACGATCTTGCCTTCGGCAACCTTGGCGTTCAGGCGGTCGATCAGGATGGCTTCGGCGCGGAACTTGTCGCGGCGGTGGATCAGCGTGACTTTATTGGCGATGTTCGACAGGTACAACGCTTCTTCCACGGCCGTATTGCCGCCGCCGACGACGGCTACTTCCTGGTTGCGGTAGAAAAATCCATCGCAGGTGGCGCAGGCGGACACGCCCTTGCCCATGAATTGTGCTTCCGATGGCAGGCCCAGGTATTGCGCGGATGCGCCCGTGGCGATGATCAGCGTGTCGCACGTGTATTCGTGGCTGTCGCCCTTCAGGCGGATCGGTTTTTCGTTGAGGAAGGTGGTGTGGATGTGGTCAAACACGATTTCCGTATTGAAACGCTCGGCGTGCTGCAGCAAACGCTGCATCAAGTCCGGACCTTGCACGCCCATCGGGTCGCCGGGCCAGTTTTCCACGTCGGTGGTGGTCATCAGCTGACCGCCTTGTTCCACGCCGGTGACCAGCATCGGGTTCAGGTTGGCGCGGGCGGCGTAGACGGCGGCGCTGTAGCCGGCTGGGCCGGAGCCGAGGATCAAAACGCGGGCGTGTTTGGTAGTGGTCATGGGAGGCTTCTCTATGAGTGGGGTCTATCCGAATTGGGGGCGTACGCGCGAAGAACAAGGGCGTATTGCGCTTGCGCAAGCAATCCACGATTATAGACCAAGCCGCCTGTGGCGACGAATCGTGGGGCCGTCCGGGGCATATATGGCTTAGAATACTTCCTTATTATGGGAAATTCCCTTTCAGAAACATTTTCACCTTGCAGCGCTTCCCAGAATGACTAAACCAGCCCAGGCCAATCAAAATAGCTATACCCGTAAACCGGTCGAACGCCGGCCCCTGCCGAACCGGCTGGTACGGCTGTTGTCCGAGGCGCGCTGGTTCGCGCTGGCCGCGTTTGCCCTGTATTTCGTGCTGATCCTGGCCAGCTTCAACAAGCTCGACCCGGGCTGGTCGCATGCGACCTCCGTCGACAAGGTGGCCAACCTCGGTGGCAAGCTGGGCGCGACCTTCTCCGATTTGTTGCTGTATATCTTCGGCTTTTCCGCCTGGTGGTGGTGCGTCTGGCTGCTGCGCACGGTGTGGAATGGCTATCGCCGGTTGAGCCGCCGCTTCCTGCTGGAAGAGGAAGAGGTGGAGCGCGAGCACCATGTCGAGATGCTGATCCGTATCGTCGGCTTCTCCATCATGCTGATCGGCAGCATGGGCCTGGAATACCTGCGCATGGCAAAAAGCCTGCACGTGCAACTGCCGCGCGAGCCGGGCGGCGTGCTGGGCCAGCTGGTGGGGCATTCGGCCCACGTGGCTTTTGGTTTCACTGGCGCCACTTTGCTGCTGCTGTTGCTGTTCGGCCTGGGTTTTAGCTTGTTCTTCCATGTGTCCTGGCTGCAAGTGGCCGAACGCATCGGCGGCGCCATCGAAGACGCATTCAACTGGTTCGTGCTGCGCTACCAGGACCGCGAAGACCGCCGCCAGGGCGAAGTGGCTGCCGTGCGCCGCGACGAGGTTGTGGTGATCGAACGGGCCAAGCATGTGGAGAAACACGTGGCCGCGCCGCCGATGAAGATCGAGCCGCAAGTGGTGACGGTGGTGAAATCGGAGCGCGTGGAAAAGGAGCGCCAGGCGCATTTGTTCGAAGGCCTGGGCGATGGCAAGTTGCCGCCGCTGTCGCTGCTCGATGAAGCGCCGCCCGTGGTGGAAACGGTCTCTGTGGAAACCCTGGAATTTACGAGCCGCCTGATCGAAAAGAAATTGTCCGACTTTGGCGTGGATGCCAAGGTAGTGGTCGCTTACCCCGGCCCTGTCGTCACGCGTTACGAAATCGAGCCGGCCACGGGCGTCAAGGGCAGCCAGATCGTGGGCCTGGCGCGCGACCTGGCCCGTTCGCTGTCCTTGACGTCGATCCGCGTGGTGGAAACCATTCCCGGCAAGAATTACATGGCGCTGGAACTGCCGAACAGCAAGCGCCAGATCGTGCGCCTGACGGAAATCCTCGGCTCCAAGGTCTACAACGATGGCGTGTCCAGCCTGACGATCGCGCTGGGCAAGGATATCGCCGGCAAGCCCGTCGTGGCCGACCTGGCCAAGATGCCCCACTTGCTGGTGGCCGGTACCACCGGTTCCGGTAAATCCGTGGGCATCAATGCGACGATTTTGTCGTTGCTGTACAAATCCGACCCGCTCGACGTGCGTTTGATCCTGATCGATCCGAAGATGCTGGAAATGTCTGTCTACGAAGGCATTCCGCATTTGCTCGCGCCCGTCGTCACCGACATGCGCCAGGCCGGCCACGCGCTGAACTGGGCCGTGAACGAGATGGAGCGTCGCTACAAGCTGATGAGCAAGATGGGCGTGCGTAACCTGGCCGGCTATAACGCAAAGATTGCTGACGCGAAAAAACGCGAAGAACACATCCCGAATCCGTTCAGCCTGACGCCGGATTCGCCGGAACCGCTGGAAAAATTGCCGACCATCGTCATCATCATCGACGAGCTGGCCGATTTGATGATGGTGGTGGGCAAAAAAGTCGAGGAATTGATCGCGCGTATCGCGCAAAAGGCGCGTGCCGCTGGTTTGCACTTGATTCTGGCCACGCAGCGCCCATCTGTAGACGTGATCACGGGTTTGATCAAGGCCAACATTCCCACGCGTATCGCCTTCCAAGTGTCGTCGAAGATTGACTCGCGCACGATTCTGGACCAGATGGGTGCAGAAGCGCTGCTGGGCATGGGCGACATGTTGTACATGCCGCCTGGCACCGGCTTGCCGATGCGCGTGCACGGCGCGTTTGTTTCCGATGAGGAAGTCCACAGAGTCGTCAGTTATTTGAAGCTGCAGGGCGAACCGAATTACATCGAGGGCATCCTCGAAGGCGGCACCCTGGAAGGCGACGGCGCTGAAGGCGGCGCGCCGGGCGAGGGCGGCGGCGAGGCCGATGCCCTGTACGACCAGGCGGTAGCGGTGGTGCTGAAAAACCGCCGCGCCTCGATTTCGCTGGTGCAGCGTCATTTGCGCATCGGCTACAACCGCGCCGCCCGTCTGCTCGAGCAGATGGAGCAGAGCGGGGTGGTATCAACCATGCAATCCAATGGCAACCGGGAAATCCTGGTGCCTGCGGCAAGTAGCGAACAAGGATAAACAGAATGAAGAACACGGCTTTCGCAACAAAAATAATGATCGGCGCGACCAGTGTCGTTTGCAGCCTGCTGTTTGCGGCCAGCGCCTCGGCCAGCGCGCTCGAGCAATTCAAGAGCTTTGCGGCCGGCACCAAGTCGGCCAAGGGCGAGTTCGTGCAGCGCCAGGTCAAGAAGGCGGACGCCAGCGGCAAGGCGAAAGTGTCGACGCCGGCCAGCGGCACGTTTGAATTTGCCCGTCCAGGCAAGTTCATCTGGACCTATCTGAAACCGTACGAACAGCTGCTGCAAGCCGACGGTGACAAGTTGTATATCTACGACAAGGACTTGAGCCAGGTGACGGTGAAGAAACTGGGCGACGCCCTCGGTTCCTCGCCGGCCGCCATCTTGTTTGGCAGCAATGACCTGGAAAAGAATTTCACCCTGGCTGAAGCAGGCACGCGCGACGGCCTGGAATGGCTGAAGGCTACACCGAAGGCCAAGGACACGACCTTCGATGAAATCACCATCGGCCTGCGCAACGGCGTGCCGGAAGCGATGGAATTGCGCGACTCGTTCGGCCAGACCTCGGTACTGGCGTTCAAGAACTTCCAGAAAAATCCAGCCTTGTCTGCCAATCACTTTAAATTTGTCATGCCCAAGGGCGCGGATGTCATCAATAATTGATTCTTGACGTCTTGTTGTTGACCGGCCTCGCAGCGATGCGGGGCCTTTGCATTCTTACCCGGTAAATATTATGGCGGATCTCTTTTCCACCGCACCGCGCCAGCCGCTGGCCGAAGCCTTGCGGCCTGCTACCCTCAACGAAGTCATCGGCCAGACGCATTTGTTGGGCGTGGGCAAGCCGCTGCGCCTGGCGTTCGAAGCGGGCAAGGCCCATTCGATGATTTTATGGGGCCCGCCCGGCGTGGGCAAGACCACGCTGGCGCGCTTGATGGCGAATGCCTTCGACAGCGAATTCATCGCGCTGTCGGCCGTGTTTGCTGGCGTGAAAGATATCCGCGCAGCCATGGACCAGGCGCGTCACAGCCTGGACCAGTTTGGCAAGCACACTTTATTGTTCGTTGACGAAATCCACAGGTTTAATAAATCGCAGCAGGACGCCTTGCTGCCTTTTGTCGAATCGGGCCTCGTGACCTTCATCGGCGCGACGACGGAAAACCCCAGCTTCGAAGTCAATTCGGCATTGCTGTCGCGCGCGCAAGTGTATGTGCTCAAGTCGCTCAACGAAGACGAAATGAAGCTGCTGCTGGTCAAGGCACAGTCGACGGCGCTGACGCATTTGAGCTTCGACGATGCTGCCGCCGACACCCTGATCGGTTACGCGGATGGCGATGCAAGGCGCTTTTTGAACTTGCTGGAGCAGGCCGAGACGGCCGCCAGCTCGACAGGGACGACGAAGATCGACGCGGCTTTTGTCGACAATGCGCTGACCCTGAATTCGCGCCGCTTCGACAAGGGCGGCGACAATTTCTATGACCAGATTTCCGCCCTGCACAAGTCCGTGCGTGGTTCGAACCCGGACGCGGCCCTGTACTGGTTTTGCCGCATGATCGATGGCGGCGCCGACCCGCGCTATTTGTCGAGGCGCATCGTGCGCATGGCCTGGGAAGACATCGGCTTGGCCGACCCCCGCGCCTTGACCATGGTCAATGACGCGGCGGAAACGTATGAGCGCCTGGGGTCGCCCGAAGGCGAGCTGGCCCTGGGGCAGGCGGTGATTTACCTGGCGATTGCTGCAAAAAGCAATGCCGGCTACAACGCCTTCAACACGGCCATGGCTTTCGTCAAGAAGGATAAATCGAAGGAAGTGCCCGTGCACTTGCGCAATGCGCCGACGAAGCTGATGAAGGAACTGGGCTACGGTCACGCCTACCGCTACGCGCATGATGAGCCCGATGCGTATGCGGCCGGCGAAACCTATTTCCCGGACGGCATGGCGGAACCGGGCTGGTACCAGCCCGTGCCGCGCGGCCTGGAAAGTAAAATAGCCGATAAATTGGCCTGGTTGCGCGAGCTGGACAGAAAAGCAGGAAAATCAGCCGGCAAGGGCTGAGGCTACAAGCCCAGCAAACTAAAACCGTCATCCTGCGGCGCGTAGCCGACCAGCTGGCGCGTCGCTGCTATCGACAGGCGTTTATAGCGGTTGTCGGACACCCCATGCACGACGTGGTAGCCGGTCGGCAGCTGTGCACTCACGCTGCGGGCCAGCAATTGCACCACATCGCGCTCGCTGATGAAGGCAGCGATGTCGCGTGCGCTGTGCTGTTGACCTGGCGCAAAGTTGGCCACGTTGGCGATGCGCACGGCTATCGCCGTCATGCCGTGTTGGTGCGCGAAGGCCGAGGCCACGCCTTCGCCGAAGGCCTTGCTGGCGCCATACATGTTGGCGGGCCGGGCCGGCATGTTTTCCTGCACTTGCACGTCCAGCGGATAGCCTTCCACGGCTTGCGCGCTGCTGGCAAATACGACTCTTTTCACACCTTGCGCCTGTGCCGCGCGGAAGATGTTGTGCGTACCGATGATGTTCGGCTGCAGCAATTGCGCATCGAAATCGGCGCTGGCGTGCGGTACGCCGGCCAGGTGCAGCACCACGTCGATGCCGGCGCAGGCGGCCAGGCAGGCGGCATAGTCGCTGACGTCCAGCGCGATAACCGGGCAGGGCGCTGGCGCCATGCCGTCCGTGTGCAGGTCGGCCAGGCGCAGGGAGAATTCCCCGTGCCGGCGCTTCCAGAAAGCGGTGCCGATGATGCCGGCGGCGCCCGTGACGAGGACGCGCAATGGTGTGGCTGCTTGACTCAGTGTTGCTTGACGCAGTGATGTTTGAATCATGTATTCCTTGTATCCACTATGTGAGGCAGTGCCAGGTTCAGCCAGCGCAGCAGGGCGGGGCGGGGTGCTGTGGTCCCATGCACGCGGATGTGTCCGCTACCCACGGCTTCGACCAGCACCAGGCCGTCATTCGGTATCGTGTAGCGTTCGCCGCTGCGCAGTACGCAATCCTCGAACTGGGCATAGGCCGTGATCCACGCCATGCCGGACAGGCATTCGATGACCCTGGCGTGCGCTTTTTCCAGGCGTAAAGGCCGTTCGCTGCGTAATTCATGGTCGGTATGCATGGCATCGCTCCTGTTGTGCTGACAGGAACAGCTTAGGTGCTTGCGGTGAACCATGACAGATGCAGGAAAACGAAATTGTCATGAATACAGTACATTTCGTCGTAGACTGTGCTTGTCAAAAAATCGGGCAACTGTATCTGTGCGGGCCGCGCGCGGCAGCCGCATACTGAAGGGAGGAACATGAGCGCGCATTTGAATCTGTATGAGCACCTGGCCAACGAGCTGGGCGCTTTGATCGACTCGCGCGTGTTTGCTCCCGGCGACCGCCTGCCGTCGATCCGCCACCTGGCGCAGCAAAAACGCATCTCCGTCAGCACGGTGATGCAAGCCTTGCGCCTGATGGAAGACCGGGGGCAAGTCGATGCGCGGCCCCAGTCCGGTTACTTTGTGCGCCACCGGGCGCCGCGCCGCCCGTGCAGTGCCGACGCCCAGCATTTGAAGGAGCCGGCCTTTGTCGGCATCAACAATCTCTTGATGCGCGTGCTGAAGGATAACGAGACGGCGAATATCGTGCAGCTGGGCACGGCCTGGCCGCCCGATGAGATATTGCCCGTCAAGCGCATGCAGCGCACCATCAGCGCCGTGGCGCGGCGCGAGCCCGCTTTATTGAGCAAGGTCAGCTGCTACGACGTCAGCGAAGGCAATTTCTTGCGCCAAGTTAAGCGCCGCGCGCTGGACTGGGGCAAGCTGGACCCGCACGAGATCGTCGTGACGAATTCCTGCACGGAGGCGATCAGCCTGTGCCTGCGCGCCGTCGCCAAGCCGGGCGACACCATCGCCATCGAGTCGGCCACGTATTTCGTGTTGCTGCAGATGATAGAAAGTCTGGGCATGAAGGCGCTGGAAATTCCCACCGACCCGAAGACGGGACCGTCGCTCGATGCGCTCGAGCTGGCCCTGCGCGCCGGCCTCGTGCAAGCGTGTTTGTTCGTGCCGAACGCCAACAATCCCCTGGGTTGCGTCATGCCGGAAGCAAACAAGAAGCGGCTGGCGGGCTTGCTGTCGGAATTCAATATTCCGTTGGTGGAAGACGATGTGTATGGCGACCTGTGCTTTGCCCCACAGCGGCCTTGGCCCGTGAAGGCCTACGACACGAGCGGCAACGTCTTGCTGTGCTCCTCGTTTTCCAAGGCCATCACGCCCGCGTCGCGCGTGGGTTACGTGCTGGCCGGGCGTTTCGCGCAGGAAGTGGCCTTGCTGAAAACCGTGTCGAGCGGTGCCACCAGTCATTTCTTCCAGGCCGTGCTGGCCGACTTTTTGGAAGGCAGTAGCTACGACCAGCAGCTGCGTAAGATGCGGCGCACCCTGGTGCAGCGCATCGCCCGCATGTCCGACGCCGTGGCGGCCAGCTTTCCGGCGGATTGCATGCTGTCCGAGCCGCAGGGCGGTTTCGTGTTGTGGGTACAGATGCCGCCGCAAATCGATGCGCTGGCCCTGCATGGCCAGGCGATCGCCGATGGCGTGGCGTATATGCCGGGCCAGCTGTTCTCGGCGTCGGGCAAGTTCAGCAATTATCTGCGCCTCAATTGCGGCAATGCCTGGACGCCGCGCATCGAGCAAGCGATCGGCCGCCTGGGCCGCCTGGTCAAGGATTCCCTGTAATACCTCTTTTCGCTTCAGCCCCCGTTTTTCACCGTTCGCTCCCTGTTTTTCGCCGCTGGTCGCAAGCCGATGGCGTTGTTTGTCGCCGTTGGCTAAAGTACCACCATACCAGCAGCAGTCAACGACGCAAACTAACCAGGAGTCACATCATGCACGCACTGAAAAACATGGAAATCACCTTTGTCGCCGCCGCCATTATCGCCATCGGCGCCAGCTTTGCCAGCGCCGGCGCGAATACGGTGGAAGTGAGCGCGAACAGCACCGTGATCGCCCAGGCTGCCGACAGCACGATGCCTGTCGTCACCGTCAGCGCCCGCCGCCTGAGTGCTGCCGAAAAAGCCGCCTTTATTTAAGCACTAAGCTAAGCAACAAATGTAAAGCGGGCGCGAGTGCCCAGCCAAGCTGCCATGACGATGGCCAGCCATGTGCAAAACTCCGAATGAACTGAACGGGTCTTGGTACAATGAGTGCTTTCGATACATCGGCACCGCCATCCACCCATGATAGATATCCAACTTCTCCGTAAAGACATCGCCACCGTCGCAGAACGCCTGGCGACGCGCAAATTCCAACTCGACGTGGCAGGTTTTACCGCCCTCGAAGCCGAACGCAAGGCGATCCAGACGCGCACCGAAGAGCTGCAGGGCAAGCGCAATGCGCTGTCCAAGCAAATCGGCATGTTGAAAGGCAAGGGGGAAGACACCTCGGCCGTGATGGCGCAAGTGGCTGGCCTGGGCGATGAACTGAAAGCTGATGAAGCGGCCCTGACCCTGGTGCAAGCCAAGCTGAGCGACTTCATCATGGCCGTGCCGAACTTGCCGCACGAATCGTCGCCCGTGGGTACGGACGAGTCGGGCAACGTGGAAGTGCGCAAGGTTGGCACGCCACGCACTTTTGACTTTGAAGTCAAGGATCACGTCGACGTGGGCGCCCCGCTGGGCCTCGATTTCGAAGTGGCCACCAAGCTGACCGGTTCGCGCTTCTCCGTCATGAAAGGCGGCATCGCCCGCCTGCACCGCGCGCTGGCGCAATTCATGCTGAACACGCACGTGGACGAGCATGGCTACACGGAATGCTATACCCCGTACATGGTCAATGCCGATTCGCTGCGCGGCACGGGCCAGTTGCCGAAATTCGAAGCCGATTTGTTTTCGGTGAAAAAAGGCGGCGCGGAAGGCGAGGGCGAGACCTTCTACCTGATCCCCACCTCGGAAGTGTCGCTGACCAATATCGCCCGCGACGAAATCCTGGCGCTCGATCAACTGCCCCTGAAAATGACGGCCCACACGCCATGCTTCCGCTCGGAAGCGGGCAGCTACGGCCGCGACACGCGCGGCATGATCCGCCAGCACCAATTCGACAAGGTGGAAATGGTGCAAGTGGTGCACCCGGACACTTCGTACCAAGTGCTCGATGAAATGGTCGGCCACGCGGAGAGCATCCTGCGACGCCTGGGCTTGCCATACCGCGTGATGTCGCTGTGCACGGGCGACATGGGTTTTGGCGCCACCAAGACCTTCGACCTGGAAGTGTGGTTGCCGGCGCAAAACACTTACCGTGAGATTTCGTCCCTGTCGAACTGCGAAGCCTTCCAGGCCCGCCGCATGCAAGCGCGTTTCCGCAACGCCGCCGGCAAGCCGGAACTGGCGCACACCCTGAACGGCTCCGGCCTGGCAGTGGGCCGCACCCTGGTGGCCGTGCTGGAAAACTACCAGCAAGCGGACGGCAGCGTCGAAATCCCGCCAGTGCTGCGCCCATACATGGGTGGCTTGACGCATCTGAAGGCGTAAAATAGTCCTTCCATTTTTTCAAGCGGCTGCTATAATCTTGCCTTCTCGCAGCAATGCGGGGAAAGACCGCAGTAAATGGAGAGGTGGCAGAGTGGTCGAATGTACTTGACTCGAAATCAAGCGTACGTTAAATCGTACCGTGGGTTCGAATCCCACCCTCTCCGCCAGAACAAATAGAGAAAGCTCCCGCAAGGGAGCTTTTTTTATTTGTGGCGGCGAAGAGGAGCAAGGCGCCTGCGCGCCTTGCGAGTGGGATTCGAAGCTCCGCGCATATTTGCGCGGAGCTTTCCGAATCGTCAAATTGGTTTTGACGCGTGCGCCAAGGCGGCAGATTCGAAGACGAGCGCGTACTCGCGCGAGGCTCCCCGAATCGCCCAAGTGGTTTTTGCTTTTCTAAAGCAAGATTAGCAATAACCCCCTACCCAACCCAACAACACCCATGCTAAAATAGCGCCTCGTTCAAACCGGCATGCCAGTTTGAACGAATAGACCGCAGTAAACGGAGAGGTGGCAGAGTGGTCGAATGTACTTGACTCGAAATCAAGCGTACGTTAAATCGTACCGTGGGTTCGAATCCCACCCTCTCCGCCAGAATACATAAGAGAAGCTCCCGCAAGGGAGCTTTTTTTATTCCTGCAATGCCAGAAAATCACCAGCGCATCAAGGCCAGGTAGAAAAACCGCCCAAAGCGCGCAGCGCAAGGCAGTTTTTCCTCCATTCAAGCTCTAATGGCCAGCGCCCCCGCCACCTTGATCTCCCTCAGCCATGGTAATCTACCCGATCACTATCCTGCCCCCATACCAAAGTAATGAGCAAAGCAATGAGCCGATTCTGGAGCAACATCGTCAGCGAGCTGACCCCCTACATCCCCGGCGAGCAGCCCAAACTGCCCGACCTGGTCAAACTCAACACCAACGAAAATCCCTACGGCCCGTCGCCGCACGTCCTGGCCGCGCTGCACGAAGCAGCCAACGACAGCCTGCGCCTCTACCCTGATCCTTCGGCCAGCGAACTCAAGCAAACCCTGGCCGACTACCACGGTTTGAACAGCGCGCAAGTGTTCGTCGGCAATGGTTCCGACGAAGTGCTGGCGCTGGCCTTCATGGCCTTGCTCAAGCACGATGCGCCGCTGCTGTTCCCCGACATCAGCTACAGCTTTTATCCCGTGTATTGCAAGCTGTATGGCATCGATTACCGTACCGTGCCCCTCGACGAGTCCATGCGCATCCGTCCGCAAGACTACCAGGGGCCATGCGGCGCCATCATCTTCCCGAATCCCAATGCGCCGACAGGCGTGAACTTGCCGCTGGCCGGCGTGGAAACCCTGCTGCGCGACCATCCAGACGCCGTGGTGGTGGTCGATGAAGCGTATGTGGATTTCGGCGGGGAAAGTGCCGTGGCCCTGGTCGACCGTTATCCGAACTTGCTGGTGGTGCAGACGTTCTCGAAATCGCGCTCGCTGGCGGGCTTGCGCGTGGGTTGCGCCTTCGGGCATGCAGACCTGATCGAGGCGCTGGAAAGAGTGAAGAACAGTTTCAATTCCTATCCGCTGGACCGGCTGGCGCTGGCCGGCGCCGTTGCCTCGCTGCACGACGAAGCGTATTTCCAGCAGACGCGCCAGGCCGTCATCGCCAGCCGCGAACAGCTGACGGCGGATTTGACGGCGCTGGGCTTCGAGGTGCTGCCCTCGGTGGCCAATTTTATCTTCGCCCGCCACCCGCAGCATGACGCGGCGCAACTGGCGGCCGGCTTGCGCGCCCGTTCCGTGATCGTGCGCCATTTCAATGCACCACGCATCAGCCAGTATTTGCGCATCAGCATAGGCAACCCGGCCGAGTGTGCAGCCTTGATGGCAGCATTGCGCGAAGTGCTTTGATCTTGTGCAAGGTAATGCAACAATCATCGGATTCATTCATCGACAGGACGGACAATATGGCAAAAGTGGCATTCATCGGTTTGGGCGTCATGGGTTTCCCCATGGCAGGTCACCTGGCGGCGGGCGGGCACGACGTCACCGTGTACAACCGCAACCCGGCCCGCGCGGCTGCCTGGCTGGAACAATACAAGGGCAGCAGCGCCGCCACGCCAGCCGCCGCGGCTGCGGGCGCCGAGTTCGTCTTCACCTGCATCGGCAACGATAACGACCTGTATCAAGTCATCCTGGAAGAGGGCGGCTTGCTGTCCGCCATGGCGCCGGGCAGCATCCTGATCGACCATACGACAGCTTCCGCCGAAGCGGCGCGCACCATCCACGCAGCGGCGCAAGAGCAGGGCGTATTCTTCCTTGACGCGCCCGTGTCCGGCGGCCAGGCGGGCGCGGAAAACGGCAAGCTGACGGTGATGGTGGGCGGCGATGCGGAAGCTTATGCACGCGCCGAACCTGTCATCGCCCTGTTCGCGCGCGCCGTCACCTACATGGGCGCGTCCGGTTCGGGCCAGCTGACGAAAATGGTCAACCAGATCTGCATCGCGGGCCTGGTGCAAGCCTTGAGCGAAGGCATTGCCTTTGCGGAAAACGCGGGCCTGGACGCGGCCCTGGTGGTCGACGTGATTTCCAAGGGCGCGGCGCAGTCGTGGCAGCTGGAAAACCGGGGCAAGACCATGATAGCGCGCAAGTTCGACTTCGGTTTCGCCGTCGATCTGATGCGCAAGGACCTGGGCATCTGCCTCGCCGAAGCCAAGCGCAACGGCAGCGATTTGCCCGTGACGACCTTGACGGACCAGTTCTATGGCGAAGTGCAGCAGGCAGGCGGCAACCGTTATGACACGTCGAGCCTGATCACTCGCCTCAGCAAGAAATAGATATTTACAACGTCACTTGAGCGGCGCGTCCCTGCAGAGGGCCGCGCCGCTTATCGTTTACGCCAGTATTAACCTTAAAACGTCAGTTTCCGGAACATCCGGTTTCGATTTTCATGGAAAAGCATGGACTTCGCTAGTTCATCGTGTATTATTAAAAAACGAGATGAAATGTCCCAATTTTTAAAACATTATGAGCGGACCCGCATGAAAACCAACTCCTCAGCGATAACACGCGTTGTCGACAAGAACATTCCCTACTTGTCATCCGCCGTTGCCATCTGGCGCCCCCGCGCCGTGCTGCGCAGCTGGCCCGGCGTGGCCATCGCGCTGGTAATCGCCCTGTCGGCCACCTTTATCTCCAGCAACTATGGCGGCCCGCAACTGCTGTACGCGCTGTTCTTTGGCCTGGCCTTCCACTTCCTTGCGTCCGACCCCACCTGCAAGCCCGGCATCGAGTTTTGCAGTAAGGTGTTGCTGCGCATGGGCGTGGCGCTGCTGGGGGCGCGCATTACCTTCAACCAGATCGCCTCGGTTGGCGTGACGCCCCTGCTGATCGTCGTCGGCGGCCTGGTGGCGACTTTGGGCTTCGGCTACCTGCTGGCCAGGTGGCTCAAGCGGCCCCTCACGGAAGGCATTTTGTCGGGCGGCTCCGTGGCCATCTGCGGCGCCTCGGCCGCACTGGCCATCTCGGCCGTACTGCCGCAAACCAAGGAAAACGAAAAGTTCACCCTGCTGACGGTGGTGGGCGTGACGTCGCTATCGACCCTGGCCATGATCGTCTACCCGCTGCTGGTCAAGCTGCTGGGCTTTGACCCCACCGAGGCGGGCGTGTTCATCGGTGGCACCATCCATGACGTGGCGCAAGTGGTGGGTGCCGGCTATCTGGTGAGCAACCATACGGGTGACGTGGCCACCTTCGTGAAACTGACGCGTGTCGCTTGCCTCGTGCCCGTCGTGCTGGGCCTGTCGATCATGTTCAAGCGCAAGGATGGCAAGAGCGAGGTCGACGCGCCGCCGCTGGTGCCCTTCTTCCTGATTGGCTTTGTCTGGCTCGTCATTACCAATAGCCTGGGTCTGATTCCGCAGGAAGTGAATGGCTGGATCAACCATGCCTCGCGCGCCTGTCTCGTCATCGCCATTGCCGCGCTGGGCGTGAAAACGTCGTTCCAGTCGCTGGCCTCGCTGGGCTGGCGTCCCGTCATCATGCTGGTGATGGAAACGGTGTGGATCGCCGCCTTCGTCGCCATCGCCGTGCTGCTGACGCGTTAAGCCGCCATCGTCCGCCATGAAGATCCTTGTCCTCGGCGCCGGCGTGGTCGGCACGGCATCGGCCTGGTACTTGCGCCAGGCTGGCCACGATGTGCGCGTACTTGAGCGCCAGGCGGGCGCCGCGCAGGAAACCAGCTTTGCTAACGGCGGGCAGATTTCCGTCTCGCACGCGGAGCCGTGGGCGAATCCCGCCACCCTGCGCAAGGTGCTCACGTGGCTGGGCAAGGACGACGCGCCGCTGCTGTTCCGCCCCCGCCTGGACCCGCTGCAATGGCAATGGGTGCTGCACTACCTGCGCGAATGTTTGCCGTCGAGGGTGTCGCGCAATATGCGTCAGATCGTTGCGCTGGCCGACTACAGCCGGCAGAGCTTGCAAGCCTTGCGCCGCGAGACGGGCATAGCCTACGACCACCTGGAGCGGGGTATCTTGCATTTCTATACGGACCAGCAGGAATTTGAACAATCGCAAACGGGCTGCGCGCTCTTGCGCGAACTGGGCTGCCCGCGCAACACGGTCAGCGCCGACGAAGTGATCCGCATCGAGCCAGCCCTGGCCTCCGCGCGCAGCCGCATCGTGGGCGGCGACTTCACGGCCAGCGACGAGTCGGGCGACGTGCATTTGTTTACCACGGCGCTGGCCGCGCGCGCCGCCGCAGCCGGCGTGGATTTTCGCTTTGGCACGACGGTGACGCGTCTGCTGGCGGATGGAGAATGCATCACGGGCGTGGAATGCATCGATGCGCAGGGCCGTCACCGCCTGGAGCATGCGGACGCCGTGGTGGTGGCCATGGGCAGCTTTTCGGCACCGCTGCTGCAGCCGCTGGGCATCCGCCTGATGCTGTATCCGGGCAAGGGGTATTCGGCCACCTATCCGATTGTCGACCCCGTCAGCGCGCCTTCCGTGTCACTGACGGACGATGGCCATAAACTGGTGTTTTCACGCCTGGGCGAGCGCCTGCGCGTGGCGGGTACGTGCGAGTTGAACGGCTATACGCGCGAACTGAACCCCGTGCGCTGCGCCGCCATCACGCGCCGCGTGCAAGCCCTGTTTCCCCACGCCTGCGATTACAGCGACCCCGTCTACTGGGCCGGCCTGCGTCCGCTGACCCCCTCGAACGTGCCGTACATCGGCGCCACGCGCTACCGTCAGCTCTATCTGAACACAGGCCACGGCACCCTGGGCTGGACCATGGGCTGCGGCGCGGGCCGGGCAATCGCCGACTTCGTGTCGGGGCGGCGACCCGACGTCGATTTTGCGTTTTGCGGCGAATCCTCCCGGCAAGAGGCCGCTTTGGTTCAACTTAGGAGAGCACCACGATGAGAGACGCCACCACCCCCAGCCAAGCACCGACCGGCCTGACCCTGGCAGGCACCACCTACCAATCGCGCCTGCTGGTGGGTACAGGCAAATACAAGGATTTCGAGGAAACGCGCCTGGCCATCGAGGAAAGCGGCGCCGAGATCGTCACCGTCACCATCCGGCGCGTGAATATCGGCCAGGAAAAGGGCGAGCCGAATCTGCTCGATTTCATTCCACCGTCGAAATACACGATTCTGCCCAACACGGGCGGCTGCTATAACGCGCGCGACGCCGTCTACACTCTGCAACTGGCGCGCGAGCTGCTGGGCGGGCACCAGCTATGCAAGCTGGAAGTGCTCGGCGATGAAAAGACCCTGTTCCCGAACATGCCGGAAACGTTAAAAGCGGCGGAGCAGCTGGTGAAGGATGGCTTCCAGGTGATGGTGTATTGCAGCGACGACGCCATCCAGGCGCGCATGCTGGAAGAGATCGGCTGCATCGCCGTCATGCCGCTGGCGTCACTGATCGGCTCGGGCATGGGCATTTTGAATCCGTGGAATCTGTCGCTGATCATCGAGCAAGCCACGGTGCCCGTGCTGGTCGATGCCGGCGTGGGCACGGCGTCGGACGCGGCCATCGCCATGGAACTCGGCTGCGACGGCATCTTGATGAATACCGCCATCGCGGCGGCGCGCGAACCGATACGCATGGCGCGAGCCATGAAACTGGCAGTGCAGGGCGGACGCGAGGCTTACCTGGCCGGACGCATGCCCCGGAGAGCGGGCGCCATGAGCGCGACGCCCTCGTCGCCGATGGCCGGGCTGATCGCCTGAGCCGCCGCATTTGCGGCAATGTGCAGCACCGTTGTTGATTTCTGTTGATTTCTTTTGATTTTTTTCTTGAAGAACGCACCCATAAAAACCACAATACCTGGAGATGACATGAAACACACACTCGTAGCGGCGGCCATCCTGGCCTCCTTCTTCGCCGGCAGCGCCAGCGCCCAATCGTCCGTCACCGTGTACGGCTTGCTCGACGCGGGCCTGACGTCCGAACACGGCGGCGCGGACGGTTCCGTCACCAAGCTGGCCACCGGCGTGCAGTCGGGCAGCCGCATCGGCTTCAAGGGCACGGAAGACCTGGGCAATAATTTAAAGGCCAACTTCTTGCTGGAAAATGGCCTCGACCTCGATACGGGCGCCAACCGCCAGGGCGCCCTATTCGGGCGCAAGGCGTATGTGGGCCTGTCCGGCGGGTTTGGCGCCGTGAACCTGGGCTTGCAACACAATCCGCTGTTTACCGCGCTGGACAATATCGACCCCTTCGAGACCGGCATGACGGGCGCCTCGATCAACCTGATGAGCGTGGCCAGCCTGCGCACGAAAAACTCCATCATGTACGAAACGCCGAAGGTGAACGGCTTGTCGGCTGCCGTCATGGTTGGCCTCGGTGAAAAGCCGGACAGCAACACCCTGGGCCGCACCATCGATTTTTCCATCGATTACGCCAACGGCCCGCTGGTGCTGACCCTGGCGCATGACAAGCGCAAGGACACGCCGCTGAATACGGCAAAAGTGACCTTGCTGGGCGGCACCTACGACTTCGGCCCCGCCAAGTTGCACGCCGCCTATGAGACGGACAAGGACGATGCGGGCACGGATTTCCGCAACGTCATGCTGGGCGTATCGGCCCCCGTGGGCGCGGCGGGCAGCGTGATGGCGTCGTACATTCGCAAGGATGACCGCACGAACGCGCGCCGCGGCGGTCGCCAGCTTGCCATCGGCTACACCTATGCCTTGTCCAAGCGCACGAATCTGTACACCTCGTACGGGCGCATCAACAACGATGGCGCGGGCACCAACTTTGTCGGCGACGCATCGAGCGGCGGCAGCGTGCCCTTGCCAGGCCATAACTCGAGCGCCTTCACGGCCGGCATGCGCCTGAAGTTCTAGGACGCAGCGCAGGAGGTATCGATGGCGGGCTGTCTGTTGCGGATAGCCCGCCATTGTTGTTTCAGGAATGGCGCAAAGTCACGGATTCCGGATTCAGGAATGAAACAGTCCGATTTTTCATGAATTTTTATTGACAGCGCATTTCGCAACCGTTAAATTGAACACGTATTTCAAATATCGGAACAAAATATACCGATTTTTTATAAAACCGTAAGGAGACTGAGCCATGACCGATTTGTCCGACCAAAAAGCCGCCGCCGCTGCCGCAGTGAATCCTCCCGCTTCTGTAGGCCCGCAAAAGATGACGCCTTCCGAAGCGTTCGTGGAAACCTTGGCCGCCAATGGCGTGACCGACATGTTCGGCATCATGGGCTCGGCCTTCATGGACCCGATGGATATCTTTGCGCCCGCCGGCATCCGTTTGATCCCCGTCGTGCACGAGCAGGGCGCCGGCCACATGGCTGACGGCTATGCCCGCGTCTCGGGACGCCACGGCGTGGTCATCGGCCAGAACGGCCCCGGCATCAGCAATTGCGTCACCGCCATCGCCGCCGCCTACTGGGCGCATACCCCGGTCGTGATCATTACTCCTGAGACCGGCACGATGAGCATGGGCCTGGGCGGTTTCCAGGAAGCGAACCAGTTGCCGATGTTCGAGGAATTTACGAAGTATCAAGGCCACGTCACCCATCCAGCCCGCATGGCCGAATACACGGGTCGCTGCTTTGACCGCGCCATGTCGGAAATGGGACCGACGCAATTGAATATCCCGCGCGACTATTTCTATGGCGAAATCAAGGCGGAAATCCCCAAACCGAATCGCCTGGACCGTGGCGCCGGCGGCGAGCAAAGCCTCAACGATGCGGCGGAACTGCTGGCGAAAGCCAAGTTCCCCGTCATCATCTCGGGCGGCGGCGTTGTCATGGGCGAGGCGATCGAGGAATGCAAGGCGCTGGCCGAGCGCCTCGGTGCGCCCGTCGTCAACAGCTATCTGCATAACGACTCCTTCCCTGCCAGCCACCCGCTGTGGTGCGGCCCGCTCGGTTACCAGGGTTCGAAAGCGGCCATGAAACTGATCGCCCAGGCCGACGTCGTCGTGGCCCTCGGTTCGCGCCTGGGACCGTTCGGCACCTTGCCGCAGCACGGCATGGATTACTGGCCGAAAAACGCCAAGATCATCCAGATCGATGCGGACAACAAGATGTTGGGCCTGGTGAAAAAGATATCGGTGGGTATCTGCGGCGACGCCAAGGCAGCCGCGAAAGCCATCCTGGCCCGCCTGGATGGCAAGAGCCTCGATTGCGATGCCACGCGCGACGAGCGCTATGCCACCGTGCAAGCGGAAAAGACCGCGTGGGAAGAGGAATTGACGAACTGGACCCATGAAAAAGATGCGTACAGCCTGGACATGATCGAAGAGCAAAAGAAAGAACCGGGCAGCTATCTGCACCCGCGCCAGGTCTTGCGCGAGCTGGAAAAAGCCATGCCGGAAGACGTGATGGTGTCGACCGACATCGGCAACATCAACTCGGTGGCAAACAGCTACTTGCGCTTTGAAAAGCCGCGCAGCTTCTTTGCGGCGATGAGCTTTGGCAATTGCGGTTATGCGTTTCCGACCATCATCGGCGCGAAAGTGGCCGCACCGCACCGTCCGGCCGTGTCGTATGCGGGCGATGGCGCCTGGGGCATGAGCTTGATGGAAACGATGACTTGCGTGCGCCACAACATTCCCGTGACGGCCGTGGTGTTCCACAACCGCCAGTGGGGCGCGGAAAAGAAAAACCAGGTGGATTTCTACAACCGCCGCTTCGTTGCCGGTGAACTCGACAACCAGAGCTTCGCGGAAATTGCGCGCGCCATGGGCGCCGAAGGCATCACGGTCGACAAGCTGGAAGACGTGGGGCCGGCCTTGAAAAAAGCCATCGCCATGCAGATGGATGAAGGCAAGACCACCATCATCGAAATCATGTGCACGCGCGAGCTGGGCGACCCGTTCCGCCGCGATGCGCTGAGCAAGCCTGTGCGTCATCTGGACAAGTACAAAGACTACGTGTAATCAGTCAGAGCTATCCTTGTATGACCCCGGCTTGCCGGGTTTTATGTGCCAGAATCATCTGCATGCTTCCATGGTTCCGGCACTTTTTTACCGAATTGGAGTCGTCATGAAAGCCCTGCACCGCATCATTGCGCAAGCCTGCACCGTGCCGAAAAATATCGTCTTGTGCGAGGGCGACGATGTGCGCGTGCTGCAGGCGGCCGCGCGCGCGGCAAGCGAAGGTTTGGCGCACATCATCATCGTCGGCAAGCCGGTCGTCATCCTGGCGCTGGCGCAGGAACATGCGCTGGACCTGGACGCCGTGCGCCTGGTCGACCCGGCAGAGTCAAGCGAGTCGGAACATTACGCCCAGCAATTGTTTGTGCTGCGTCAAGCCAAGGGCATGACGGTGGAGCAGGCCAGGCTCGCCGTGCAAGACCCCTTGTGCTACGCCAACCTGATGGTGCGTTTGGGCGACGCCGACGGCTGCGTGGCGGGGGCCGTGCACACGACGGCCGACGTGGTGCGCAGCGCCATCCAGATCATTGGCGTCGATCCCGCCTTCAAGCTGGTGTCGAGTTTTTTCCTGATGATGCTGTGCGAACCTTTCCACAGCCTGAAGGGCGGCTTCATTTTTTCCGACTGCGCCCTCGTCGTCGATCCGAAAGCGGACGAGCTGGCCGACATCGCCATGGCAGCCGCCGACAGCGCGCAAGCCTTGCTGATGGAAGAACCCCGGGTAGCCATGCTGTCGTTTTCCACCAGCGGCAGCGCCCATCACGCGGCCGTCGACAAGGTGCATGCGGCCACGGACCGGGTCAAGGCCCAGCGTCCGTTGCTGGCCATCGATGGCGACGTGCAGCTCGACGCGGCCATCGTGGCCGAGATTTCGCAGCGCAAGGTCAAGGATTCAGTCGTCAACGGCCGCGCGAATGTGCTGGTGTTTCCGAACCTCGATGCGGGCAATATCGGCTATAAATTGGCCGAGCGCATGGGCGGCGCCGTCGCTATCGGCCCACTGCTGCAAGGCTTGAACAAGCCGGCCAATGATTTGTCGCGCGGTTGCAGCGCGATGGATGTGTACAACGTCATTGCGGTCACGGCCGTGCAGGCCCAGGGTGGGCGCTGAGTTGTTCAGCCTGCCCGTGCTGGCGCTGCTGGGCGTGGTGGCGGCGGGCACGTATTTCCAGACCGTCACGGGCTTTGGCCTGGGCATGATCGTCATGGGCGTGGCCAGCGGACTGGGCCTGGCGCCCGTGCCTGCGCTGGCGGCCCTCGTCAGCTTGCTGTCCCTGGCAAATTGCCTGGTGGCCTTGCCGGGTGCCTTGCACCACCTGGACTGGCGCGCCATCCGCGCCGCCAGCATCGGCTTGCTACCAGCCATGGCGGCCGGCGTCTTGCTATTGGGATATCTGGACCAGGCGTATGCGCCCGTCCTGAAACTCTTGCTGGGCGCGGCCATCGTGTATGGCGGCGTCAGCATCCTGCTGCAGGCGCCGCCGGGACCGGGCGCGGCCGATAAACGCAGCTTTTTCATCAGCGGCGTATGCGGCGGCCTGTTCTCGGGCCTGTTTTCACTGGCCGGGCCACCGCTCGTGTACCAGTTTTACCGCCAGGAAATGAGCCTGACCGCCATCCGCTACAGCCTGATCTTTTTGTTTGCCATCAGCGCGGGTGGACGCTCGCTGATGGCGGGCAGCCAGGGCCAGCTGGACGCGAAAGTCTTGCTGCTGTGCATGTTGGCCTTGCCCGTCGGCGTGCTGGCCACGATGGCTGGCAAGCGCTACCCGCCGCCTATCGCACAGCGCGGCATGCGCCGCATCGCGTTTGCCGTGCTGACCGCCATCGGCATTTCGCTGATGGTCAGAAGCGGCATTCCGATATACAATATTTTATGAAAAAGATAATTTATCTGATGGTTTGCGCCTTCTCACTTGGAGGGGTAAGCCAATCTGTGCTGGCACAAATCGTTGTGCAGGCGGCTTCCGCCAAGCTCCAGCCTCAAATTGGTCGAGATGATAAAGGCTACTCGACATGTGGTATCCATGCCGTTGTACTCAATATCCAAGGCCAAAGTGTGGAGGTTTATGATTTTTCTATTAATATCCGCGCAAATATGCATGTGGGATTAATCAAAGCTGGGAAGATGCAGACATCTACAAAAGAAATGTTGGCGAACAAATCGCTGCCGATTGCTGTCCAGCCTGCTCCTATTAACTTCTGGATTGCAAAAGAAGCTGAAGGAAGCGCTCTCAGGCTACAGAAGATTATCCCTGTTGATACCCTGGCTATATTCTAGCTGGAGCGGACCTCGTAAAAACTTACGACATTCTGCTTGGGATGGCTAACGGCGAACGCATCCAGTTCGCAACAAGATACAAAAGCCAGCGGTTAGATACTGTGGTCAGTTTTGGTACCGCGTTGCAAGATGTGGAGTTTCAACCCCTTATTACATGTCTAAACGGCGTCACCGATCGGCTCCAAAACGAGGCTGATTCTCAGGATTGACCGTTCAGCGTTGACGCCTCTTCCACACGGTCATTTACACCCTCAGCGCCACTTGCAAAATATGCAAAAAGCCTTTATATTCCCCGTTCTTTCTCGAACCTCTTCCTTATTGGAGTCAAAAGTGCCTCGCTACTTCGCCATCACCTGCTAACGCTGACGAAATGCTCTTTGCAGCATCGTTCGGCGCGTTGACGCCCCCGATTGCTGCGGCACTGCTCTTTCCGCACACGCATCCGTGACGCTAGTCTTGATCGTCCACGCCCGAACACGTCGTCAGCACCCCTGACCCTGTATGGACACGCCCCGGTGAACGCGGCGTGGGACGCTATGTTTTTACAATCTTTACCCTTATTCAAATACCCGCGTACGCCGCACCTGGAAGGCTCGCGCCTGCAGGATGGCGACGACGGTTCCGACCAGATGCCCCTGAAGAAGCTGGCCGGCCAGTACGTCGTCATCGAGGAAAAAATCGATGGCGCCAACTCCGCCGTGTCGTTCAGCGATGCGGGCGAGGTGCTGCTGCAGTCGCGCGGCCATTACCTGGCTGGCGGCGGCAGTGAACGCCAGTTCAACCTGCTCAAACCGTGGGCGCACGCGCATGAACACGCCTTGCTGCATCTGCTGGAAGATCAATTTGTGCTGTTTGGCGAATGGTCTTACAGCAAGCATTCCGTGTTTTACGACCGGCTGCCCCATTACTTCAACGAGTTCGACGTGTATTGCCGCCGCAGCCAAATGTTTTTGTCGACGTCGCGCCGCCACGCCATGTTGGCCGGCTCGCCCGTGCTGTCCGTGCCCGTGCTGTATGCGGGTTTGATGCCCACGTCGCCAAAACAACTGTGGCAGCTGCTGCGCCATTCGCTGGCCAAGTCCCGGCTGTGGCGCGACGCATTCGAGGGCGTGGTGGCGCGCGAACGCTTGCCGCTGGACCTGTGCTGGAAACAGACGGACAAGTCCGACCACGCGGAAGGCCTGTACCTGAAAGTGGAAGACGACGAGCAAGTGCTGGCCCGCTACAAGCTGGTGCGGCATGACTTTACGCAAACCATCCTCGACAGCGGCTCGCACCACAGCACGCGGCCCCTGATCCCGAATCTGCTGGCCGACGGCGTCGACCTGTACGCGCCGCAGCCGCTGGTCACATGGGAAAGCCTGGGCTTGCATACCTGCGAGTCGCTCGATGAACTGGCAGCACGCTCAGGGAACACAACAAGGAGTACAAAATGATGCACTGGAAAACCCTGCAACAACTGGTGCCGCAAGCGGGCCAGTCGCCCGATTTCAGCGCCTGCCTGGCCGCTTTTCCGCAGTTGGAGCTGGCGAAGACGACGCCGCAAAATCCCGTGTACCACGCGGAAGGCGATGTGTGGACGCATACGATGATGGTGGTGGCATCCCTGCTGGCCATGCCCGACTACCAGCACGCCACGCGGGCGGAACAGGAAATCGTGTTCCTGGCCGCCTTGCTGCACGACGTGGCCAAGTGCAGCACTACGGTGATCGACCCGGTCACGGGCGCCATCGGCCAGCCCGGCCATTCGCGCAAGGGCGCGCTCGATGCGCGCATCGCCTTGTGGGATTGCGACGTGCCGTTTGTCGTGCGCGAGGAAATCTGCCGCCTGATCAATGTGCACCAGGTGCCGTTCTTCGCGCTGGAAACCTCGCGGCGCGGCGTCACGCCTGAATTTACCGTGCGCGAACTGTCGTGGCAGGTCGATATCCGCCTGCTGGCCATGCTGGCCGAGGCCGACATCCGTGGACGCATCTGCCCGGACCCGCAGCGCATACTCGATGCCATCGAGCTGTTCCGTGAACTGGCGCGCGAAGAAGGCTGCTATGGCCAGCGCAGGGTTTTTGTCGACGATCACACGCGCGTGAAATACTTTCGCGGCGCCGAGGCGCATCCCGATTACTCCCTGTTCCAGGAACCGGGATCGCACGTGATTGTCATGTCGGGCTTGCCCGCGTCGGGCAAGAATACGTGGGTGGACAAGCACCATCCGCGCCTGCCCGTCGTCTCCTTCGACGATGCGCGTACGGCCTTGGGCTTGAAGCATGGCAAGAACGAGGGGCAGGTGGGCGACTACGCGGAAGAGCGGGCGCGCGAACTGTTGCGCAAGGGCGAATCATTCGTGTGGAACGCCACGCATCTGTCAAAACTGATGCGCGAAAAGACGCTCAACCTGCTGTACAAATACCACGCACAGGTGGAACTCGTGTACCTGGAGCAGCCGCGCAAGGAGTTACTCCGGCGCAACGGCCAGCGCGATACCTCGCTCAGTAACAAGAAGCTGCAAGCGATGCTGTGGAACTGGGAAATCCCCTTGCCGATGGAAGCGCATGCCGTGCGTTACTGCGTCGATTGAAGTACTGTGGAAAGCGGCTTGTTCGCTGTTTTTTATGCGCGCATAAGCAATCAAAATAATAATTTTTATTTTAAAAATTGCAACAAACTGAGTATATTGCGACTCTTTCATTTATTACAATGAATGGCCTGGGTAGCTGAATGGCCAGGCTGTGGCGCGAGGGCCCTCCCTCGCGTTTCTTGTGTGAATCACTGCGTGATCCACTCTTCCTCATTGAATGAATAGGAGTCACCGATGCAAAAATCTCTCATCGCACTGGCTGCAGCCGCCTTGCTTGGCATTGGCGCTGCGTCTTCCGCTCAGGCGGCCACCCAGACCATCACTTTCAGCGCCGACCGCGCGCTGGGCGCCACCAACTGGACCGACACTTTGGGATTAGGAAAGTTCGATAGCAAACTGGGGACATTGACGTCGATCAAGTTCCACCTGGAAGGCGCCGTACAGGGCGGTGGCAAAGCGGAAAGCCTCGATGCAAGCGCATCCGACGTGACCCTGAGCCTGGCGTCGCTGCTGACCTTATACCGTCCCGATAATTCCACCTTGCTGGTGGCCAACCCGCTGTTCACGCAGACGTTTGCTCTGAGCGCCTTCGATGGCAGCATCGACTTTGCCGGCACCTCGGGCGCCAATACGGGACCCCGGTCGAGCACGGGCGCCAACTCCTACACAAGCGGCAGTGCCAGCGACTTCGCGCTGTTTTCCTCGGAGGGTGGTGGCTTGATCCAGCTGGGCCTGAACGCCATCGGTTCCTCGACGGGCAGCGGTTCCGGTAATTTGCTGACCCAGTTCCAGACGGCCGCTTCCGGCCGCGTGGCAGTGACGTATGAATACATCAGCGCCGTGCCGGAACCGGAAACCTATGTGATGCTGCTGACAGGCCTGGCGCTGGCCGGCGTGATGACGCGCCGCCGCAAGTCTACGGTGTGATCAGCGGTTCCCGCGTCCGGCGAGCAGCTGCGCGATCTCGCTGAATAGCTCATTGTTCAGCGAGGCGGGCAGGGTGGTGGCCAGGCTGCGGCTGTAGTAGGCGCCCAGGTCCAGGCCCAGCCCCAGCCCGCAGATTTCCACGGCGCCCTGCGCTTCGCGGCGCGCCACCACTTGTTTCAGATGTTGCGCCAGGTAAAACTCGTCGTTGGCCAGATTCGTGGCCGTATCCATCGGGCAACCGTCAGACACGACGAGCAGGATGCGCCGCCGTTCCGGGCGCGCCAGCATGCGCTGGCAGGCCCAATCCACGGCTTCGCCATCGACGCCTTCGCGGTACAAGTCCGCTTTCAGCAGGGCGGCGATGTCGGGCCGCGCGCGGCGCCAGCTGGTGTCGCCATCCTTGAAGACCATGTGTACAAGTTCGTTCAAGCGGCCCGGGTTGGCGGGCGAGCGGGCGCGCATCCAGTCGCGTCTGACTCTTCCCCCATTCCAGGCGCCCGTCGTAAAACCCAGCAACTCCGTGGTGATGCCCGCCTGGTCCAGCGCGCGCAGCAGAATGTCGAGCAGCACGGCCACGGATTCCGCATGCGTCTTCATGGAACCGGAGCAATCGACGAGAAAGGTGACCAGGCAATCGGCCTGCGGCAAAAATTGTTCCTTGCGAAACAGCCTGCGCTCGGAAGGCGAGCTGATCAGTTGAGCCAGGCGGCGGCCATCGATAGTGCCTTCTTCCTCGCCGAACGACCAGCCATCGCGCTGTGGCGCGGCCAGCAATTGCGTAAAGTGCCGCGCCAGGCGGGCCGTGTTGATGCCCAGGCTGGCGATGCGCGCATCCATGCGCTCACGGTATTCGAGCAGCAGGGCGCGGCGCACCAGTTCGCCCGCGTTTTCTTCGCGGTCATACGCCGTGCTGTAAGTCCGGTAGGCACCATCGCCATCGCTGAAGGCGCGGCTTTCGCCCAAGGGAGCCGCATCGGGCAGATGGTCGTTGTCGCTGTCGAAATCGAGCAGCAGCTTGAAGACTGCCTGGGCTTTCGCGTCGTCGGCCGCGTTTTGCTGGTCATCCTGCGCCGCCTGCGCCTCTTTCAGCATGCCATCGACGGCGTGGGCGATGGCCAGCGCGTGGCGCGCAAACGCAGCCTGGGCCAATCGGTGGCGGCGCAGACCCGCCAGGTCGCCGCTCAGCGCGGAGGAAACCGACCAGCGCGTGGCTTCGATGAAATCTTCTGTCTTTTCCAGCACGGGCCTGGCCGTCAGGCGCGACCAGCACATTTGGAATACCGTGTACAGCAGCAAGCCGGAAGCGCCTTCGGCCAGGCCGGAATCGTAAAACGCGTGCGACCAGGCCGTAAAGCGGTGGCGCAGGTTGTTGATCACACCGGCATGTTGATCAGGCGCAAGCGTTTCTACCCGCAATTGCTCCAGCAGCTCGAACACCAGACGCGCCACGGGCTCGACCGGACACAGCGACTTGTGCAGGGCCGCGTCCGTGTGCAGCAAACGCAAGGCCACGCTGTCGGCCGCGCCGCGCAGCGATGGCAAGTCTTGCAGCGCTGCATCGGGCTGCAGATGGGCTGCGTGGATGGACAGGGGACGGTGGCCGTCGTGCAGGCGCCGGCCCCGGTAACGGATGCTGGAAACCCCACTCAGCGCGCGGATGGCGCCCGCGCACAGCTCATCCGTTTCCTGCTGTTCGCGCGTGTAGGGGGCTGGCGCGGTCGCTTCGGCGTTCATGGCGCCGTCGCCAGCAATTCCTCATTGAAACAGCGCTGGTAATACTCGGCCACCATGGGCCGCTCGGCCTCGTCGCATTTGTTGAGGAAGGATAGGCGGAAGGCCAGCGCCGGGTCGCGGAAGATCTGGCAATTTTCCGCCCAGGTGATGACGGTGCGTGGCGACATCAAACAAGATAGGTCGCCCGCCGCATAGCCGTGGCGCGTGAGGCTGGCCACGGCCACCATGCTGCTCGCCAATTGGCGGCCCGCCTCGTCGTTCATGGCCGGGACACGCGCCAGCACGATTTCCATTTCTTCCGTCTGGGGCAAGTAGTTCAGGCTAGCAACGATATTCCAGCGGTCGATCTGCGCGTGATTCAGCACTTGCGTGCCGTGGTACATGCCGTTCAAGTTACCGAGGCCCACCGTATTCGAGGTGGCGAACAAACGAAAATGGGGATGCGGCGTGATGACGCGGTTCTGGTCGAGCAGGGTGAACTTGCCGTCGCGCTCGAGGATGCGCTGGATGACGAACATCACGTCGGGGCGGCCCGCGTCGTACTCGTCGAAGATCAGCGCCACGGGCCTTTGCAGCGACCAGGGCACGATGCCTTCCTGGAATTGCGTCACCTGCTGCTGTTCGCGCAGCACGATGGCGTCCTTGCCCACCAGGTCCAGGCGGCTGATGTGGCCATCGAGGTTGACGCGCACGCAAGGCCAGTTCAGGCGTGCCGCCACCTGCTCGATATGTGTGGACTTGCCCGTGCCATGCAAGCCTTGCACCATCACGCGGCGGTTGTGTGTGAAGCCGGCGAGTATCGCCAGGGTCACGTCCTGGTTGAAGCGGTAGGCGGGGTCGATGTCGGGCACGTGCGCGTCGCGTTCCGTGAAGACGGGCACGAGCAGGTCGCTGTCGATATTGAACAGGCTGCGCACGGACTGCAAGGTTTGCGCCGCTGCGGCGGGGGGATGTTGGCGTGAATCTGGCACCTTGTTCTCCTGGTCTAGCCGCAGCATGGGTGCCGCAGCGGTTATGAATGACCGGCCGAATGACCGGCTTGTAATGCGGCGTCGTCGTCCCCGCCCGTCGTCGGCATGGTTTCCGATTCGATGGCGGCCAGGGCTTGTGCGGCGCGCTGCAATGCTGGCAAGAAATGTAAAGCCTTGTCGTGCGTCAAACGGATGATGGGCGCCTGGATCGCCACGGCCAGATTCGAGCGGCCGTTCGGGTTCGGCACCAGCACGGCGACGCATAGCAGGCCGGGCAGGAATTCCTCGTCGTCCAGCGCATAGCCGTTGCGGCGCACCAATTCCAGTTCGCGTTCCAGCTTGACGGGGTCGGTCTCCGTCTTGTCCGTAAAGCGCGTCAATTCCATGTGGCCCAGCAGGCGGCGCCGCTGCACGGGCGTCATTTGCGCCAGGAACAGCTTGCCGCTCGACGAGCAGTGGGCCGGCACGCGCGAACCGGGATGCAGATAGAAGCGCAGCGGGGCCGCCGTTTCCACCCGGTCCAGGTACACCACTTCGCTGCCGCTGAAGGCCGTCAGGTTGCAGCTTTCGCCCACTTCCTCGACCAGCTGGCGCAAGACCATGCGGCGGGCACCATGGAAAGTGTTGTTAATCAGCAGGTTCGACGCCAGGCGGCGCAGGCGCACGCCCGTGCTGTAGTGGCGGCCATCGCTTTCGCGCTGCAGCACGCCCACGCTTTCCAGTTGTTGCAGCATGCGGTGCAAAGTGGGCTTGGGCAGGCCCGTTTCTTCCACCAGCGCTTGCAGCGACAGCAACTGGTCTTTCTCGGCAATCACTTCCAGCAAGGCAAACAAACGCATCGTGGGCGTGTCGCCTTCCAGTTTTTCCGGCTCAAGTTTTGGGGATGAAATCATGTCCATGGTGGCCTC
The DNA here is from genome assembly GCF_049897325.1 of Janthinobacterium sp. DSP2-3-3. Lineage (NCBI taxonomy): Bacteria > Pseudomonadati > Pseudomonadota > Betaproteobacteria > Burkholderiales > Oxalobacteraceae > Janthinobacterium > Janthinobacterium sp. DSP2-3-3. The sequence continues at coordinate 232,511 of NZ_JAFCWA010000005.1, read as the reverse complement.
GGTTGGGTAGCGATGAGTGTTACTTCAGCTTATTTCATTTTCGAACTCAAATTGTACCGTTTCCTTGAAAATCTGTTTGACTTTTGATTCCCGAACGCTTAAATTGAATTGTATATCAAATTTCGGAACAAAATATACCGATTTTTGATAATTTCACAGCAATTCATCACCACAGACCAGGAGACACCCATGAATGACATGACCGAGCAAAAAGCCGCCGCCGCAGCGGCCATTCCCACCGGCCCGCAAAAGATGACGCCTTCCGAAGCGTTCGTGGAAACCTTGGCCGCCAATGGCGTGACCGACATGTTCGGCATCATGGGCTCGGCCTTCATGGACCCGATGGATATCTTTGCGCCCGCCGGCATCCGTTTGATTCCCGTCGTGCACGAGCAGGGCGCCGGCCACATGGCCGACGGCTATGCCCGCGTCTCGGGACGCCACGGCGTGGTCATCGGCCAGAACGGCCCCGGCATCAGCAATTGCGTCACCGCCATCGCCGCCGCCTACTGGGCGCATACGCCCGTCGTGATCATCACGCCTGAGACCGGCACCATGAGCATGGGCCTGGGCGGCTTCCAGGAAGCGAACCAGTTGCCGATGTTCGAAGAATTTACGAAATATCAAGGCCACGTCACCCATCCAGCCCGCATGGCCGAATTTACGGGCCGCTGCTTCGACCGCGCCATGTCGGAAATGGGACCGACGCAATTGAATATCCCGCGCGACTATTTCTATGGCGAAATCAAGGCGGAAATCCCCAAACCGAACCGCCTGGACCGTGGCGCCGGCGGCGAGCAAAGCCTCAACGATGCGGCGGAACTGCTGGCGAAAGCCAAGTTCCCCGTCATCATCTCGGGCGGCGGCGTCGTCATGGGCGAAGCGATCGACGAGTGCAAGGCCCTGGCCGAGCGCTTGGGTGCGCCCGTCGTCAACAGCTATCTGCATAACGACTCGTTCCCCGCCAGCCACCCGCTGTGGTGCGGCCCGCTCGGTTACCAGGGTTCGAAAGCGGCCATGAAGCTAATTGCCAAGGCCGACGTCGTCGTCGCCCTCGGTTCGCGTTTGGGACCGTTCGGCACCTTGCCGCAGCACGGCATGGATTACTGGCCGAAAAACGCCAAAATCATCCAGATCGATGCGGACAACAAGATGCTGGGCCTGGTGAAAAAGATTTCGGTCGGCATCTGCGGCGACGCTAAGGCAGCCGCGAAAGCCATCCTGGCGCGCCTGGATGGCAAGAACCTCGATTGCGACGCCACGCGCGACGAGCGCTATGTCACGGTGCAAGCGGAAAAAGCTGCGTGGGAAGAGGAATTGACGAACTGGACCCATGAAAAGGATGCGTACAGCCTGGACATGATTGAAGAGCAAAAGAAAGAACCGGGCAGCTATCTGCACCCGCGCCAGGTCTTGCGCGAGCTGGAAAAAGCCATGCCGGAAGACGTGATGGTGTCGACCGACATCGGCAACATCAACTCGGTGGCGAACAGCTACTTGCGCTTTGAAAAGCCGCGCAGCTTCTTTGCGGCGATGAGCTTTGGCAACTGCGGTTATGCGTTTCCGACCATCATCGGCGCCAAGGTTGCCGCACCGCATCGTCCGGCCGTGTCGTATGCGGGCGACGGCGCCTGGGGCATGAGCTTGATGGAAACGATGACTTGCGTGCGCCACAACATTCCCGTGACGGCCGTGGTGTTCCACAACCGCCAGTGGGGCGCGGAAAAGAAAAACCAGGTGGATTTCTACAACCGCCGTTTCGTGGCCGGTGAGCTCGACAACCAGAGCTTCGCGGAAATCGCGCGCGCCATGGGCGCCGAAGGCATCACGGTCGACAAGCTGGAAGACGTGGGGCCGGCCTTGAAGAAAGCCATCGCCATGCAGATGAATGAAGGCAAGACCACCATCATTGAAATCATGTGCACGCGCGAGCTGGGCGACCCGTTCCGCCGCGATGCGCTGAGCAAACCGATCCGTCACCTGGACAAGTACAAAGACTACGTGTAAGTCAGCCAGCCTGTGGGAGTGGGCTGTGACCAAATTCTCACAGATTGTCACGGAAACATCATAATTTCATTAAAGAATACGAGGCGTCCCGTTTTTTCGATTATTTGATTTGACAAGGCCATGCTTAAGGCTTAAATTCAATAAAAGACAAAAAACGGAACGTATCGTATCAAAAACGATTTACGGAGACAACCATGAACCACCCTATACCGCACACCGACGCCGTTACTACTGATTTCCTGCAAGCGTACGGCGATGCCTGGAACCGCCACGATATCGAGGCCCTGATGGCCGCCATGGCTGACGACTGCGAATTCCACGCTGTGGCCGGTCCTGACTTGCTGGGCAAGAGTTTTATTGGCCGCGACGCCGTGCGCGCCGGTTTCGAGCTGGCCTGGCAAACCTTCCCCGATGCCGCCTGGCACAACCCCGTGCATTTTGTCAGCGGCGAGCGCGGCGTGACGGAGTCGACCTTTGCTGGCACCAAGGCGGACGGCACGCGCATCGAAGCGCGCATGGTCGACATCTTCACTTTCCGCGACGGCAAGATCGCCGTGAAGAATGCCTTCCGCAAGGATCGCCCACCGGTCGTCACGGCCAAGCAAGCCGCCTAAGCCAGCACGTTCACCAGGAATGACCATGAACAAACCTGTCGACACCCCGCCTGGCGTAATGGGCAGCAACAGCACCGCCGCCCGCACGCCCTACGATCCCGCCTTCGATCCTCTGGTGGCCCAGCGTCCCGGCCACGGCAATGCCTACGCGCCCACCTACTGGATCGGCACGGCCGGCGAACCGCCTGCCGACGACGGCCCCATCACGCATGACATCGACGTCGACGTGGCCATCATCGGTTCCGGCTTCACTGGCCTGAGCTGCGCCATCTTCCTGGCCCAGGAACACGGCATCAAGGCCACCGTGCTGGAAGCGAACCGTGTCAGCTGGGGCTGCAGCACGCGCAACGGCGGCCAGGCCCAATGCACGACGGGTCGCCTGAAGCGCTCGCAGTGGATAGACCGCTATGGGCTGGACACGGCCCTGAAACTGCACGCGGAAGTGTGCGACGCGATGGAAACGTTCAAGAAGATCACGGCCGACATCGATTGCGACCCGCAGCCGGGCGGCCACCTGTATATCGCTCACAAGGCGAAAGCCATGCCTGCGCTGGAAAAAGAAGCCAAGGTGATGCGCGAGATCTTCCAGTACGACGCCCGCATCCTCGACGCCGACACCGTCAAGCGCGAATTTGTCGATGACAAGGAAGCGGCCGGCGCGCTGCACGAGCCGGAAGGCATCGGCATCCATGCGGGCAAGCTGGCTTTCGGCTACCTGCGCAAGGCGCGCGCGCTGGGCGCCAAGGTACATCCATCGAGTCCCGTGATGGGCTGGGAAACGCGCAACGGCGTGCATTATCTGCAAACGCCGGGCGGCGTGGTGCGTGCCCGATCCGTGGCCGTGGCCACGGGCGGCTACACCTCGCCCCATCTGCATCCGCAAGTGAAGAACCGCCTGCTGCCGATTTTGTCGAACTCGCTTGTCACGCGTCCATTGACCCCGGCGGAAATCGAGGCGTGCAACTTCCGCACCCATCAGGTGATCACGGATACGCGCATCCTGCGCCACTACTACCGCTTGATGCCGGATAAGCGCGTGCAGATCGGCAGCCGCAGCGCCATCACGGGCGCCGACGCACCGGAAGACAAATACAAACAGTCTTTGATCAACGATCTGCACCGCAAGTTCCCCGCGCTGACGGGCATCGCCATCGATTACTCGTGGTGGGGCTGGGTCGACGTCAGCCACGACATGATGCCGCGCATCGTGCAACCGGACCCCAAGCAATCGATTTTTTATTCACTCGGTTACGGCGGCAACGGCGTCATGTACTCGGCGCAGGCGGGGCGGCGCATGGCCGAGCGCATCGCCGGCAAGGCCAGCGACACGGGCTTGCCGATCTTCAATTCGCAACTGCCGTATCCCAACATGATGGAACTGGTCGAGTCGCAAGCGTTCGCGCCGTTCCGCCGCCTGGGCCAGCGCTTCCTGTACCGCTGGTATCACTTGAAGGATGAAGTTTTCTAAAAGCAGCACTGTAGTTCAAGTCGCCGCATGAGCTGGCATCAGACCGGCCAGCGGCGCCATCCGCAAGGATGTTACTGCCCGCACGTTCACACATAACAATAAATCTTGGAGTGAGACATGAACACAATTACGAGCAAAACCCCGAGCAAAAACGCGGTTTTTTCAACGATGCGCCGCGCCGTCCTCGGCACCCTGGTGCTGGGCGTTACCCTGGCCTTCAGCGCTACGGCTTTTGCGCAAAGCAAGGAAGTGACGATAGCCTACCAGGAAATCAACGGTCCCTTCCTGGTGGCGATTGCCAGCGGCGAAGTCGAGAAAACCACCGGTTATAAAATCAACTGGCGCAAGTTCGACTCGGGCGCCAAGGTGGCCACCGGCATGGCGTCCGGCGACGTGCAGATCGGCGTCATCGGGTCCAGCCCCCTGACGGCGGCCGTCAGCCGCGGCGTCGACCTGCAGCTGTTCTGGATCATCGACGACATCAATGAAGCCGAAGCGATGGTGGCCCGCAATGGCGCCGGCATCACCAAGCCCACCGACTTGCGCGGCAAGAAGATCGCCGTGCCTTTCGTTTCCACCACGCACTTCCACACCATGTTCGCGCTGGAAACGTGGGGCATCAAGCCCACGGAAGTGAAATTGCTGAACATGCAGCCGAACCAGATCGCCGCCGCCTGGGAGCGGGGCGATATCGATGCCGCCTTCGTTTGGGACCCGGCCTTGAGCAAACTCAAGCAAAACGGCAAGGTGCTGGTGACTTCCGGTGAACTGAGCAAGAAGGGCAAGGCCACGTTTGATGGCATGGCCGTCGAGCGCGCCTGGGGGGAAGCGAACGCGGACTTTATGGCCAAGTTCGTCAAGGTGATGGCCGCTGCCGACGCCGACTACCGCGCCAATCCCAAGGCCTGGACCGTCGATTCGCCGCAAGTGAAAGCCAACGTCAAGCATTCGGGTGCGGCCGCCAAGGACGTGGCCGCTTCCGTGGCCCTGTACGCCTATCCTTCCTTGCAGGAGCAGGCGTCGCCGGCCTGGCTCGGTGGCGGCGCGAAGGGCGGCGTGGCGCAAGCCTTGCTGGCCACGGCGCAATTTTTAAAGGGCGAAGGCAAGATCGACACCCTGGCAAGCGATTACGCCAAGTATGTGACACCCAGGTATGCACAGGCCGCTGGCCTGCTGAAGTAAACGTTGTGCGATGGCGCGCCTACGGGCGCGCTGACTGAACAGATGCGTTGAACTGAAGTACTACCTATGCGGGGACATCATGGAAAATCTGGACGTCAAGGATGTCAGCGTGATTTATCCGGGCAAGACGGCCGGTGAACGCGTACATGCCTTAAATAATATCAACCTGACCATCAATAGCGGCGACTTCGTCGTCGCGCTGGGCGCCTCTGGTTGCGGCAAGACAACCTTGCTGAGCCTGATGGCGGGCTTTATTGCCCCGTCCAAGGGCGAAATCATGCTCGGCGACAATAAAGTGGAAGGGCCGGGCGCCGACCGTGGCGTGGTGTTCCAGAAACATGCCTTACTGCCGTGGCTAAACGTGATGGAAAACGTGGAATTCGGCTTGAAGCTGCAAGGCGTGCCGAAAGCCGTGCGGCGCGAACAGGCGGCCAAGAATCTGGCGCTGGTCGGCTTGAAGGACTTTCACGACAATATGATTTATCAATTGTCGGGCGGCATGCAGCAAAGGGTCGGCATTGCCCGTGCCCTGACCAGCAATCCCGCCATGCTGCTGATGGATGAACCGATGGCGGCGCTCGATGCGCTGACCCGCGAAACCATCCAGGAATTGCTGCTCGATATCTGGGCCAAGTCCAGCACCATGTTCTTCTTCATTACCCACAGCGTCGACGAGGCGCTGTTCCTGGCGAACCGGCTGATCGTCATGTCGCCCCGTCCGGGCCGCATCACGCACACGTATGAACTCGATTTCAACAAGCGCTTCCTCGAGTGCCGCGATGCGCGCGCCGTGAAATCGAGCCCTGACTTCATCAAGATGCGCGAAACGGTGCTCAACATCATTTATGGCGACGAGCGCGCAATGAACCAAGAGCGCGCAGTCAATAAAGAGCTGGAGGTGTCCCATGCATAGCCCATCCATCGTGGGATTTCCTCCCACCACCGCCAAGCGCGCCGGCTTTTTTGCGCGCCTGTTCGCTCCCCGCTGCGCCATGCCCGGCGAAGCGTTCGGCGCGCCGGGACAGGGCAATTCCAGCCGCATCGCCACGGTCACCGTCATCGCCGTGCTCTTGCTGTGGTTAGCCGTGACGGCCAGCGGCATGGTCAAACCGCTGTTCCTGCCGTCGCCGCAAGCCGTGTACGAGAAATTCATCATGGCGGCCACGACCGGTTTCGGCGGCGCCACCCTGTGGGAACACACGGTGGCCAGCCTGGTGCGCGTGTTCGGCGCCTTTGGCCTGGCCTGCCTGTTGGCCATTCCCATCGGCGTGATGATGGGCGTCAATCGCGTGGCACGCGGCATCTTCGATCCCTTGATCGAGTTCTACCGCCCGTTGCCGCCGCTCGCTTACTTGCCACTGGTCATCATCTGGTTCGGCATCGGCGAATTTTCGAAGGTCTACCTGATCTTCCTGGCCATCTTCGCGCCGATGGCGATTGCCGCCCGCGCCGGCGTCAGCTCGGTGTCGCTGGAGCAAATCCACGCGGCCTATTCGATGGGCGCCACGCGCTTCCAGGTGATTGTGCACGTGATTCTGCGCGCCGCGATTCCGGAAATCCTCACCGGCATGCGCATCGGCATCGGCGTGGGCTGGACCACCCTGGTGGCTGGCGAAATGGTGGCGGCCACGCGCGGCCTCGGCTACATGGTGCTGAGCGCCTCCGAGTTCCTGGCCAGCGATGTGGTGATCATGGGCATCATCGTGATCGGCTTCTTTGCTTTCCTGTTTGATTTGATGATGCGCTACCTCGAACGTACCCTCGTGCCATGGAAGGGCAAGGTGTAAGACGTTCCCGGGAGTGGCGCCGGTGCCACAAGTGTTGCCGCCGCTCCTCTTTTTAACCGCCATACCCCGTACGTATCCTCCAGCGCGCTTGCCCCATGGCCGCCGCGCCGGGCCGCTGCATTTCCAGATTGACTTATGGCTTGCAGCCAACCAGACTGATTTGATGATGTATCGATGCTGCTTGACGGTGTTGCCCAAATAAAACAAAGCCGCGCGGCAGAAACCCGCCGCAGCAGGCCAGGGCGCACCGAGCTTCAGAGATTTTCAGGAGACAAAACATGATTAGCGAATCGCATAACAGTACCGGCTTGCAGCACTCGCTCAAGCAACGCCACATGAGCATGATCGCCATAGGCGGCGTGATCGGCGCCGGCCTCTTTGTCGGCAGCGGCGTCATCGCCAAGGCCGCCGGCCCTGCCGCCATCCTTTCCTTCTTGCTCACGGGCGGCCTGGTCGTTCTGATCATGCGCATGCTGGGCGAGCTGGCTTCATCCCTGCCCGTGGTCGGCTCCTTTTACGAATATGCGCGCCTGGCTTTCGACGACAAGCCGAAAGTATCGAAATTCCTCGGCTTCATGAGCGGCTGGATGTACTGGTATTTCTGGGTTGTCGTCGTGGCGCTGGAAGCCATCGCCGGCGCCAAGCTGGTCAACTTCTGGCTGCCCGACGTGCCGTCGTGGTCGATCAGCCTGGTGCTGCTCGTGTCGATGACCGTGCTCAATTTGTTCTCCGTCAAGGCCTTTGGTGAATTCGAATTCTGGTTCGCCTCGATCAAGGTGGTCGCCATCGTCGTTTTCCTGTTTGTGGGCGCCCTATTCATCACGGGCAGCTTGCCTAACAGCATCCCGACCCTGGGTTTCTTGACCAGCAACGGCGGCTTCATGCCGCACGGCTGGGGACCGGTACTGAGCGGCGCCGTCGCCGCCACGGCCTTTTATTCGGGCGCTGAAATCGTCACCATCGCGGCCGCCGAAACCTCGGACCCGGCCAAGGCCATTGCCCGCGCTACCAATTCCGTCATCACGCGCGTGCTGATGTTTTATGTGGGTTCCATGTTTGTCGTCGTCTGCATCGTGCCCTGGGATTCGCTGGCCATCGCCACGCCTTTCGTCAGCGCCTTGACCGTCATGAACATTCCGTACGCGGCCCACATCATGAACGCCATCATCCTGACGGCCGTGCTGTCGGCCTTGAATTCCAGCCTGTACGCCTCGTCGCGCATGATTTTTGCGCTGACGCGCCGCGGCGATGCCCCCACGGGCTTGGTCAAGTTGAGCAAGAACGGCGTGCCCATTCGCGCCATCCTGTTCAGCACCTTGTTCGCCTATTTCGCCATTGCCGTCTCGTATGTGTCGGCCGACCTGGTGTTCCCCTTCATCGTCAATTCCTACGGCATCCTGATCCTGTTTGTGTACTTGCTGATTGCGATATCTCAATTGCGCCTGCGCCGCCGCCTGGAACGCGAATGTCCGGAACGCATCAAGGTGCGCATGTGGCTATTCCCTTACCTGACGTATTTCACCATCATCGCCATGCTGGTGATCCTGGGTGCCATGAGTGTGTCGTCCGATACGGAGCAACGCGTGTCGTTCTGGTTCGGCCTGTTGAGCGTGGTCATCATGAGCGTCATGTACTACATCAAGAAGCTGGTCAACGATGACCGCAACGGCGGTGAAACGGCCGACACCAAAGTGGAGCTCAAACATGTCTGACACGATCTTCTTGCCCGCCGGTCGGCGCTGAGCGCCTCCATCACTTTGCCGGTTGAAAATGGCGAGCGCGAACTGGTGGCCTTTCCGCAAAAGCGCCCGCTGATCCTGCTGATCCTGCTGATCCTGCTGACCAGCGGAGCACGGGCTAGCGCATTCCCGACGCCGGCTCCGGTTTCATCGAGCCAGGCGCGTCTGTGGGCAAGACGACGCCCATCAGCCGCCTCAACGTGCGCTCCTTCATTGCCAGCGTGCAAGATGGCGCGCAGGTAAAAGCGGGGCGCGACCAGCGCTTGCGCGGCTTCGCCTTCGACAGCGGCCATGGCATCAGCGAAGTGACTGTGTCGTTTGACGGTGGGACAAGGGCAAGGACGGTGTCGCTGCCGTGGTAGCCAACATCCTGGCGGCGTCGGCAAATAAGCGCCCGTGCCCATGCCTCGGTTCAGCCAGCTCAGTGTCGCTGATGCGGCGACCCCGTAATACCACTTGCCACCGCGAGCCCTGTGCGGTATTGCCCGCTGCCATGCTGCAGCGGTCTTTTTTTTACTTCCCTCATTCGCCGCCGCATCGCTTGACTATGCAGTGATCGCCAGCACTGGTATTGTGAAAAACACCACTATATAAAACCACTTGACTACCAATTTTTAGCGTCGCATTCTCTGTGCAGAAAGCCGACGCTTCGCTGTGCTTTCTTTACGTACAACATAAAAAGCTACTTCGATAGTTTTCGTATAACGTTCAGGAGACAATGTGAAGACACGGCAATCAAGCCGGCTGGCTACGCCATTCATGGCTGGCCTGCTGGGCAGCGCGCTGCTCGCTTGCGGCGGCAATTCCACCACCGAACCCCCATCGACCCTGCTGGCCGCGATCACCGCAAGCGACAGTTGCGCGGCTTGGAGCGCCAGCGCCGTCTACACGGCAGGGCAGTGCGCCGTCTACGACGGCAAGGTCTACCGCGCCAAATGGTGGGTGCAGGGTACGGCGCCGAACCACGACCAGTGGGGACCGTGGAGCCTGGATACCACCACACCGACCCCAACACCGACCCCAACGCCGACACCCACGCCGACCCCAACCCCAACGCCCGGCATTCCCACCAAGGCCCAGGCCGAGGCGAACGAGGCGGCGCTGACGAACAATGATTTCTTCCGCAAGGTCAAGGCCTCGATCCGAACCCTGGGCAATACGGCCGTCGAGGCCGTGCAGCCTGGCCTGGCCAGCAATCCGCTCAACGTCAAGCGCGTCGAGCGCCTGTTGCCGGCGGCGAAGTGGGATTACTATTTTGCCGCGCGCGACGCCAGCTACACCTACCAGCGCTTCCTGCAAGCCGTGGCCAAGTTCCCCGCCGTGTGCGACGACTATGGCGATGGGCGCAATGCGGATGCCATCTGCCGCCACAGCCTGGCGACCATGTTTGCCCACTTCGGGCAAGAGACGGGCGACCATAACGCCAGCAGCCCGCTGCCGCAATGGCGCCAGGGCTTGAAGTATTTGCGCGAGCTGGGCTGCGACGAGACGGGCGCTGGCTGCGGCTATAACATCGAATGCGCCGACCCCGTCTTCAACAAGGTGTGGACGTGCGGCAAGAACGCCGATGGCAGCTTCAAGAAGTATTTCGGCCGCGGCGCCAAGCAACTGTCGTACAACTACAACTACGGTCCCTTCTCGCAAGCCATGCATGACGGCGACCAGTCCGTGCTGCTGAAGAATCCGGACCTGGTGGCATCGACCTGGCTGAACCTGGCGTCGGCCACGTTTTTCTTTGTCTATCCGCAACCGCCGAAACCGTCGATGTTGCATGTGCTCGACGGCACTTGGGTACCGAACGCGGCCGATACGACGGCCGGCGCGGGCAATAATTTTGCCACCACCATCATGATCATCAATGCCGAATGCGGGCAGGGCACGGAAAAACAGGCCGCGCAAAACCGCATCGATTACTACAAGCAATTTGCCGCCGACATGGGCTGGGATTATTCCGCCGAACAATTGTCGTGCGCCAATATGCAACGCTTCACCCCGGCCAGTTCCGCTTCCTACAACATCTATTGGGAAAAGAACTGGAGCGCCGGTGGCGACAATCAATGCCAGCTGGTCAGCTATCAAACCCCGTACAGTGCTTTGCAGGCGGGGAACTACGTGAAATGCGTGGAAGCCAACTGGAATGTGAAGTTGCAGTAGCAGTCAATGCAGGACTAGCCGGCCAGGGATAACAGTTGACAAGAGCCCCTCGAGGGGCCTGCAACAAGCTCACAATGTACAAGCTGTATAACCATAATGGAGACAGACACCACATGAAATCGAATGCATTATTGATGGCCTTGCTCAGCGGCGTGCTCGTCGCTTGCGGCGGCGGCCAGGAAGGCACGACCGCCACCCCAAACACCTTGCTCGCTGCCGTCGAGGCGTGCGCCGTCTGGGATGCCGCCACCGTCTACACGGGCGGCCAGTGCGTGCTTTACCAGGGCGTCACCTACAAGGCCAAATGGTGGACGCAGGGCAATGTCCCCAGCGCCACCGACCAATGGGGCCCGTGGGCCGTGACGGATACCCCGACACCGACCCCAACGCCGACGCCAACGCCAACGCCAACGCCAACACCGACGCCGACGCCGACGCCGACGCCGACGCCGACGCCGACGCCGACGCCAACGCCGACCCCGACACCAACACCAACGCCAACGCCCACGCCAACGGCCTGCCGTCCCGACGGCTTGATCTCGGCCGTGCCGAATGTGCCGTATTGCAAGGTGTATGACGCGAATGGCCGCGAAGTGCTGGGCAATGGCTTGAACCGGCGCATCGTCGGCTATTTCGCCAGCTGGCGCACGGGTGTCGATGGCAGTCCCACTTACCTGGTGAACAACTTGCCGTGGGATAAGATCACGCACCTGAACTATGCGTTTGCTTCCGTTGACCCGGCCACGTCAAAAATCGCCATCGGCAGCGGTGCGGCTAATCCTGACACAGGCCTCACGTGGCCGAACGTGCCGGCCGCCGCCATGGACCCGTCCCTGCCGTACAAGGGCCACTTCAACTTGCTGGCGCAATACAAGAAGAAGTATCCGGGCGTGAAACTGATGATTTCCGTGGGCGGCTGGGCCGGCAGCGGCGGCTTCTACACGGCCACGACGAATGCGGACGGCAGCATCAACACGGCCGGCATCAATACCCTGGCCGATTCCATGGTGGCGTTCGTGCGCCAGTACAACTTCTTCGATGGCGTCGATGTCGATTACGAACACCCGACCACCAACAATGAAGCGGGCAATCCGAACGACTTCGCCGTCTCGAAACCACGGCTGGCGGGCTTGATGACGAGCTACAACGTGCTGCTGAAAGTGCTGCGCCAGAAGCTCGACGAAGCGGCCGTGCAAGACAATAAATACTATCTGCTGACCATCGCCGGTTCCGCCTCGGGCTGGGTCTTGCGTGGCGAGGAAAACATGTCCGGGTTGAAATACCTCGATTACGCCAGCCTGATGAGTTACGACTTGCACGGTGCGTGGAACCAGTATGTGGGGCCGAACGCGGCGCTGTTTGACGACGGCAACGATGGCGAGCTGCGGGCCGGCAATGCTTACCAGTATCAGAACATCGGCTACCTGAATACGGACTGGGCCTATCGCTACTACCGTGGTGCCATGCAGGCGGGACGCATCAATATCGGCGTGCCGTTCTACACGCGGGGCTGGAAGGATGTGACGGGCGGCACCAACGGCTTGTGGGGCACGACGCCACTGATCAGCTCTACCGTCACCTGTGCCGGCACCAAGACGTGCGGCACGGGCGCCACCGGCATCGACAACGTGTGGTTCGACCTCGATTCGCAAGGCAAGCCCACGCCAGGCGGCGGCAACCCCATCTGGCATGCGCTGAACTTGCAGAACGGTATCGTGCCAAGCTACCTGGACGCGTATAAAGTCACGGACAAGACCCTGGTAGGCAGCTATGTGCCGTACTACAGCAGCACCATGGTGGCGCCGTGGCTGTGGAATGCGACCAAAAAAGTGTTCATTTCGACGGAAACCACGCAATCGATCGCGGCCAAGGCCCAGTACATCGTCAACAACAATATCGGCGGCGTGATGATCTGGGAAATGGCGGGCGACTATGCCTGGGATGCCACGCGCAATGGCGGCAAGGGCGAGTACTTCATGGGCACTACCCTGACGGACGTGCTGTACCAGGCCTTCCGCACGGCTGGTGTGTACGGCAACAAGCGCGCCGAAATCGCCATGCCAGGCACGGCGGCCAACGTCAGCATCAGCCTTGGTGGCTGGAAGCTGGGTGACAATAACTTCCCCATCAATCCCGTGATGACGGTGAAGAACAACACGGCGTCGACCTTGCCGGGCGGCACCGTGGTGGAGTTCGACTATCCCGTCTCGGCGCCATCGGACATGAGTGACCAGTCGGGCTTCGGCTTGACGGTGATCAATGCCGGCTACACGGGGCCGAACAATATCGGCGGCTTCACGAAGAATTACAACCGTGCCCGCTTTGCGATTCCCGCCTGGCAATCGCTGGCGCCGGGTGGCTCCGTGGCGCTGACCCTGAACTACCGCTTGCCGATCTCGGGGCCGGCCAACTATACGGTCACCGTGGGCGGCACCAAGTATGCATTGACGCAAGAGTACCCGGAATTGCCGGTGGCCTTGCCGTAAGGGATGACGCGTTAGTGTCAACAGCGAAGGGCGGAACCGCGGTTCCGCCCTTTTTAGTTTTTACCGCTGATCCCGTTTAAAACCAGGTTTCAACCTGGAATCCATACGATGTGCCGCTGGTATTGTTGTTGTAGATCGGGCCGCCGTTGTTCGACGCGTTGACCGAGGCGGTGGCCGCATCGTTCCATTTGCCGTAGGTCACAAAAGCGCGCAGTTCAGGACGCGACCACAGGCCGGGACCGGCGGAGATCGTCGGTGCGATGGTCAGCTTGGTCAAGCGCTTGGCCGGCAGGCCGCCCGCTTGCGTCACGCGGTCCGTGCCCAGTTCGCCCACCAGCTTGAAGTTGTCGGTGAATGCATATACAGGGCGCACGCCGACCGAGGTCCAGGTCGAGGAACCTTTGGCGTTCGACTCGTCTTTTTGCCACAGGGCGACGAATTCCATGCCGAAATTGGCCATCGGCTGGATCGCCATATCATTGAAGATGCGCGTGCGTTTCACGTCCGAACCGAAATTGGTGTCGCCCGAAGCGCCGAACTGCGCGCCCTTGCCTGTGCCAGGACCGACGCCGTATTGCACGCCGAAGGTATTGCCGCCGCCAAATACTTTACCTTGACGGTGGAAGGCCGACAGCTGCCAGCCGTTATTGCGCTTGCCAGTGGCGACGTCATCCTTGCCTTCGCCGATGATGTAGGTCGCGGCCAGGTCCAGGGTGCCGTTTTCATTGACGGGAATCTCGCCAAAGATGAAGTTCTGGCGCACGGCCGATTTGGTGTTGACGCCGCCGGTCGGCAACGCGATCTTGATGTCGTTGTCCTTGAAGAAGGCATACGAGAATTTACCGGGACCGGCAGGAATACGGTCCAGGCCGGCGCCCGTGCCGTTCATGTTGATGTATTGCAGATCCAGCATGTGGATGTCAGGACGGTAGTAGAAGCGTTTACCGATCCAGGCCGTGCCGCCGTTCAGGAAATCGAGTCCCTGCGCTTCGACATAGGCCTTGACGATGCCCAGTTTGTTGTCGCCGAAATCCGAATTTGGCGCGTAGGCGTTGACCCAGATGGTGGCCAGGTAGTTCACGCCGCCGGACTTGGCGACGGACTTGGTGTAGCCAAATTCCGTGTAGGCGTCGCACTCATTGCCCAGACGGTATTTCATGGTATTGCCACCCAGGCCGAAGCAGCCTTGCGAACCGCCGCCGCCCGATGTATTGCTGCCAGCGCCGGCGCGCAGGTAGCCGTGGAAGCCTTCGGCATCGCCTGGGTACATGGGGTCGGCAAGGGCGGAAGCGCTGGCGATGGCCAGGAGCAGGGCAGGTAAGGTTTTCAATGCAGTGCGATTCATGCGGTCTCCAGAAAGATGTAGGTGGTAGCGGCGGCGCCCCGGAGGACGGCCATCGCATACGGTCTAATGCCGAAAACCAAGTCTAGCAGCGCTTTTTTAAGCACCCTGATACAAAACGAACAAGTAGCGATACTTTCTTTCAAAGTGTTGTTTTTACTCAATATCGATACTCTGGTGCATAGAGGGGCTGCAAAAGAGTATTGAATTGCGGTTTTGGAGTATCAGAAAGTATCAAAGTCCGGTGATACATTGTGGTCGTGGTGCTAAGTACCTGAGCATTGCCAACGACAAAAAACACTGGAGACACACAATGAAACTTTCCGCCATTGCCGCGCTGTGCGCCGGCTGCCTCAGTTCGTCCGCCTTTGCCGCCACCGACCTGGTCATCGCGACCGTCAACAACGGCCACATGATCGAAATGCAAAAGCTCAGCAAGTTCTTCGAGCAAGCCAATCCCGACATCAAGCTCAAATGGGTGACCCTGGAAGAAGGTGTCTTGCGCCAGCGCATGACCACCGATATCGCCACCAAGGGCGGCCAGTTCGATGTGATGACCATCGGCCTGTATGAAACCCCCATTTGGGGCAAGAAAAACTGGCTGATCCCCATCAAGCCGGACGCCAAATACGATATCGACGACTTGCTGCCGGCCATCCGTGAAGGGCTCTCCGGCGATGGCAAGCTGTACGCGTCGCCATTCTATGGCGAAAGCTCGATGATCATGTACCGCAGCGACCTTGTCAAAAAAGCCGGCGTGATGATCGAAGACCGCCCCACCTGGAACCAGTTGCGCGATGTAGCGGCCAAGCTGCACGATCCGGCCAACGGCGTGTATGGCATCTGCCTGCGCGGCAAGCCGGGCTGGGGCGACAACATGGCCCTGATTACGACCATGGCCAATTCCTACGGCGGTCAGCTGTTCGACATGCAATGGAAGCCGCAATTTACCAGCAAGCCGTGGAAAGACGCGGTCACCATGTATGTCGATCTGATGAAGAAATACGGCCCGCCGGGCGCGGCCGCCAACAGCTTCAATGAAAACCTGGCGCTGTTCAACCAGGGCAAGTGCGGCATCTGGATCGACGCGACGATTGCCGCCTCCTTCATCACGGACCCCAAGCAAAGCAAGGTAGCCGACAAGGTGGCGTTCGCCCAATCACCCATCGGCGTGACGGAGCGGGGCGCCAACTGGTTGTGGATCTGGTCGCTCGCCATACCCGCGAGTTCGAAGCACCCGAATGAAGCGCAGCGCTTCATCAACTGGGCCACGTCGCCCGACTACGTGAAACTGGTGGCCAAAGAAACCAGCTGGGCCAACGTGCCGACGGGCACGCGCAAGTCGACGTATGCCAGCCCCGAATTCCAGAAAGCGGCGAAATTTGCCGCGGCCGAAGGCAAGGCCCTGGCCACCACGCGCGCCGTGCAAAGCACCATGCTGCCATCGCCCTACGTGGGCGTGCAATTCGCGTCCATCCCCGAATTCCAGGTGATCGGCGTGGCGGCAGGCCAGCAGATGGCGGCAGCGCTGCTGGGCAAGGTGACGGTGGACCAGGCGCTGGAATTGTCGCAGCAGACGGCGGAGCGCGAAATGCGCAAGGGCGGCTACTACAAATAAGGCAGCTACGTCTTAGTTGCACAGTTTGCTTACCCCAACGGCGTAAATCTGGGGTCGGACCTTCGGATCGGAATGCATCCCATTGGGACGCATTCCCCCTCAGGGTCCGACCCCGGTACTTTAGCTTTGCGGGTTATCGGTTCACCTGCCCCAAGAGAACATTATGAAACGCATTATCCCCCGGACTTTGCTGACGCCGGCCGTCGTCGCCGTCTCCGTCATTTCCGTGATTCCGTTGTTGATCACGCTGTATTACGCGTTCGTGCGCTATTCCATGCTCGATCCGAGCGGCCATCCTTTCCATGGCCTGGCCAATTTCCACTTTTTCTTTACCGATGCCTCTTTCCTGCCGGCATTGCAGAATACCTTCACCCTGCTGTTTTCCGTCATGCTGATCACAGTAGTGCTGGGCACGGCGCTGGGTTTGCTGATCAATGAAGCGTTCCCCGGGCGCGCCATCGTGCGCGTGCTCTTGATCTCGCCGTTTCTCGTCATGCCGGCCGTGAATGCCCTGATGTGGAAGAACATGCTGCTCAATCCGATCTACGGCCTGTTCGCGCAAATCAGTCTGTTCTTTGGCGCCACGCCCGTCGACTGGCTGTCGGCCCACCCCCTGTTTTCCATCATCATGATGGTCTCGTGGCAATGGTTGCCGTTTGCCTGCCTGATCTTCATGACGGCCCTGCAATCGATGGACCGCGAACAGCTGGAAGCGGCCCGCATGGATGGCGCCACCTATCTGCAGCAGTTGCGCTACCTCTATATTCCCCACCTGGGCCGCGCCGTTTCGGTGGTGCTGATGATCGAGATGATCTTCTTGCTATCGATCTTTGCGGAAATCTTTACCACCACAGGCGGCGGTCCCGGTTTCGACACGACCACCATCACCTTCATGATTTACCAGCAGGCACTGCTGTCGTATGACGTTGGAGCGGCCTCTGCCGGTGCCCTGTTCGCCGTGCTCATCGCCAACATCGCCGCCTTCTTTCTGATGCGCGTCATCGGCAAGAATTTGTCGAAATAAGGAGACCTTGATGCATAGCAAACTTAATTTATATAGCCGCACGGCCGCCGCCTGGCTGTGCGCGTTACTGCTGTTCTTTCCCATCTTCTGGCTGGGCCTGATGGCCTTCAAGACGGAAGGGCAAGCCATTTCCACGCCGCCCCTGCTGTTCTTCACACCCACGCTCGACAGCTTCCGCGAAGTGCTGGCGCGCGACAATTACTTTGGCTACGCGTGGAACTCGCTGTTTACCAGCGTGGTGTCGACGGCCATAGGCCTCCTGATCGCCATCCCTGCCGCGTATTCGATGGCCTTCTTTCCCACAAGCGGCACCATCGGCTTGCTGAAATTCATGCTCAGCTCGCGTTACATGCCCGGCGTGGGTGCGCTGATGCCGATCTATATCTGCTACCAGTATTTCGGCCTGCTCGACACGCGCATCGGCCTGACCATCATGTTCATGCTGATGAATCTGCCCATCATGATCTGGCTGCTGTACACCAGCATGAAGGAGTTGCCGCGTGAAATCCTGGAAGCGTCGCGCATGGATGGCGCCACCGTGTGGGATGAATTCCGCCACGTCGTGCTGCCCCTGTCCGTGGGCGGCATCGCTTCCACGGCCCTGGTGTGCATGGTGTGGTCGTGGAATGAATCGTTCTGGTCGCTGAACCTGGGCGCCTCCAACGCGGGCACCCTGGCCTGGCTCATCGCTTCGTATTCCAGCCCGGAAGGCTTGTTCTGGGCCAAATTGTCGGCCGCCTCCCTGATGGCCATCGCGCCCATCATGGCGCTGGGCTGGTTCTGTCAAAAACAATTGGTCCAAGGTATGACCTTTGGCGCTGTTAAGTAAAAACTATTGGATGACATCATGGCTTACCTTCAACTGAGCAATATCGAAAAATTCTTCGGCGAGCACCGCGCCATCAAGGGCATCGACCTGAACATTCAACAAGGCGAATTCGTCGTCTTCGTGGGGCCGTCAGGTTGCGGAAAATCAACCCTGCTACGCCTGATCGCGGGCCTGGAACCTATCGACGGCGGCAAGCTGTCGCTCGACGGGCGCGACATCACCGGCTTGCCCTCGTCCAAGCGCGACCTGGCGATGGTGTTCCAGTCGTATGCGTTGTATCCGCACATGACGGTGTTCCAGAACATGTCGTTCGCGCTGAAGCTGGCCGGCGTCGATCCCGCCATCATCCGCGAAAAAGTCGACAAGGCGGCCGCCATCCTCGACCTGGGGAAATACCTGGAGCGCACGCCGAAGGAGCTGTCGGGCGGCCAGCGCCAGAGGGTGGCCATCGGCCGCGCCATCGTGCGCGACCCGAAAGTGTTCCTGTTCGATGAACCGCTGTCGAACCTCGATGCGGCCCTGCGCGTGCAGACGCGCATCGAGATCGCCAAGCTGCACCGCGAGCTGGGCGCTACCACCATCTATGTGACGCACGACCAGGTGGAGGCGATGACCCTGGCCGACCGCGTGGTGGTGCTGCGCGACGGGCAGATCGAGCAGCATGGCTCGCCCCTAGAACTGTATGACCGTCCCGCCAACCGCTTTGTCGCGCAATTCATCGGCACGCCCAGCATGAACGTGGTGCCGGCCGACGCTGCGCCGCAGTTGCTGGCGCAGGCGGGCAGCGCGGCGCAGGCCGACGGTTTTGTCGGCATCCGTCCCGAGCACGTGCACCTGGGCGCGGCGCAGCCGGGCAGCGTGCCCGTCACCGTCGACCTGGTGGAATCGCTGGGCGTGGAAACGCTGACCTATGTGCGCTTGCCGAACAATGTGCAGGTAGTGTCGCGCGGCGCCGAACGCAGCAGCCTGCAGCCAGGCCAGCAGACGCATTTGACGTTCGAGCCGGGCTTCGTCCACTATTTTGACCGCGCCGGCAAGACTTACGCGGCCGCGAAAGGAGGGCTGTAATGGACGCCATCGCATTGAAGCAGGCGAACCTGGCGCAGCTGCCAGCCAACGTTGCCGTGCCCGCGTATGCGCGCGGCGCGCCCGTGGCCAGCATCGTGCATATCGGCGTGGGCGGCTTTTTCCGCGCCCACCAGGCCGTGTACCTTGACGATTTGCTAGCCTTGCCCGGAAATGAGCAATGGGGCTATTGCGGCGTGGGCTTGCTGCCGCATGACGCGGCCATGCGCGACGCCATGCAGGCGCAGGATGGCTTGTACACGGTGGTCGAGCGCAGCGCGGCTGGCGATACGGCGCGCATCATCGGCAGCATCGGCGAGTATCTGTATGCGCCCGACGAGCCGCAGGCCGTGCTGGAAAAGCTGGCCGATCCTGGCACGCGCATCGTCGCGCTGACCATCACCGAGGGCGGCTATTATGTGAACCAGGGCACGGGCGAATTCGATGCGCAACACCCCGACATCGTGCATGAACTGGCACACCCGCATGCGCCGCGCTGCTCTTTCGGCTACCTGGCCGCCGCCCTGGCCCTGCGCCACCAGCGTGGCCTGGCGCCGTTTACCATCATGTCCTGCGATAACCTGCAAAACAATGGCGATGTGACGCGCAAGATGCTGCTGGCTTTTGTCGCCTTGCGCGACGCGGAACTGGCGCGCTGGCTGGCCACGCATGGCAGCTTCCCCAACAGCATGGTCGACCGCATCACCCCGGCCACCACGGATGAACACCGGGCGCTGGTGCGCGAGTCCTTCGGCATCATCGACGCCTGGCCCGTGGTGTGCGAGCCGTTCCGCCAGTGGGTCATCGAAGACGAATTCCCGCAGGGCCGGCCGGCCTGGGAAAAGGTGGGCGCGCAGATGACGCACGACGTGCTGCCATATGAAAAGATGAAGCTGCGTCTGCTCAATGCCAGCCACCAGGCCCTGTGCTACATCGGCATGCAGCTCGGTTACACGTTTGCGCACGAAGCGATGAACGATCCTGGCATCCGCCTGCTCGTGCGGCGCATGATGGATGACGAGGTCACGCCTCTGCTCGACAAAGTGGACGGCATCGACCTGGAATTGTACAAGGACACCCTGATCGAGCGCTTTTCGAATCCTGCAGTGCGCGACCAACTGGCGCGCATCGGCACGGAAGGCTCGGCGCGCATCCCGAAATTCGTGCTGCCGTCCGTGCGCGAAGCGCTGGAGCAGGGCGGCGCCATCACGCTGCTGGCTTTCACGGTGGCGTGCTGGTTCCGTTACCTGGAAGGCCACGATGAGCAGGGGCGCGAGATGCCCTTGAGTGACCCTTATGCGGTGCGCCTGCGGGCGCTGGCGCTGCAGGGCGGGGCGGACGCCACGGCGCTGCTGTCCTTGCGCGAGCTGTTTGGCGACCTCTCCGACGCGCCCCCGTTCACGCAGGCGGTGGGCGAGGCGCTGGCCAGCCTGTACGGGCTGGGCGCGCGCGCGGCGCTGGAACAGAGCGTCGCCTGACGGGGAGGGCGCGCCATGCCACGCAAAGCCGATGTTTCGTTGCCGCAGATGGAGCTGGAACAGCAGCGAGACGCCACACCCGGTTTCGAGCCGAAAGGCAGTTTCGGCTTCATCCGCTACCTGCAGCACGGCTTTCCGAATGCGCTGGTGCGCTGGCACTATCACGACGAGTACGAACTGCACCTGATCGTCGAAAGCAGCGGCAAGGTCTTTGTCGGTGACTACATCGGCCAGTTTGCGCCCGGTCATCTGGTGCTGACGGGGCCGCGCGTGCCGCATAACTGGGTTTCGCTCGACACGCCACCCGAAGGCGTGGCCCTGCGCGACATGGTGATCCAGTTTTCGCATGTGCCGCTGGCCTCGATGGCCGCCGCCATTCCCGAATTGAAGGATATTTTCCCGCTGCTGCAGCGCGCTTTGCACGGCGTGGAATTTTTTGGCGTCAGCGAACAGTCTTTGCGGCGCTTCCAGTGCATCCGCGACAGCAGCGGCTTGCCGCGCTTTATCGAATTCTTGACACTGCTGGGCGAACTGGCGCAGATCAGCGACTACCAATTGCTGTCGACGGTGCCGATGCAGTCGAGCGACGACGACGTGGCTTTGGCGCGCATCAGTTCGGCCATCAACTTCATCGTGCACAATTACAGCAGCCAGTTCTCGCTGAAACAGCTGGCCGAGCAGGTGGACATGCCAGAGCGGACGTTTTCGCGCTTCTTCCGCAGCGCCACGGGCAATAGCTTCACGGACTTCGTCAACCGCCTGCGCATCAACAAGGCCTGCCAGCTGTTGATGGAGACGGAGCGTTATGTCAGCAACATCTGCTACGAAGCGGGATTCAATAACGTGGCCAACTTCAACCGGCGCTTCCTGGAGTTGAAAGGCATGACGCCGAAGGAGTTTCGCCAGCAGGCGTTGGGGCGTTTTGGCGCGTGAGGCTTTTTGAGGTACATTGGATGGCACAGGCGGGGACAGCCTGGGAGAGACGCGCATGGAACACCTGTGGCAAAAGGACAGCGAGCGCAAGGCGCCCGAACTGGAACGCGAAAGCTACGATGGCATCATCAATTACCTGGAACATGGCTATCCCAGCTCGCGCGTGCGCTGGCACTGCCATGAAGAGTATGAGCTGCACCTGATCGTCGCCACCAGCGGACGCCTGTTCGTGGGCGACTATATCGGCGAATTTTCGCCCGGCCACCTGGTGCTGACAGGCCCGCGCCTGCCGCACAACTGGATTTCCAACCTGGTGCCGGAAGGCGGCGTGGCACTGCGCGACATGATCGTGCAATTCGCCCATACGCCACTGGCCGGCGCCGCGCGCGTCATCCCCGAACTGCGCGAGCTGCTGCCCCTGCTCGAGCGCTCCAGCTACGGCGTGGAGTTTTTCGAGATGGGCCATGAGGCCGAGCAGCACCTGGCGCGCATCCGCACCACGCATGGCGCCGAGCGCTTCGCCGCATTCGTCCAGTTGATGAGCAAGCTGGCGCGCACGGCCAACTACCGCCTGCTGTCGAGCGCTTCGCTGCGCTCGTACGACGATGACGCCACCCTGGCCAAGGTCAACTCCGTCCTCAATTACATCACGGACAATTACCGCGAGCCGATTTCGGCGGAAATGCTGGCCGAGCAGGTGGGCATGTCGCTGAGTAAATTCTCGCGCTTCTTCCGCAAGGCGACGGGCAATAGCTTCACGGATTTCATCAGCCGTTTGCGCATCAACAAGGCGTGCCAGCTATTGATGGATACCGATCACTATGTGTCGAACGTCTGCTACGACGTGGGTTTCCAGAACGTGGCCAACTTCAACCGCCGCTTCCTGCAGGTGAAGGGCGTCACGCCGAAGGAATTCCGGCGCCAGGCCGATGGCCGCTTTGGCGGCATCGGCGGGCCTGTTGCGGATACGCCACTGGCGTGAAGGCTGTCATGGGCTTGTCACTTTGCCCAGTTACTCTCCACGGCTTCAATCCCACCTTAGCCGAGGAATGCATGAAGACTGCCGTAACGTCCACCCCGAAACTGACCCTGCTGGCCATCGCCGCCGGCCTGACCCTGGCCGCTTGCGGCGGCAGCGACAATACGCCGGCGGAGCCTTCCAAGCCCGTGGCGCAAACGGGCGTGTTCCTCGACGGCGCGGTGGAAGGTCTCGATTACGTGGCCGGCAGCGCGGCCAAGGCCAGCACCAATGCCAAGGGCGAATTCATGTGCAACCCGGGCGATACCGTGGCCTTCAGCGTGGGCGGTCTGGCCCTGGGCTCGGCGCCATGCGGCGCCGTCGTCACGCCGCTGGCGCTGGCCGCCAGCACGAATGTGGCAGACGACAAGGTCGTTAACCGCCTGCTGGCGCTGCAATTGCTCGATGAGGACAGCGATCCGTCGAACGGCATCAAGCTGACGACCGAAGTGAAGGCGGCGCTGGCCGGCAAGACGCTGGACTTTGCCGGTGCTCCGGCCGTCTTCAACGCGGCCCTGGCTGCACACTTGAGCAGCGTCGGCGGGAAATTTGCCAGTCGCACGGTCGATGCGGAGCGGCGCGCGCTGGTGCGCGAGCATTTCGAAGATACCCTCGCTTCCAAGGCGGGCGCGCCCGTCAACGAGGCCCTGACGCAGGCCAATCCGGTGGGCGAAGTGAAAGTTACCGTGACGCGCTACCAGATCCAGGCGGCGGACAAATACTATGTGCCGTACGAAGGCGCGAATGCGAAGATCAAGGGCGAATTTCCGAACGGCTTCTTGCCTTCCTACGGTTCGGGCCTGGCCTACAAGGGCAAGAATGCAAACGGCGACCTGGAATTTTATGGCTTGACGGACCGCGGCCCGAACGGCGACGGCCCGCTTGTGCCCGACCCATCGGGCAAGGGCACCAGCGGCAGCAAGATCTTCCCCTCGCCCAGTTTTACTCCCTCGTTCGGCGTGATCACGGTGGGCAAGAACGGCGCCGTGCTGGCATCGAGCACGCCGATCAAGGTGTCGGCCACGGTCAACAGCTCGGGCTTGCCCGTGCCTGTGGGCGCGGTGGGTAATTCGGCCGAGATTCCCGTCATGGATGCGATGAAGTTCGATGCCGCAGGCAAGGCTGTCTTCAATGCGGGCGGCCTCGATTCGGAAGCCATCGTCGTCGATGCCAAGCGAAATGCGCTGTGGGTGTCCGACGAATACGGCCCGTTCATCATCAAGATCGATGCGGCCACGGGCGTCATCCAGGCCAAGTATGAGCCGGGCAAAGGCTTGCCGGCGCTGTTTGCCAAGCGCCGCGCGAACCGCGGCATGGAAGGCATGACACTCGACACGAGCAACGACAAGCTGTACGCCTTCTTGCAAAGCCCCTTGTCCGACGGCAGCGCGCCATACACGGTGACGAAGAAGAATGAACAGGTCGAGCGCTTCGCCCGTTTCACGCGCTGGATCGAATTCGACCCGACGACGGGCAGCAGCGGCAAGATGTATGCGTATCCGCTGAATGCCGCCGACTACCAGGATGGCCGCACGGGCAACGCCAAGCTGGGCGACATGGTGGCGCTGGGCGGCGGCAAGTTCCTTGTCATCGAACAGGGCGCCGCGCCATCGGGCAAGGTCTTCAACAAGCTGATGCTGGTCGAATTGAAGGGGGCCACCGATATCGCGGCAGCCGCCTTCAATGCGACGACGTCCGACCTGGAAAAAAGCAGCATGGGCGGCGCAGCCGTGAATGGCGCTGACTGGGCGGCTGTCACGCCGCTGAAGAAAACCCTGCTGCTGGACTTGAACGCCATCGGCTGGGCGGCGGAAAAGGCCGAAGGCCTGACCCTGATCGACGACTCTACCATCGCGCTGGCCAACGACAACGACTTCGGCCTGAAGACGAAGATCTTTGACGCGAATGGCGTGGAAGTGGCGGACGCCGACGTGACCAAGTGCACGGTCGATGCCAACGGTACGATCGTCACCAGCGCTGCCGTCGGCTGCAATGCCGCCAACACCATCCGCGTGGCGCGCGGCGACGACCGCGAGCGCCCAAGCCGTTTGTGGATCGTGAAGTTCGCCAAGGCGCTCAATACGTATTGATGCAGCCGGACGGATGAAAAAAAGCCGCACAGTGTGAACTGTGCGGCTTTTTTACTGTGGGCCAGGCTTACTTTTTGGTGTAGGTGCTCAACCAGTCCAGCACCGTGTGATGCCACAGCAGCGAATTGGCCGGTTTCAGCACCCAGTGGTTCTCGTCCGGGAAGACCAGCAGCTTGCTCGGGATACCCTGGCGCTGCAGCGCCGTGAAGGTGCCCAGGCCTTGCGCCGTAGGGATGCGGAAGTCCAGGTCGCCCTGCACCACCAGCATCGGCGTCTTCCAGTTTTTCACGAAGTTCACGGGATTGAACTGTTCGTGCTTGGCTGGCGCGTCGTAGTACGGGCCGCCGTTTTCCCACTCCGTGAACCACAGTTCTTCCGTCGCGTAAGCCATGCCGCGGTTGTCAAACACGCCGTCGTGGTTGACCAGGCATTTGAAGCCGTCCGGCCAGTTGCCGGCGATCCAGTTCATCATGTAGCCACCGTACGAGGCGCCCAGCGCGCAGCTGCGTTCGCGGTCCAGCCATGGGAACTTCTTGGTGGCAGCTTCCAGGCCTTTCTGCAGGTCGACCAGTGGCTTGCCGCCCCAGTCGCCGCTGATGGAGTCCGTGAACTTCTGGCCATAGCCGGTGGAGCCGTGGAAGTCGATGAAGACGGTGGCGTAGCCGGCGCCCGCATACACTTGCGGATTCCAGCGGTAGCTCCAGCTATTGCCAAAGCTGCCTTGCGGGCCGCCGTGGACGAGGAAGGCGACCGGATACTTTTCACCGGCCTTGGCATTCCATGGCTTCATCACGTGGCCATACACGGTTTCGCCATTCGCGCCCGCGAACGAGAACTGTTCATATTCGCCGAAGCGCACGTCGGCCAGGGCCGCCGCATTCTGCTTCGTCAGTTGCTGCATCGGTGCGTTTTCCGACTTCGCGTCGAGTTTACGCGTGTACAACTGCGCGCCCGAAGCCAGGTTGGCTTGCGCCAGCACGATGGTATTGCCGCGCACGTCGAAGTCGCCCACGGCGCCTTTTCCCGTGAGCGCAGCGACCTTGCCGCTGGCCGCATCGATGTGGAACAAGCGGTGCTGGCCCACGTCATCGGCGGCGACCAGGAAAGCCTTGCTGTCCGGCGTCCAGCGGAAGTCGGCCACGGAACGGTCCCAGTCGTCGGCCAGGGTGCGCTTCTTGCCGGTGGCGACATCCATCAGCACCAAATGAAAGCGGTCCGCCTCGAAGCCAGGCTTGGTCATGGCGACATACGCCAGGGTACGGCCATCGGGCGAGTAGGTGGCTTTCGCATCCCAGGCCGGATTGTCGGCGGTGAGATTGCGCGGCGCCTGGCCACCGGTGGCAGGTATCGTGTAGACGTCGAAGTTGGTCGACCACGATTCCGTGCGGCCGGCCACGCGCACCGAGAAGGCCACGGTCTTGCCGTCCGGGCTGAAGTGGTATTCGCTATTGTCGCCGAACGGTTTGGAAGGCGCGTCGCCGTCCAGGGTGCCGCTCAGGCTGACAGGCGCGGCGCTGACCTTGCCGGTGGCGTCGATGGGCGCCGAGTACAGCGCGTTGCGGCGGCCATCGGCCCAGGTATCCCAGTGGCGCACGAACATCTGGTCGTAGACCATGCCGGTCGCCTTGTTTTTCGCTTTTTCATCGAGGCGTTTTTTGGTGCAGGCGAGGTCCGCGCAATCGAGGAAGACGCCCATGCTGAAGGCCAGGCGGTCGCCCTGCGGCGACAAGCGGTAGGTGTCGACGTCCAGCGCCAGGTCGGTGACCTTCGCCGCTTCGCCGCCGTTCAGGGGCAGTTGCCACACTTGCGAGGAGCCGGAACGGCCGGACAGGAAGTAGATGGCGTCGCCGTTCGGCGACCATTGCGGGTCGCTGGCGCTGGCATCACCGCGCGTGAGCTGGCGCGGCGCCGCGTTCGGTGCGCGCAGGTCGATCATCCACAGCTGCGTGTTGCCACGGTTTTTGTCCAGGTTGGTCGTGCGCACCGTGTAGACGACGCGCGTGGCGTCCGGCGACAGCACGGGGCTGCCTACGCGTTCCATGGCCACCATGTCTTCCACGGTGAAACCGCGTGGCGCGGCCAGCGCAGGTTCTGCAGCGGCGGCGGTGGTGGCCATGGCGGCACTGAATGCTCCCAAGAGCAGCAGACGTAAACTCATTCAAACTCCCGTTTTATATTGCGACGTTATCGATATGGTATTGACGTGGCCGGCTGTACCGCCGGCAGCCCGACATCATAGCAATAAAGACGTGCCTGCTGCGGGAGTTGACCGCCGGTTAGCCGGCCGGAGTTGCCAGTTGGTCGAGCGCCACGTGGCCCAGGAAACCTCGCTGGCTGGCCGCTGGCAAGCCTGCTTCGATGGCGTGGGCAAAGCGGATGCCGAGGTCTTGTTCCAGCGTCGCCAGCAGGCGCGCCACGTTCGGATAGTCGGCCAGGCTGGCCAGTTGCAGCGGTTCGGCCCAGCGCGCCGTGGCGGCCAGGTAGGCGTCGGCTACGCTTGGCGCGGCCTTGCTTGCCAGCCAGCGGCGCCCATCGAGCAGGCGCTCCAGGTGCGCCAGGCTTTTGTTGACCTTCTCGACGGCCATTTCGCGCCAGACGGACGCGCGCGCATCGTCAGGTGCCGCGCGCGATGCCTGGAAGGCGGGCATGAAGGCAGCGTGGAAGGTCGTGTGCAGGAACGACAGCGCGCTGTTCAGGCGGTCGTATTCCGGCGTGCCCTGTGCAAAACCCAGGCCGCTGTCCGGCGCGCGGGCGGCCAGGTGCAGCAGGATCGCCATGCTTTCCAGCAGCGGTGCGCCCGCGTGCGTGAGCAGGGCCGGCGTCTGGCCCAGCGGATTGATGGCGAGAAAGGCGGCATGCTGCTTGCTGGCCGGGTCGCGCGCTTCCACGCGGGCCAGGCGATAGGGCAAGCCGCTCCATTCGAGGGCGGCGATGGCGGCAAACGAGCAGCCGAACGGCACGCTGTAGATCAGGGTGGTTTCCAAGTCGAAACTCCAATGGGGTGAGGGAAGGGCAGTCTAAGGGCAATGATTACTATTTGGAAGAAGGCAGAATAATGTGGTATGGGTACATTTTTTATACCAGGTGGGAAGCGAACCATGAAAGACAATGTCTCCGGCTGCGCCGTGGAAGAAGCCATGCGCCTGCTGGGCGGGCGCTGGCGCATAGTGCTGCTCAGCTATCTGATGGCGGGGCCGAAGCGCTTCAGCGAAATCCGCCGCGCCGTGCCGAATATCTCGCAGCGCATGCTGACCCTGGACTTGCGCGCGCTGGAAGAGGCGGGCTTGCTGACACGCACCATCTACGCGCAAGTGCCAGTGAAGGTGGAATACCGGCTGACGGAGGAGGGCCTGCGCTTGCAGGAACTGGTGGAAATGCTGCGAGGCATCGGCCTGCGCCTGCGCGGACAGGCGGATGGGGGTGGCGCTTTTCTCTTGTCCGATGGCGAGGAACATTCTCAATAGAAACAGCTGTCTTTATGTAAAGTGCTAGACTGCCGGCCTTTCATCACTACTCTTGATACCCATGCGCCTGACTTCCTTCGCCCTGACCGCCGCCGCCCTGTTTGCCGCCTTGCCGGCCCAGGCGGCCACCATGCCGACGCTTGAACAAATCCACGCCGCCGTGCAGGTGGGCGTGGCCAAGACCCGAGCCAAGATGCAATCGACTATGCCGGTACCGATCGCCGTCAAGGTTACCAGCTTGACCGGCTGCCAGGATTCGCAGGAAGTGCCCGGCGAAGTGGTGTGCCTGGTCGCCATGAGCGCCGGCATGCGCGATGGTTTTATGGTGCTGCCGCTGCGTAACGAGAACGGTACATGGGTGGGCGTCGAGCGCAAGGATGCCAAGTTCGAGGGACCGTCGCCGGCCGAGGCGCAAGCGATGATACGCGCCTGGGCCAAGGAAGAATTGGCGCGCGATCCGGAGGCGGCCAAGGATGTGCAGATGCAGGAAGCGCAGAGCACCATGCAGGTCAAGGCCATCAACGAGTGCGACGTCAAGCGCAAGACGGGTTACCTGGAATGCGATACGGAATTGAGCATGCCAAGCCGTCCTGAAGGCATCAAGACGAAAATGACCTTCATGCTGGAAAGCGGTAACTGGCGTTACGTGCCACGTTAAACGCCACGCCCCTGCGCGCATTGAGCGCCGCGCTACAGCAGGCGCTCTGACAGCGCCTTGAAGGGAACCTCGGGCACAAGGAAGGCGAACGGGCTGGACACGGGGGGCAACTGCCCCAGCAAGGCGCAGTCGGCACGCAAGGCGGTCAGCGCTTGCACTTGATCTAGATCAACGGGCAGGTCGATTTCACCGAAAACCAGCTTGTCGTTGCGTGGCACGTGCGCGATGGCCGCATCCTGGCAAGCGAGGAAGGCGACGGCATCGTGCCAGTTGCCGAACAACTGCTGCCAATCGCCGTCGAGGGTCTGGCTACTGGCGATGTCCGCTTGCACGTCCAGTGCCGGGGCGCTACCGGCACCGCCAGCAATGCTGCAGTGGGCCTGCGTGGCACGGACCTCCAGCGTCATGCCGGCGGCCAGGTGGGTCGGCAAGATATCGCTGAACAACCGCGTGCCCAGCGCGTGGGGCAGGCTATCCATGATGTTTTTCAGGAAGTAGACGCAGGGCACGGCGGGCGCACCCGGAGGCGTGTGGTCCAGGTACAAACGCCAGTTGCTTTGCAGGGGCGATGGCAGCAGGCGGCGCAGGGGAGTGGGCAGGGCTGGGCCGAAATGCCCATGGCGGTAGGTCAGCACGGTAAACGGCGTCTTGCCCTCGCGCTGCCACAAGATGACGCCGGCAGGCAGCAATTTCTGCGCGGCAGCGGCGTCGACCAGCCAGCTCACATACACGACATCGCGCACGTCGCTGTGCAGGGTCAGGAAGGGCAGGCGCGACATGACGGCCTGGCGTAGGTTGGCAAAGTGCGTACAGTTGGCGAGCGCGGCAAACAGGCGCCCCGGCCAGCCCGCGCGCGGGTGGCGGTATGTGTTGTCGTGCAATTGGGAAGTCTTTCGGTTGCGGTGATGCAGGCGGACGGCGCCGCCTGCCGGATGCGTTACGTGTTTATTGCATGTGCCAGCCGTGGCTGACGACGATCGACTGGCCGCTCAGTGCCGTCGATGGGAAGGCTGCCAGGAAGACGGCCGTTTGCGCCACGTCCTGGGTGGTCGTGAATTCACCGTCGATGGTGTCTTTCAGCATCACTTTCTTGATCACGTCTTCTTCGCTGATGTTCAGCTGGGCCGCCTGTTCGGGGATTTGCTTGTCGACCAGCGGCGTGCGCACGAAGCCCGGGCAGATGACGTTGGCACGGATGCCATCCTTCGCGCCTTCCTTGGCCACCACCTTCGCCAGGCCCAGCAAGCCATGCTTGGCGGCCACGTAGGCGCTCTTGAAGGGCGAGCCTTCGTGCGAGTGCACGGAACCCATGTAGATGACGGCGCCGCCGCGGCCGGCCTTGATCATTTCGCGCATGCAGGCGCGCGTGGTGAGGAAGGCGCCGTCCATGTGGATGGCCAGCATCTTTTTCCATTGATCGAACGGGTAGTCGACGACGGGGCTGATGATCTGGATGCCCGCGTTGCTGATCAGGATATCGATGCCGCCGAAGTGTGCCGCAGCATCCGCCACGCCCTTGTCGACTTGTTCTTCGCTGGAGACATCCATGGCGACGGCAAACGCCTGGCCGCCCGATTGCTTGATTTCCTCGGCCGTCTTGCTGGCCGCTTCCAGGGCCAGGTCGGCGATGACGACCTTGGCGCCTTGTTTCGCGTATTCCATGGCCATTTCCTTGCCGATACCACTGGCGGCGCCGGTAATCAGTGCGACTTTGTCTTTGAGTTGCATATTAATCCTTTGCATTGCGGGTTGGAGTGATCGTGGGAAGTCAGACTATGCCAGTATAGCCAGAAAACGCGCCGGGCATGGCTTGCGCACGCCTACAAACCGGCTTGCCTCGCCTGCAATTCCTGCAGGCGCCAGGCGCCGGGATTGGTGCCCGCCCAGACGCGGAACGCGTGGTTGAACGCGCTTTGTTCCTGGTAGCCCAGCAGAAAGGCGATATCGACCAGCGACAAGTCTTGCTCGCGCAAATAGTCACGCGCCAGGCCGTAGCGGGCCTGGTCCAGCAGGGCCTGGAAGCTGGTACCCCCGTTGGCCAGCTTGCGCTGCAGGGTGCGCGGCGTGACGGCCAAGGTGGCGGCAACGGTGGCCAGCCGGGCCGAACCCTGGCGCAAGCCCGCCACGATGGCCGCGTGCACCTGCGCCTCGATGGCGCCGCCGCCCATCTCCGCTGCGGCTTGCCGTTGCGCCAGCAACTGTTCCGCATGCTGGCACAGCACGGGATACAGGCTGACGTCGGCGTTCGGCACGGGCCAGTCCAGCAATTGCGCATCGAAGGTGGCCGTGTTGGCGCTGGCGCCAAAGGCGGGCAGGCTGCCCAGCACGCGCACGTATTCGTCGCGGTGCGCCGCGTGGCGCAGCAAGTCGCCGCCGCCATCGTGGGTAAACGCCAGCCGGGCCGGCGGTAGCGGCAGGCCAGCCAGCCAGTCGCCGCAGACGCGGATGCCGGCAAAGACGCTGTCGACCAGGTGCCGGCTGGCGCCCGGGTAGTGGCTGGCCCAGCGGTAATGCGCGACGGCGCCATCGCGCTGCAGCGTTGAGCGGCCCAGGTCGTGCGCCAGCCGTTCATAGCGGGCCGTCTGTTCCAGCGCGTGGCCCACGTTCTTGCAACTGAGCAAAATCAAGCCATACGCGCTGTAAGTGCCCATGCGCACGCGCTGGCCCACGTGCAGGCCGAAATGCGCATCGCCCGCCAGTTGCGAACCCGCATCGAGCAGGCGCACGTAGTCGCGCGCGGCCAGGCTGGCCGCTGACGCTTCCAGGCTGTGCGGCGCCACGCCGGCCGCGTGCGCCAGGGTGGCGGCAGCGATGCCGTGCGCGCCTGCCGCTTCCAGCAGCGGCTGCAGATAGGCGCCCGCGACCCTGCCTTCCGCGTGGTGACTGTCAGTGCCTGGCATGATGGAACAATGCATTTGTCATGAAAAACCAATACCCTTCGTCTCTGGCGGCATATGCTATTGATCTAGCAAGAAAATCAGGTAAGGACAGTATAGCAAGCCGTCGTGGCGCGCAACTGGCCAAACACAGGGGATATCGATGCAACGCTGGAATGGCTGGGGGGACGAGAGCGTCACGTATGCGCTGAGCGCGGAGGCGCTGGCTTTTTTGGGCGATCGCCTGGGACCGGGCAGCGGCATGCTCGATGCCACATTTGACGAGGCCTGCGCGCTTGTTCCCGTCTCGCGCCTGGCGCCGCATCCGCTGATCGACACCACGCCTGCCACGCGCGTGCGCCATGCGCTAGGTCAAAGCCTGCCCGACTGGTTCAAGCTGCGCCATGGCCGCATCGGCGCGGTGCCCGATGGCGTGGCGTTTCCCGACAGCGCGCTGCAGGTGCGCCAGCTGCTCGCGCATGCGCGCCAGGCGTGCGTGGCCGTGATACCGCACGGTGGCGGCACCAGCGTGGCCGGGCACCTGACGGTGGCGGCGGGCTCGCGCCCCGTGCTGTCGCTCAGTCTCACGCGCCTATGTGCGCTGGGCAATCTGGACCGCGAGGCGCAGCTGGCCACGTTCGGTGCGGGCGTGTATGGCCCCGACCTGGAAGCGCAACTGCGCGCGCATGGCTATACCCTGGGTCACTATCCGCAGTCGTTCGAATATTCCACCCTGGGCGGCTGGATCGCCACGCGCTCGTCGGGCCAGCAATCGCTGCGCTATGGCCGCATCGAGCAGTTGTTTGCGGGCGGCGAAGTGGAAACGCCGTCCGGCACCCTGAGCATCCCAACGTTTCCGGCCTCGGCGGCCGGCATCGACCTGCGCGAAATGGTGCTCGGTTCCGAAGGGCGGCTGGGCATTCTGACGCAGGCAACCGTGCGCATCTCGCCGCTACCGCCCCATGAAGCATTCCACGCCGTGTTTTTCGCCGACTGGGGCCAGGCGCAAGCGGCTGTGCGGGCGCTGGCCCAGTCACGCCTGCCCCTGTGCATGCTGCGCCTGTCGAACGCGCTCGAAACGCAAACCATGCTGACTCTGGCCGGCCACAAGAAACTGGTGGGATTGCTGGAGCGCTACCTGTCCCTGCGCGGCTGCGCAGAAGAAAAATGCATGCTGATGGTGGGCGTCAGCGGAGACGCAAAACCGGCGCGCGCAGCCCTGCGCGGCGCCCTGGCGCTGGCGCGGCGGCACCAGGGCGTGCACGTGGGACGGCACATGGGCGACAAGTGGAAGCAGGGGCGCTTTCGCAACGTCTACCTGCGCAATGGCGCCTGGGAACATGGCTATGTCATCGACACGGTGGAAACTGCCGTCGACTGGCCGCGTGTCACGCTCATGATGGCGGCGCTGGAGCAGGCGGGCGCTAATGCGCTAGCCGCGCATGACGAACAGGTGCACGCCTACACGCATCTGTCGCATGTGTATGCGCAGGGCGCCAGCGTCTACACCACGTATGTGTACCGGCTGGCGCCCACGTATGAAGAAAACATGGCACGCTGGCGCAGCCTGAAGGACGCGGCCTGCGCCGCCATCGTGGCCAACGGCGGCACCATCAGCCACCAGCATGGCGTGGGCACGGACCACGCGCCGTGGCTGGCCGCCGAAAAGGGCGAGCTGGGTATTGCGGCCATGCGCGCGCTGCTGCGCCAGTTCGACCCGCAGGGCATGATGAACCCCGGCAAACTGCTACCCGAGGCTGGGGGCGGATTGTGAGCAGGGAGGATTTGCCTGGCGTCCTGGCGCGCGACTGGGATGTGCTGATCGTCGGCGGCGGCATCACGGGCGCCGGCATCCTGCTGGAAGCATCGCGGCGCGGCTTGACGGCGCTGCTGGTGGAACAGCGCGATTTCGCCTGGGGCACGTCGAGCCGTTCATCGAAGCTGGTGCATGGCGGCTTGCGCTACCTCAAACAGGGCCAGTTCGCGTTGACGCGCGAATCGGTGCATGAGCGGCAAGCCTTGCTGACGGATGCGGCCGGGCTGGTTGAGCCGCAAGGCTTTGCCTTTGGCGACTACGTCGGCAGGAAGCCGGGGCGGCGCCAATTCATGCTGGGGCTGGCCATCTATGACGTGATGGCGGGCCGGCGCGCGCGCCGCTATGTCGATGCGGCGGACTTTGCCATGCTGGCGCCGCACATCCAGCGCGAAGGCTTGCAGGGCGGTATGCTGTACCAGGACGCCAAGACGGACGATGCGCGCCTGGTGCTGCGCGTGCTGCAGGAGGCGCGCCGCCATGGCGGCGTGGCCGTCAATTACCTGGGCGTGGCATCGCTGCTGCGAGAGGGGCAGCGGGTCGTCGGTGCCACCTTGATCGATGGCGTCGGCGGCGAAACGCCAACGGTGCGCGCGCGCCTGGTGATCAGCGCCACGGGCGCCTGGGCCGACGGCTTGCGGGGGCAAGTGGGCGCGCCGCCGAAACTGCGGCCCCTGCGCGGCAGCCATCTGCTGCTGCCGGCTTGGCGTCTGCCGCTGGCGCAAGCCGTCAGCCTGATGCATCCGCACGATGGCCGGCCCGTGTTTGCCTATCCTTGGGAGGGCGTGACACTGGTGGGTACCACCGATGTCGACCACGGCGCCAGCCTGGACCTGGAACCGGCCATCACGCGCGGCGAACTCGATTACCTGCTGGTGGCGCTGCGCTGGCAGTTCCCGCAACTGGCGTTGGGCGAAGACGACGTAATGGCTACGTTTGCCGGTGTGCGCCCCGTGATCGACAGCGGGCAGCTTGACCCGTCGAAGGAAGCACGCGAACATGCGCTATGGTTGGAAAACGGCTTGCTGACGGTGGCGGGCGGCAAGCTGACGACGTTTCGCGCGATCGCCCTCGACGCATTGCGCCGCGCCGCGCCGCTGCTGCCGGGCTGGCAGGCGGATTTGCGCCCCTTGCCCATTTTTGACGCAACGCCGCCCTTGTCGGGCAAGGCCTTGCTGCTCGATGGCGAACAGCGCGTGCGCCTGCTGGGCCGTCATGGCGCGGCCGCGCAGGCACTGTGCGATACGGCGCAGGAGGGCGAACTGGCGCAGATTCCCGGCACGCAGACCCTGTGGGCGCAGCTGCGCTGGGGTGCGCGCATGGAGGACGTGCAGCACCTGGATGACCTGCTGCTGCGGCGCACGCGCCTCGGTTTGCAGCTGGCCGGCGGCGCGCTTGCTATCATGCCGCGCCTGCGCGCCATGTGCCAAAATGAACTGGGGTGGGACGATGCGCGCTGGGACGCGGAACAGGCGCGCTACCTGGCCCTGTGGCGCCGCCATTACAGCGTGCCGCAGGGCGAGTGAAACAAGCATAAGAATAAACAAGAGGAGAGTATTATCGAGACCACCCTGTTTGGCCAGCCCCTGACGCTGGGCGATGCCCGCATCACCTATGACAGCCTGTCGCCGCTGGACTTGCGCCAGCCCGTGGATACCCTCGTCGAGGACCTGGGGGAAGATTTGCTGCAAATCACGTGTGCGAATGGCGACATCGTCGACGTGGGCTGGTATCCGGCCTGGAATGCGCAGGGACGCTTGCGCGTGGTGGCCGTGCGCGGGCAGGACTGGCAAGCGCCCGTGTTCAGCGCGCAGCCGGAAAAAGATCCGCAAGCGCTGCTGCAGGCGCTGCGCGCCGCGCTGGCCAGTGTGGCATAAGTGATGGCCTCCGCAGCGGGCAATGGCCCCTATATCCTCTCCATCGACAATGGCACGCAAAGCGTGCGCGCGCTGCTGTTTGACAGGGACGGCAATCTGGCGGCCAAGGCGCAGGTGTTTCTCGAAGCGTATTACTCCGAGCACCCCGGCTGGGCCGAGCATGACGCCGACGGCTACTGGCAAGCCGTGTGCGAAGCGTGCCAGCAGTTGTGGCGTAGCACCGCCATTGAAAAATCGTCGGTCGTAGGCGTGGCCGTGACCACGCAGCGCGGCACGGTGGTCAACGTGGATGAACATGGCGCTACCCTGCGCCCCGCCATCACCTGGCTGGACCAGCGCAGCACGCGCCAGATTCCCCCACTGTCGCCATGGTGGCGCGCCGCTTTTCGCGTCATGCGCCTCGATGGCACGATGACGTACTTCCGCCGCGAGGCCGAGATTAACTGGATCAGCGCGCACCAGCCTGACATCTGGTGCCGCACGCACAAATTCCTGCTGCTGTCGGGTTTTTTGAACCACCGCCTGTGCGGGCGCTACGTCGATTCGACGGGATCGCAAGTGGCGTATATTCCGTTCGACTACAAGCGCCACGCCTGGGCCGGGCGCTTCGACTGGAAGTGGCAGGCGCTGGCGATTCAACGCTCCATGCTGCCCGAGCTGGTGACCCCGGGCACGCGCATGGGCGCCATCACGGCCGCGGCGGCGACGGCGACGGGTATCCCGGAGGGCACGCCCTTGCTGGCGGCGGCCGCCGACAAGGCGTGCGAAGTGCTGGGTGCCGGTTGCGTCGAGCCGCATGTGGCGTGCCTCAGTTACGGCACCACCGCCACCATCAATACGACCAACCGCAAGTATGTGGAGGTGACGCGCTTCATTCCGCCGTATCCGGCCGCCATGCCGGGGGCCTACAGCACGGAAGTGCAGATCTTCCGCGGCTACTGGATGGTCAACTGGTTCAAAGAGCAGTTCGGCGACCGTGAACGGGCGGCGGCGGCCGAAGATGGTGCGGGCTTGTCTGCCGAAGCGCTGTTCGACCGCCTGGTCGAGGCCGTGCCGCCCGGTTCCATGGGCCTGATGTTGCAGCCGTACTGGAGTCCAGGCATCAAGGTGCCGGGCCCGGAAGCGAAGGGCGCCATGATCGGTTTTGGCGACGTGCACACGCGCGCGCACATCTACCGCGCCATCCTCGAAGGGCTCGCGTATGCGCTGCGCGAAGGCAAGGAGCGCATCGAGCAGCGCAGCGGCATTGCGATTACGGAGCTGCGCATCGCGGGCGGTGGCTCGCAAAGCGACGCTGCCATGCAGCTGACGGCCGATATCTTCGGTTTGCCCGCCGCGCGCGCCCACGTGTATGAAAGTTCGGGCCTGGGCGCGGCCATCGCCGCTAGCGTGGGCCTGGGCTGGCATGCGGATTTCCCCACCGCCGTGCAAGCCATGACGCGCAAGGGCAAGGTATTCCAGCCGCACTCCGGGCACAGCAAGGTCTATGAGCAACTGTACCGGCGCGTGTACCAGAAAATGTATGCGCGGCTGCAGCCCCTGTACCGCGAGATCGCCGACATCACCGGCTATCCAGAATAGCCATCCCTTAAATCGTATTGCGAATCATTCGCATCCGATATATGATGTATTCCGCATTTCACTAAGGCAACTCATCCAGGTGACTGCAGTGCGCCGCCGGCCATGCGCCGGCGGCGTGTCCGCGCGGGCAGAGTTCCGCCGCAACGCTTCCTTCAACGCCGCCGCTTGATCGTGCACCGCCTATCCTCTGCCCCAGTGTTTTTTCATTCCAGAAGCATCAAATAGTAAGCAAACCCAGGCAAGGATAGCGATGAAGAGCAGCAGCAAAAAAGGATGGACCCCGCTGGCCGCCGCGCTGGCGCTGGCATTGGGCGGCGCGCATGGTCATGCGTGGGCGGCAGCGATGGCCGCCAAGGCCGCCAAGGCCGATGCGATGCAAATGCCCGCCATCAGCGTCTTTGGCGACGCCATCAGCGCCGGCACGGCCGGGCGCTCGTACATCAACAGCGCCGACATCGAGCGCCAGCAGGCCGACAATGTCGCCTCGCTGCTCGACACTTTGCCCGGCGTGGACCTGGCGGGCACGGCCCGTCCCAGTGGACAGAGCCTTAATATCTGGGGCTTCAATAAAGTGCAGGACGTGAAAGTCATTCTTGACGGCGTGCCCAAGGGCTTTGAAAAATACCGCCAGGGCTCCATCTTCATCGAGCCGGAATTGATCAAGCAGATCGAGGTGAACAAGGGCGCGCATACGAGCCTGTATGGTAATGGCGGCTTCGGCGGCGTCATCACGGTCGAGACCAAGGATGCGCAAGACTTGCTGGAAGGCGGCGAAAACGTGGGCGCCATGCTGAAGTATTCGCGTCATTCGAACAATGGAGAAAATGACGCCACCGTGGCCGTGTATGGTCGCAGCGCAGATGGTCGCTTCGATGCGATGGCATTTACCACCCAGCGCAAGTCGGATGATTTGCGCAAACCCGATGGCAAGCCATTCCGCTTCTCCGCCATCGATGCGCCATCGAGCCTGGTGAAGCTGAATATCCGCCTGACGCCGGAGCAGCTGCTGACCCTGACGGCCATGAAGAGCGGTAGCACGGGCTGGGGCCCGTTCGCCGCCATGGGCGAGGACGTGCCCACGCCGACCGAAGCGGAAATCAAAAAGTATGGCCTGGAAGAAGCGTGGCAGCGCAAGGCCGTTTACCGCGACCAGGACGACGATACCTATTCCGTAAAGTGGCAGTACGCACCGCAGAACAATCCATGGATCAAGCTGACGGCAAGCGCCGGCTATTCGCACACGGACCAGCATGACAAGCGCCTGCCGTCTGCTTCGCTGGGTTCCTACCTGGGATCGCTGGGCAACGAGAGTTGGGCTTCGTACGTGGACCGCATCGCGGAGGTGCGCAACGAAAGCGTGTTTATGACGGGCGCCATTTCGCACGTGCTGCAAACGGGCCTGCAATGGCACAAGAACGTGCGCGACACCCTGATGTATTACCCCTCGTCGACGGCACTGAAAGACCCCAGCTACAACTACGGCTACTTCCAGCCTTACTACATGCCGGCCGGGCGCCAGAAAACAACGGGCCTGTATTTGCAGGATGCGATGACGTATGGCGACCTGACGGTGACGGCGGCCCTGCGCCACGACCGGGTCGTCTCCGCAGGTGTGCCGAACAAGGCCTCGCGCTACAACAGCCCCTTGGCGGCGGCCGGCCACGACTTCAGCGAAAAGGCGCACGAAGACTGGTCGCCCCGCCTGGGCCTGTTCTGGAAGGCGTCGAGCAGCGTGGCGCTGTTCAGCGACTTGAGCCGCACCTGGCGTGCGCCAACGATCGACGAGATGTATTCGAACGAATACTATGTGTCGTCCAGGCTCGGTTCATCGACGCCGGGCACCAGCCGCGACTTGGCCGTCGAGCGCGTGACGGCCGTGCGCACGGGCGTCATGCTGCACCGGCAGAACGTGTTCATGGAGCGTGACGACGTGCAACTGCGCCTGACGGCGTACCGCAACCGCGTCAGCGACAATATCGGCCCGCGCCTGGGCATCTTGATCGAAGGCTATGTGCCTGGCTCGGGCAAGGTGCCGCCAGCCCTGTCGTCCTACCGCAACCTGGCCGGTTTCCGCACGCAGGGCGTGGAAATCGAGTCCTACTACAACTCGCCGCGCCTGTTTGCCAGCGCTTCGCTGTCGAAGCAGCGCGGCACGCGCACCGGTTCCCAGCGCGACCCATGGGGCCATGACGAACCCGTGTCGACCATCGCGCCGGATAAATTGATGGCTGGCCTGGGCTGGCGCATGCCCGACCTTGGGGCCAGCA
The DNA here is from genome assembly GCF_049897325.1 of Janthinobacterium sp. DSP2-3-3. Classification (NCBI taxonomy): domain Bacteria; kingdom Pseudomonadati; phylum Pseudomonadota; class Betaproteobacteria; order Burkholderiales; family Oxalobacteraceae; genus Janthinobacterium; species Janthinobacterium sp. DSP2-3-3. Next base: position 193,141 of record NZ_JAFCWA010000005.1, on the reverse strand, counting down.
TCGGCTGGCAGGGCCGCTTCGTGGCGAAGCAGGACCGCGTCCTGCCGGTGGGGAGTGTTTACCGCCTGCCACCGTCAAAAGGCTATGCGCTGCACACCTTGTTCGCATCGTGGAATGGCAAGCAGGGCGTGTGGCGCGGCACAGAAGTGCGGCTGACGGTCGATAACGTCTTCAACCGCAACTACATGCCGTACCTGAGCGAAGCGGTGACAGGTGTGGGACGCAATGCGAAGCTGAGCGTGTCGAGGAAGTTTTAACGTAGTACGAGCGCCTTGACCGTTTCCCTGGCCGCGCTGCCCGAATGCGTGGCGCGCACCTGGTTGCGTCCCCCTTCCTTGGCCACGTACAGGGCGCGGTCGGCGGCGACGAACAGCGCTTCGCGGTCGTCCAGCTGGTGCGGGTGGATGGTCGCCACGCCGATGCTGACGGTGATCCACGGCGAGGTGGCGGAGCGCGGATGCGGCAGTTGCAGTGCTTCGATGTGCATGCGGATGGCTTCGGCCAGATGCAGGGCGCCGTCGGCGTCCGTGTCGGCGAAGAGCATGACGAATTCCTCGCCGCCGTAGCGGGCCGCCAGGTCGCCCGGGCGGGCGGCATGCGAGGCGATGGTTTGCGCCACCTGTTGCAGGCAGCTGTCGCCGGCCGGGTGACCCAGGCTGTCGTTGTACAGCTTGAAGTGGTCGACGTCGAGCACCACCAGCGACAGGGCGCCGCCGCCGCGCACGGCGCGCTGCCACTCTTTTTCCAGGAAGCTGTCGAAATGTCGGCGGTTGGCGATCTTTGTCAGCGGGTCGAGGTAGGCCGCGCGCTGCAAGGCGTCTTCCGACTGCTTGTGGTGCGTGATGTCGTGCAGCAGGCCGATATACAGGGGCTGGCGCAGATACATGGGCGTGAGCGTCATGTCCATGCTCAGCGCCGCGCCGTTGCGGTGGCGGATTGCCACTTCGCGCGTGCCGTGCTTGTGCGCCGTTTCCGGGTTGGCCGCGTACATGGCGAAGTAATCGAGGTATTCCTGCGTCACCAGGGGGCTGAGCAGTTCAGCGATCGAGCGTCCGGCGAGTTCGTTTTCGCGATAGCCCAGGTACTGGTCACAGGCGGGATTGGTGTACTGGATGCGTCCGTCCGCCTCGATGATCAGCAAGCCCTCGGCCATGTTGTTGACGATGGTGCGCAGGCGCTCGGCCTGTTCCTGCTGGCTTTCATTGCTGCTGCGGATGTGCAGCTGGGCGCGCACGCGCGCGCACACTTCGGCCATGCGCAGCGGCTTGCTGATGTAGTCGACGGCACCGCAGTCGAAGCCGGCCACCACGTCTTCCGTCTCCGTCTTGGCGCTCATGAAGATAACGGGAATGCGCTGCGTCAGCGGGTGCTGCTTGAGGCGGCGGCAGGTTTCTATGCCATCCATGTCCGGCATCAGCACGTCGAGCAGGATCAGGTCGGGATGGGCGCGCTGGGCGATCGCCAGTGCCCGTTCGCCGGACTTGGCGACATAGGTTTGATAGCCCTGTTCACTCATCAGCTTGCGCAGCAGCTCAAGGTTGGCCGGCGCATCATCGACAATCAAAATGGCGGCTTCATGCCGCTGGGAATGCCCCACACTGCCTGGACTCATTGCTTCCGGCCTTCTCCGATGTACTCTGCGATGCCAGCATTTGCTACACTTTCGGTGATGCCGAAGTCCCGCATGCCGTGGCCGCCGCAGATGGCGGCAGGCAAGGTGTTAGCGGGAGTGTTGCCCTGGCCGCAGACCGCGGACCGTGAGCGGATGTACACGTGTAGTTAAAGGCTGACCGGGTTCAAATCTGATACAGCAATCAAATCATACCGCTTTGCCAATTTTTTGGGTGAAAAAATCGATGCTCTGCGAGGTGGTAAAATATTATTTTTATGATACTTTTAAAAATAAATACACGAAGTTGCTATCGTGAAGGCAGGTTTTAGGCGGAAAAGACGCGTCTCCGTTGGCGCGGGGGCAGCTGGACACGCCCCGCGGCAGGCGGGGCGGGGAGGGTGAGTTACATTTTTGCGGCGATCAGTTTGCCCAGGATGGCGATGCCTACACGGATGCGTTCCGGCGGCACTGTCACGAACGACAGGCGCAAGGTGTGCGTTTCCGGCGTGTTTGCGTAGAACGGCGCGCCGGGCACGAAGGCGACCTTGTTGGCGATGGCTTCATCGAGCAGTTTCATGGCGTCGATGTGTTTCGGCAGCGTGACCCAGATGAACATGCCGCCTTCCGGTCTGGTCCAGGTGACGCCGGCCGGGAAGTGCTCTTCCAGCGCCGACAACATGGCCTGGCATTGGTTGCCGTACAGGCTGCGGATGCTGGGAATGTGCCGGTCCAGGAAGCCATCCTTGATCACTTCATGCACGACCATCTGCGTCAGCTGCGAGGTGTGCAGGTCGGCCGCCTGCTTGGCCAGTTCCAGACGGCGCACCAGTGGCATCGGCGCCACCACGTAGCCGAGGCGGATGCCGGGCGTGAGTACTTTGGAAAATGAACCCATGTAGATCACGCCGTCCGGATTCATGTTGATCATCTTCGGATAGGGCTCGCCGCTGTAGCTCAGGGCGCCGTACGGATCATCCTCGATCAGCGGCAGGCCGTGGCGGGCGCAGGTTTCCACCAGTTCCAGGCGGCGCGCCACGGACAGGCTGCGGCCCGTCGGGTTCTGGAAGTTCGGCAGCGCGTACAAGAGGCGCGCACCATCGGCGACGGGGTCGATCGACGACGGCACCAGGCCTTCGTCATCGGTATCAACGGAAACGAATTCGGGACGGTAGACGGAAAATGCCTGCAAGGCACCCAGGTAGCTGGGGGTTTCCACCAGCACGCGGCTGCCTTCGTCGATCAGGACCTTGCCCAGCAAGTCCAGCGCCTGCTGTGAGCCGGACGTCATCAACACTTGTTCTGGCAGGATGGTGCTGCCATTGCTGGATAAGGAGTCGGCGATCCATTGGCGCAGCGGCAGATAGCCATCGGTCGGGCCGTATTGCAGGGCCACCTTGCCATTGTTCGACAGGACCTTGTCGAAGGCGGTCTTCATTTCCTCCACGGGGAAGGTGGCGGGCGAGGGCAGGCCGCCGGCAAACGAGATGATCTCGGGACGCTGCGTGATCTTCAGGATTTCGCGGATGAACGAGCTTTGCAGCTGTTCCGCGCGTTCGGCAAAGCGCCATTGGATCGGATTCGGATTTTCAATTTTCATACGAGTCTCACAGAAGATGCCGAGCTGCGCCGGCTGGATTTGTTGGCCCGCTTGTGGCGGTGCGTGCGCAAGCGGCGCCGGATAGGCGTCGCCATGGTGCTGCGGTATTGTACGGCTTGCACGCCGCTCTGCCCATCCGCACGCGCAAGGGCGTTGCAAACGGGCGTCAAGCCGGTCTATTTCAGTTTGCGTCCGATGGCCACTACGGCGATCACGGCGCCGGCAAACAGCAGGCTTTCACCCGTCAATGGCTCGTGCAGCAGCACGGCGGCGCCCACCAGCGTGAGGAAAGGCTGCAGCAATTGCGTCTGGCCCACGCGCGCCACGCCGCCCAGCGCCATGCCCCGGTACCAGAAAAAGAAACCGATAAACATGGAAAACACGGAGATGTACGCAAAGCCCAGCCAAGCCGCGCTGCTGGCCTGCGCCATCAGTGCGCGCTGCGGCCAGGCGTTCCACAGCACCGCAGGCAGCGCGAAGGGCACGGCCAGCAGCAGCGCCCAGGAAATCACGTGCTGGCCGGGCATGGCTTGCGCCAGGCGTCCGCCCTCGGCATAGCCGAGTGCAGCCAGCAGCACGGCGGCAAACATCAGCCAATCGGCCATGTGGAAGCTGCCGCCGCCCTGGCGCAGCGCAAACGCCACTACCAGCGCCGTGCCGAGCACGGCCATCAGCCAGAATCCCGGCGAAGGGCGTTCCTTGCCGCGCAGCACGGCAAACACGGCGGTGGCCAGTGGCAAAATGCCCACCAGCACGGCGCCGTGCGAGGCGGGCAGACTGCGCATGGCGATCGACGTCAGCCAGGGGAAGCCCAGCACGCAGCCCAGCGACACGAGCGCCAGCGGCAACCATTGTTCGCGCCGCGGCAACGGTGCGCGCTGTTGCCATAGCCACAGGCCGGCCAGGCTGGCGGCCACCAGGGCGCGGCCCAGGGCGACAAAGGTGGGATCGAGTTCGGCCACCGCCAGGCGCGTAAAGGGCAGGGTCAGGCTGAAGAGGGCGACGGCGATCAGGCCCAGCAGCAACCCCTTACGGTCATCGCTGAGGCGGGGCGGGCGGGTGGTAGAGGTGGCGGTGCTGGTGAGTGAAGACATGGGTTTCCTGGTGCGTGCGGTAAGGGAAAGGCATGGATTTGTGTGATCCATGCTGCTATCCTAGGCTTGAATAGCAGTACGGTACAAATACACTTACACGCATAATTTCACATACTGTCATGGTCATATGAGCAATACACTCCCTTTGCTGTCGCGCGCCTCGGGCGAAACCCTGATCGACCAGATCGTACGCTCGCTGGTGGCGCGCATCGACGACAAGCTGCTGCGCGGCGGCGCGCGCATGCCCTCGATCCGCCAGTGCGCCGCCAGCTTGAGCGTATCGTGCGCCACGGTGGTGGCCAGCTACGACAAGCTGGTGGCGCGCGGCTACCTCGAATCGCGGCGTGGCGCCGGCTTTTTCGTGCGCGAGCGCTCGCCGCTGAACGCGCCGGTGCCGTCGGCTGGCGCGCAGGATGCGGCGGCGCAGACTATGGACGTGGTCTGGCTGATCCGAAACATGTTTCGCCGGACGCCGGCCATCCCCGCACCCGGCTCCGGCATGCTGCCCGCCGAGTGGCTCGACGGCGACCTGGTGGCGCGCGCCTTGCGCGACGTCAGTCGCCAGCCCGGCAATTTTCTGCTGGGCTATGGCGCGCCGCAGGGTTTCCTGCCGCTGCGCCAGCAGTTGCAGCTGAAACTGGCGGGGCTGGAAATCGCCTGCCCGCCCGAGCAGATCGTCACCACGGTGGGCGTGATGCAGGCGCTGGACCTGGTGGCGCGCGAGTTTGTTCGCCCTGGCGAAACCATTTTCGTCGACGATCCCGCGTATTGGCTGATGTTCGGCGCCTTTGCCGCCATGGGCATGAATGTCATCGGCATTCCGCGCTTGAAAGACGGCCCCGATATCGCCGTGCTGGCCGAGCTTGCGGCCTTGCACCGTCCCAAGCTGTACGTGATCAACTCGGTGCTGCACAACCCCAGCTCGACGTCGCTCTCGGCGGCCAAGGCTTTCCAGGTGCTGCGCCTGGCCGAACAGCACGATTTCCTGCTCGTCGAGGATGATATCTATTGCGACATGCACCCGGGAGCAGCCGGTCTGGTGCAGCCGGCCACGCGCCTGGCCGCGCTGGACCAGCTGCGCCGCGTGATTTACCTGGGCGGCTTTTCCAAGAGCCTGGCGGCGAACCTGCGCGTGGGCTTCATCGCCACGTCGCCGGAGCGGGCGCAGCGCCTGGCCGACCGCAAGATGCTTGCCACGCTCACCACCAGCGACATCGGCGAGCGCGTGGTGTATAAAATCCTCTCGCAGGGGCTGTACCGCAAGCATGCGGAGCGCCTGCGCACGCGGCTCGACAAGGTGCGCGAGGGTACTTACCGCAAGGTCGAACAGGCGGGCTTGCGCTTCGATCCTGCGCCGGCCGGCATGTTCGTGTGGGCGGACGCGGGTTGCGACACGAATCTGCTGGCTGAAAAGGCGCTGGCCGAGGGGCTGGTGCTGGCGCCGGGCAGCCTGTTTTCGCCGCGCCAGTTGCCGTCCACCCGCATGCGCCTGAACCTGGCCACCGTGCAGGACGAGCGCATATGGGCGTTTTTCGCCCGCGCACTGGGGTAAACTGGTCATTCCAGGACATTCGGCGGGGGCTCTTGAAATTGCTTGTACCATCCCCAACTCCGTAGCATCCGTCCCATCCACAAGACTATGAGGTAAAAATGGCTGTCTCCGAAAAGCAAACCCTGGGTTTTCAGACCGAAGTGAAGCAAATGCTGCACCTGATGATCCATTCCCTGTACTCGAACAAGGAAATCTTCCTGCGCGAATTGATCTCGAACGCGTCCGACGCGGCCGACAAATTGCGCTTCGAAGCGATCGATAACGACGCCCTGTACGGCAACGATCACGAATTGAAGATCAAGGTCAGCTTCGACAAGGATGCGCGCACCATCACCATTTCCGACAATGGCATCGGCATGACCCGTGACGAGGCGATCTCGCACCTGGGCACTATCGCCAAGTCGGGCACCAAGGAATTCTTCGGCAAGCTGTCGGGCGACCAGCAGCAGGACGCGGCCCTGATCGGCCAGTTCGGCGTGGGCTTCTATTCGGGCTTCATCGTTGCCGACAAGATCACCGTCGAAACCCGCCGCGCCGGCGCGGATGCGTCCGAAGGCGTGCGCTGGGAGTCGGCCGGCGAAGGCGATTACAGCATTGAATCGATCGACAAGCCGTCGCGCGGCACGGACATCATCCTGCACCTGCGCGAAGGCGAGGACGAATTGCTGTCGAGCTGGAAGATCAAGTCCATCATCCGCAAATACTCGGACCATATCTCGCTGCCGATCGTGATGCAGAAGGAAGAGTGGGACGAGGAGAAAAAAGAAACCGTCCTGAAAGACGAATTCGAAACCGTCAACCAGGCCAGCGCCCTGTGGGCCCGCAACAAGGCCGACATCACGCCGGAACAGTACGACGAATTCTACAAGCATGTCTCGCATGACTTCCAGTCGCCTTTGAGCCACACGCATAACCGCGTGGAAGGCCGCAGCGAGTACACGCAGCTGCTGTACATCCCTGCCAAGGCGCCGTTCGACATGTGGGACCGCAACAAGCGCGGCGGCATCAAACTGTACGTCAAGCGCGTCTTCATCATGGACGATGCCGAGCAGCTGATGCCGACCTACCTGCGCTTCGTGCGCGGGGTGATCGACTCGGCCGACCTGCCGCTGAACGTCTCGCGTGAAATCCTGCAGGAGTCGCGCGACGTCAAGGTGATCCGCGAAGGATCAACCAAGCGCGTGCTGGGCATGCTGGAAGAATTGGCGAACGCGGACGAGCAAGACAAGAAAGACAAGTACGCTGTCTTCTGGAAGGAATTCGGCCAGGTGCTGAAAGAAGGCATCGGCGAAGACGCGGCCAACAAGGAACGCCTGGCCAAGCTGCTGCGCTTTGCCTCGACGGCCAACGACAGCGACGAGCAAATCACGTCGTTCGCCGACTACGTGGCGCGCATGAAGGAAGGCCAGGACAAGATTTATTACGTCACGGCCGACAATTACGCCGCCGCCAAGAACAGCCCGCACCTGGAAATCTTCCGCAAGAAGGGCGTCGAAGTGCTGCTGCTGACGGACCGCGTCGATGAATGGATGCTGTCCTTCCTGCAGGACTTCGAAGGCAAGGAACTGGTCTCCGTTGCGAAGGGTGGCCTGGACCTGGGCGCGCTGGAAGACGAAGCGGAAAAGAAAGAGCACGAAGAAACGCAAACCTCGTACGCCGACCTGGTGGGCAAGATGAAGACCGTGTTGGCCGACAAGGCCAAGGATGTGCGCGTGACGTTCCGTTTGACCGATTCGCCAGCCTGCCTGGTGGCCGATGAAAACGAATTGTCGGGCAACCTGCTGCGCATGTTGAAGGCGGCTGGCCAGAGCGCGCCGGAATCGAAGCCGATTCTGGAAATCAACCCGAACCACCCGCTGGTGACGCGTCTGAAATATGAGGGTGTGGATGGCGCCGAAGGCGGCAAGTTCGGCGACTGGGCCAACATCCTGTTCGACCAGGCCATGCTGGCAGAAGGCGGTTCGCTGGCCGATCCTGCCAGTTTCGTCAAGCGCCTCAACGAATTGCTGCTCAATTCGGCGAAGTAAACGCCTCGCTGAAACGTCAGCAAGCCGGTCCTTTCTGCGTGAAAGGGCCGGCTTTTTCTTTAGGGAGCATCATGAAAATCCGCTTGATGGCGGCCTGGCCTTGCTGCTGGTGTTTTACGTGTATGCGGGCACGAACTTGCTGCTGGCGCTGCTGCCGCCTGGTAGGGTGAAACCCGTGCTGTGCGCCTTTGCTTGGCGCGGTGGTACTCGCGTATCTGTTGCCCCAGCATCCGCTGCGGGCCATTTACTTCGGCGTGCTGTCGGGTGGCTTGAGCTGGCTGGCCGTGCTGGCCAGCGCGCACCTAAGCAGGCGCCTGCGGGGTTGACAGGCCCGCGATAAAAGCGGCGACCGCCACTGCGGCCGCTGTCGGCGCAGCTTGCAGCAGCATGTGCGGCGCATCGATGTCGACCAGCCGCGTGCCTGGCGCCAGCCGCAGTATCTGCAAGGCGTTTGCCGGCGGTACCAGGCGGTCGTGGCGGGCGCGCAAATACAGCACGGGCAGGCTGCCGCGCGCGAAGCTGCGTAAGGTGTCCTTTTCCAGCATTGCCAGTACGGCGCGCAGGCGCTGGCGCAGCACGCTGGGTGGCACTTGTGCCAGCGTCGCTGCCAGTTCATCCTGCAACTGCGGCGTGGCATAGGGGGCCAGCAGCGCCTGGCGCAGGGCGAAGCCGGGCAGGGCGCCAAAGGGGACGAATTTCAGCAGGTGGCGCAGCGGCGACAGCACCGGGCGCGGATTGCGCACGAACGAACAGCACAGGATCAGGGCGCGCATGCCGGACGGCGGATCGGCGCGCAGGGCTGCGCCTAGCGGGCCGGAAAACGATTCGGCCAGCACGACGAAAGGCCTGCCCTGCGGCAAGCGCTCGCGCACGAACGCTTCCAGCGCCGCGTAATCGAGTGGCGCGGCCGCATAGGCGATGGCCTGGGTGTCGATGGCGGTCTGTGCGCGCAAGGCGGCGTCAAAACGCTGGAAGAGCCGTGCCGTGCCATCCATGCCGGGCAGCAGGACAAGCAGGGGCGAGGCATGGGTTGGTGTCGTCATTGCGGTCATCATAACAGCCGCACCGGCCACGCGCAGTCCGCCAGCCGCACCGCATGGGGGCTGGCGCCATGCTAGAATCGCCGGCGCGTCATGCGTGGCCGTCATGGCGGCCAAATCTCCGACAGACAGAATCATGCATATCATTTTTTCGAATTACCGCACCCTGGGCGTCTTGCTGGCAGCGGCCTGCGTCCTTTCCCAGCCAGCCCGCGCCACGGCGGCGCCCTCGGCGCCGGCCGGGAAAAGCCTGTCTTCCCTGCTGGCCGGTGGTCCCTTGCCGCGCCTGAGCGAGGATGCGCAGGTACGCTCGGCCCTGTTCGATTTCTTCGGTTACGCGCGTGGCAGCTACACGGAAGACGATGAATTGTTGCTGGCGCAGGCGCTCGAAGCGATCAGCGAAAAGCGCGACGCCACGCGCACCGTGCTGGCTGATGGCCGCCAGTTGCTGGCGTCGATGAATGAGCGCAAGCAAGGCCGCGAACGGGGCGCCATGCTGCTCGACAAGCGCGGTGCCATCATTGCCTTTGGCCTGGTCAACGGACATTGCCGCCTGGAGGGCCAACCACTGGCGAAAGTCTGCAATCCCGATCCGAATACGGTACTGACGGTGTTCCATCGCAAGGGTATGCTGGTCGGCGAAGCGGCGCCCTTGCTGGCATGGGCCAGGCAATTGCCGCCCATGCTGGCGCTGATCGCGGGCGACAAGGAAGCGGGCGCTGATGGGCAGAAGATCGCCAGTGTCGAATATGTGTTGGCGCAGCCGGCCCTGCCGGGCTGGAATCGCGCCCAGTTGCCGCCCGCGTATCCACCGGCGCTCTTGCCGCTGCTGCTCGATAAATCCACGGTGCTGACGTCGGCCGGTGCCGGCGTGTTTGCCTATCCGCTCACGCTCAAGGGCACGAAACAGCATAATGTGCTGGACCATGCCGAAGGGCGCCCGCCGCGCGACCTGGAAGTGGCGCTGCGCAGCTATGCCAGTTTCGATACGGTGGTCGAGCGCTACCGCCAGTTGGCCAAGGGCGCCAGGCTGCAGCGCAATGAGCGCACGGCCTACCTTGATGGCAACATGGGGCAGGGTAGCTACCGCGTCTACATCCGCAACACGGGCGCGGACGGCGTGATGATCGACGTGGCGCTGTGGCAGCGCAAGCTGGCCGCTGGCCGCTAGATTCAATAAAAGCGCGCCTTTTCGTAGCCCAGCGCTGCCAATTGCGCCTTGATCTCTTCATCGCGCTTTCTTTTCCCTGTCGTCAGGGTCAGGTGTTTCAGGGCAGCCGGCAAGCCGCCGGCCAGCAGCGCATCGATGTCGAGCTGCGTCAGGTACACGGCCAGATTGCCGAGCGCCGGCAGGGCCGCGACGCCGTGCAGCCGCGCCAGGGCCTTGCAGTTGCGCAAGATCAGCCACGCCAGTGCGGGATTTTCACCCAGCCGCACTTCCTGCACCTTGATCTGGTCTTCCACCGACAAGCGCTGCAGGCGGGGAAAACGGCCGATGTCGCCCAAGTCTTCCAATCCCCGCACGCGCACTACTTCCAGGTCTTCCAGTAGCGGCGCCGCAACGTGGGCGATCGACGTACGTCCGCCCAGGATGAAGCGCAGTTGCTTCAAGGCCGGCATGGTATCGATGAAGTCCACGTCATCTTTGCTCTTGACTTGCGACAGCGATAGCTGCGCCAGCGCGGGCAGGGCCGTGATGGCGGCGATGTTTTTCACGTGGCCCGTCGTGTGCAGCTGCGCCAGTTGCGGCCAGTGCCGTAGCGGCGCCAGGTCGATGTTCGCCTTGCGCGTCTCGCCCAGGCTCAGGTATTCCAGCGCGCGCAGATTCTCCAGCGCCAGGATATCGTGTTCCAGCATCTCGTAGACGCCCAGCTGCAATCGCTTCAGCTGCCGCAGTTCACCCAGGGTCTCCAGCTTGACGGCACTGGTGTGGCAGTCCAGCGAGAGGTTGGCAACATGTGGCAGCGCGCGCAGGATGGCGGCGTCGAACGGCGTGAAGTGGTAGCCGTAGAAGCGGATTTCCAGCGCCGCGCCGCAACTGGCCGCCAGCGCATCGAGCTCCGCCAGCAGCGGTGCCGCGTCAAAGTGTTCGCCAAACTGCACGATCACCTTGCCGTCGGCGGCGATGGCGGCGCACAGGGCGGCGGTATCGATGCTTGTTGGGTTGTGGATGCGCTGCGGCTGTCTTGTTTGCGTCATGGTCACAGTCCGATGGGGTAGTCCACCTGCCTGGGGGGTGGGCAGCCTTCCGGCCCGGGGAACGTCTGCTTGCCAGTGTCATCGTAGCGCTTGCCGCAATCGACGAGCACGCGTTTGCGGAAGGTGAAAATGCTGGCCACCTTGCCGTTCGGGTGGTAGCAGATATTGTCGCCATCGCGGTCGGCCGAGCCGTAGCTGATCATGCTCTCGCCGTTGACCGTGCGCGTGCTGTGGCCCCTGCGTGGCTCCGTGCATTTGAGCTGGCCGCTGTCGTAATAGGCGTTGACGACGGAGGTGTCGGCCACGCGGTCGACCAGCAGTTCGTCCTTGCGCTTGCCATTCGGGTAGTTCGAATAGCCTTCCTGGCGCTGGCCGTATTGGAAGGCGTAGTAATACTGCGGCTTGCCGTCGGGGTAGTACATGTGGTGGTATTCGCACACGTCGTCGCGCGTGCTGCCGTACTCTTTGAAGGTGCAGCGGTGGATGTCGTTGAGCAGCTGGCCGTCCTCATAGTATTCGCGCAGGTGCGTGAGCAGGCGGCCCTGATCGATGACGGCCAGGCGTTCCGGCTTGCCGTTCGGGTAGTAGCGCGCGTCCAGGCCCTGTTTCTTGCCGTTGTCCCACAGCGTATCGAGGCGCAGGATCTTGCCGCTGTCGTCGAACGCCTGTTCGCGCCCATCGAGCTGGCCGTTGCGGTAGGTGGCCGTGTAGACAGCGTATTCCTTGCCGGCCGGGCCAAGGTAGCGCGTGCGTGCGCCTTCGAGCACGCCCGCCTGGTAGTGGTCGCGCACGCGCAGCGCGCCTTGCGCATCCGTGTCGACCGCCTCGCCGTGTTTCTTGCCTTTCACAAAAGTGACGCTTTGCGTGACCCTGTCCTTGAGCTTGAGCTTCCACGGCCCATCGCGCAAGCCGTCGATAAAGCTGCCGTCGCCGTCTTCCGTGATCCATGCGCCATGGCGCGCGCCGTTGACGTAGTTGCCGCGCGTGCGCAGCTTGCCGCCCATGCGGCGTTCGTGCGGGCCGTTCAGTTGGCCGTCCGCATAGGTGTCGACACCCGTCACTTCCTCTTCATCGGCATAGTTGATGACGGTCCAGCGGCCTTCGCGCTTGCCGGCCCGGTACATGCCGCTCTCGCTCTGCTTGGAATAATTGAATTGCCACAGGCCTTCTTGCAGGCCGTTGACGTAATTGCCCTTTTCGCTGCCTTCATGCATGCCTTCGCGCACCCACAGTCCCTGGCGTTTGCCCTTCACGTACTGGCCCCGTTCGACCACCGAGCCGTCATCCCAGGCCAGGCTGTAGAGGACGGACGGGCCGTCTTGGCTGCCCGTGAATTGCCGCGGCGCCGTTTCCCACGTCACTTGCCACAGGCGGTAGTTGGGCAGGATGCCCGCGCCTGCATCGCTGTACCGGGTGTAGCTGGCGGTGAGAAAACGCTCGCCTTTTTTCTGGAAGGTTTTCTTGTAGGTGATGGCGTCATTGCCGCCGCCCGCCACAGGTTTGCCGTCATCGCTGTAGTAGCCGACGATGGTGCCTTGCGTATGGTCGATGGCGTCGAAATCGGCATTGCCGCTCTTGCCCCGCGCGACGCTGTAATCCATCGGCGCCAGTTTCGCCAGCGCCGCCTTGACCTGACCCGCATTGGGGGCGGCGCTTTGCGCCACGATGCGGTTCAGGGCCGGCTGGAGGCCGTCGAGGCGCCGGTATTTGCCGGAGCTGCGATGGTAGCGGTAGGCGCGCAGGCCGTTCTTGTCACCCTGGCGGAATAGCACCAGCATGGTTTGCACGCTGGTGTCCGATTCCTGGTCCAGCGCGGCGTAGAAGACGGAGCGGATGACGGCGTTGCCGAACTGGTCGAGCAGCAAGGGTTTCGTGCTGCCGCTCTTGCATTCGCAGTAGTAGCCGTTGACGCCCTCTTTTTCCTTGAGAAAGGCGACATCCAGCCCGCTATCCTGCGAGGCGCTGATGGCGGGATGGGCGAGGCTCTTGCCTTCGTAGAAGGGAGCGCCATGGGCGAGGGCGGAGCAGAGGAGCAAGGGCAAAAGCAGACGTTTCATCGTGGGGCTGGCGCCGCGGCGCCGCAATGGAAAGGCCACGATTCTGCCTGTGTTCTATGATGCGGGCAAATGCGCGCGCGTATCGTGTGCGGCGCGCCCTGCCGCTCAGGGCTGGTGCGCGGCGCAAAAATCCAGCAGCAGATGTTCGCCTTCCGGCCACGGGCCGTAGCCGGCATCGCCGTTGATATGGCCGGCGTCGCCGATCATGGTGAAATCGCTGCCCCAGGCGGCGGCAAAGGCGCGTGCTCGCGCGAAGCTGACGTAGGGATCATCGCCGCTGGCCACTACCAGGCTGGGAAAGGGCAAGGCTTGCAGCGGCATGGGCGCAAAGCCCGTCGTGCCGGCGGGGTAGGAGGGCGCTTCCACATCGCTGGGAGCAACGAGGAAGGCACCGGCGATCCTGTGCGGCGAGCCGCTGGCAGCCCAATGGGCCACCAGTGTGCAGGCCAGGCTGTGCGCGGCCAGCACGGGTGGGCGCTCGCAGGCGGCGATGGCGCGGTCGAGCTCCATCACCCATTCGTCCTTGTCCGGCGTCTGCCATTCCCCATGCGGCACGCGCGACCATTGCGGGTGGCGCGCTTCCCAGTGGGTTTGCCAGTGCTGCGGCCCGGAATTCCACAGGCCGGCCAGGGTCAGGACGAGAGGCGACATCATTTCTCCTTTTGAAATCAAAGCTCCGTGCGAAGGGCAAATAGCTCGGGGAACAATACCACGTCGAGCATCTTGCGCAAATAGCTGACGCCCGCCGTGCCGCCCGTGCCCGTTTTGAAACCGATGATGCGCTCCACCGTCGTCACATGGCGGAAGCGCCAGAAGCGGAAGGCCGTCTCTAGGTCCACCAGCTTTTCGGCCAGCTCGTACAGGGCCCAGTGTTTCGACGGGTCGCGGTAGACTTCCAGCCAGGCCGCTTTTACCGAGGCATCGGCGGCGGTCGGCTGCGTCCAGTCGGCGTTCAGCCGTTCGGGGGCGATGGGCAGGCCGCTGCGCGCCAGCAGCTTGACGGCTTCATCGTAGACGGACGGCGTGCGCAGGGCAGCGTCGAGCACCGCATAGGTGTCCGGCGCTGTCGTGTGCACGTTCAGCAGGGCGGCGTTCTTGTTCCCTAAAATGAATTCAATTTCGCGGTACTGGAAGGACTGGAAGCCGGACGAAGCGCCCAGGTAGGGGCGGATGGCCGTGTATTCGGGCGGCGTCATGGTGGCCAGCACGTCCCACGCATGCACCAGCTGGTCCATGATGCGCGCTACGCGGGCCAGCATCTTGAAGGCGGGCGCCAGGTCGCCGCTTTGCAGGTTGGCGCGCACGGCATGCATTTCGTGCAGCATCAGCTTCATCCACAATTCGCTGGTCTGGTGCTGCACGATGAACAGCATTTCGTTGTGGTTCGGCGACAGCGGATGCTGGGCCGTCAGGATGCGGTCCAGCGCCAGGTAGTTAGCGTAGCTCATCGATTCGCTGAAATCCATCTGCGCGCCATGCCACTGCGCCTCCTGGCCGCCGGCATGCATGGGGCAGCCGCTGGTGTTTTCCTTGTTCATATTCTTTTCGTCGCTCATGGGATGGTTCAGGTCACCGCGTCGCGTTTGGCGGCGATGTCGTAGGCTTGGTTATCGAGGATGTCGCGCAAGATGTCCACGGCATCCCATACGTCGGCAAAGCTCGTATACAGGGGCGTGAAACCGAAGCGCATGATGGCCGGCTCGCGGTAGTCGCCGATCACGCCGCGCGCGATCAGCGCCTGCATCACGGCGTAGCCGTGCGGGTGCGTGAAGCTGACCTGGCTGCCACGCCGTGCATGCTCGCGTGGGGTGACGAGGCCCAGCGGATGGCTGGCGCAGCGCTGTTCCACCAGGGCGATGAACAAATCGGTCAGGGCCAGCGACTTGCGGCGGATGGCTTCCATGCTCGTTTGCGCAAAGATATCCAGTCCGCATTCGACCAGGGCCAGCGAGAGAATCGGCTGCGTGCCGCACAGCGCGCGGGCGATGCCGTCGGCCGGGGTGTAGCCCGGGTCCATGGCGAACGGCGTGGCGTGACCCCACCAGCCGGACAAAGGCTGGCGGAAGCGCGCCTGGTGCTTTGCCGGCACCCAGATAAATGCGGGCGAACCGGGGCCGCCATTCAGATATTTATAGGTGCAGCCGACGGCCAGGTCGGCGCCGGCGCCGTTCAGGTCCAGCGGCACGGCGCCGGCCGAATGGGCCAGGTCCCACAGCGCCAGCGCGCCCTGCGCGTGGCAATGGCTGCTGATGGCGGCCATGTCGTGCTGATAGCCGGTACGGTAGTTGACGTGCGTGAGCATGGCGACGGCGCAATCGGCATCGATGGCTTGTGCCAGTTCCTCGGGACTGTCGACCAGGCGCAGCTGGTAGCCACGGTCGAGCCAGGCGGCCAGGCCTTGCGCCATGTAAAGGTCGGTGGGGAAGTTGCTGCGCTCGCTGACGATGATTCTGCGCGCGGCATGGGTGGGATCGCTGGCCTGCATCTGCAGGGCGGCGGCCAGAGCCTTGAACAGGTTGACGGAGGTGGTGTCGGTGATGACCACTTCGCCCGTGCCGGCACCCAGCAGCGGGGCCAGGTGGTCACCCAGGCGCTTGGGCAAGTCGAACCAGCCAGCCGTATTCCAGCTGCGGATTAGGTCCGTGCCCCATTCTGCCGTGATGACGTGCTGGGCGCGGGCCAGGGCCGCTTTCGGCCGTGCGCCCAAGGAATTGCCATCGAGGTAAATTACGCCTTGCGGCAAGTCGAATTGCTGGCGCAAGGGCGCCAGGGGATCATCGAGATCGCGCGCGCTGCAGTCATGTCGAGAAATCATGGTGGCTTTCATGTTAATTCTTGTCTTAATAGCACAATATTGTTTGAGGTCTAAAGTATTATGCGGAAGCAGCCAGTGTAGCAAATCCCCGCCAAAAAGCGGAATTTGCGCGCTGAACGGGGGCGGAAAGTACCTCCCTGTGGGGCGTCAACGAAAAAAATCACGATTTTTTAAAATATTTTCAAATCGCCCTAAAGTTTTGCCAGGCGCCGCCGTCAACAATAATGTGAACGATGCTAAACCGCTCAAAAAGAACGCGGGGCTTTTAAATATTTTTCGAAAAAGCCCTAAAGTTCCTGCCAAGGCAGCCGTTATCTAGGTAAGCAGACTTGATTCTGGTCAAGTTGTTGTAAAAAAGTGATATTTTTTACAGGCCTGAAGTCGGGTAAATTCTGCCCCGCGCCCACCTTCCACATCCGCGCCCTTACTGGCGTGCGACCATGATTGAGCAGTGTTTGTCAGACAAACACCTACGGTCCTGCCCGCCATTTCCCGACCAAAAATACAGTCCTTCGCCTCTGTTGCGTTTGATGTTGCTCCTGCAGAATGTATCTCACTGGCAACAAACAACGCCAGCTGAATTCAACGGATTGAGGAGATGGAAATGACTGCTAACGATATGATGGCTGAGATTCGCGACGCTAACCTGAGCTACCTGATGCTGGCCCAGCAAATGATTCGTGCGGACAAGGTAACGGCCATCTTCCGTTTGGGCATAGCCGCCGAAATCGCCGAATTGATCGAAGGCATGAGCAATGCGCAGATTCTGAAGCTCGCAGGCGGCAACATGATGCTGGCCCGCTTCCGCTTCGACGACGGCGCCATCCTGGGCATGTTGACGAACTACAATAAAGACCGCTCGCTGGCCCAGTCGCATGCCGCTATCCTGATGGCCGGCCAAGGCGTCGAAGAAATCGCCTAAGTTTTTAAATTTGTACTCGTCAGTCGCGGAGTAGTCAGCATGGCCAAGAAAAGTGTCGTATCGGAAGCGCAAGAAATCAAGCTGGCCATCGAGTTGATACAGCTGGGCGCGCGCCTGCAACTGCTGGAGACCGAAGTCTCGCTGTCGCGCGAACGCCTGCTGAACCTGTACAAGGAATTGAAGGGCGTCTCGCCGCCCAAGGGCATGCTGCCCTTTTCCACCGACTGGTTCCTCACCTGGCAGCCGAATATCCATTCCTCACTGTTCATCAATATCCACAAATTCCTCGTCGACCACGCCGGCGCCACCGGCATCGAAGCCGTGATGAAGGCGTATAAACTGTATCTGGAGCAAATGCCGCCAGAGGCCGGTGAAGAGCCGCAACTGTCGCTGACGCGGGCCTGGACCCTGGTGCGCTTTTTCAGCAGCAAGATGCTGAACATGGCGCCCTGCGGCAAGTGCGGCGGCAAGTTTGTCGTCAACTGCCTCGACCTGAACGCCGATTACGTCTGCGGCCTGTGCCACATGCCTTCGCGTGCAGGCAAGACCAAGAAGGCGCGCGATGAAGCGGCCGCAATCGCGTCGCCGAGTGTGATCGCCTGAGACTGCCCCCGCATCGTTCAAGCCGGAGCCGGTCGCCAGACCGGACTCCGGCTTTTTCATGGTGCTTTCGCTTACACTGGCGTTTTCCTCCGATGACTGTCCCATGCTGCAACAAATCCTGCGCGCGCCCGCGCTCAAGGCCATCCTGATCCAGGTGCTGGCCTTTCCCTTGATGTTGCTATTAGTATATGGCCTGGCGCGTGTGGGCCTGGCCATGTCGTTGCCGGTCGTCGCCTTGCTGCAGGGCGTGCTGGCGGCGCTTATTACCTGGCGCGCGGGCTTGGCGCGCTGGTGGTGCGCCATCGGCCTGCTGTTTGCGCCTGCGCTGCTGGCGGCCAGCTTGTTGCACTGGCCCCCGGCCGTGTTCCTGGCGGCCTTTGTCTTCCTGCTGAGCCTGTATTGGTCCACGTTTCGCACGCAAGTGCCGTTTTATCCGTCCGGGCCGCGCGTATGGCGTGCGGTTGCCGAGCTGATTGTGGACCGTCCCGGCGTGCGCCTGATCGATATAGGCAGCGGCCTGGGCGGCCTGGTGCTGGACTTGGCGCGGCGCCGGCCCGATGGGCAGTTTTCCGGCATTGAACTGGCGCCGCTGCCGTGGCTGGCAAGCCTCTTGCGCGCGCGGCTGTCGGGGAGCCGCGCGCGCTTCCTGCGCGGCGACTACGAAGCGCTCGATTTCAGCCGCTACGACGCGGTCTTTGCTTACCTGTCGCCAGCGGCGATGGCGGCCCTGTGGCGCAAGGCGGAAAGGGAGATGTTGCCCGGTAGCATGCTTCTTAGTTACGAATTCCAGATTGCGGCACGCGAACCCGATAAGACCATCGCCGCCACAGAGGGTGGCCCTTTGCTTTACATATGGTGCTTTTAAGCAATTGTCTGCGTTATTTGCTTGCCCGGAGGGCGATCTCACGTTATTGTAGTTCCACACGGCATTTTCTCGGAATTGCATTGAAAAGCGACGCATTTCAATTGACTTTCGGTCACTTTTTTTGCCGCTGTCTTCGTCGGCGGCACAGTCGCCAGAGGGCAGGAACGGGTTTGAACATGCCGGGCACACAGTCCCGGCCTTTATTGGGAGTCAGGGCACTTTGTTAGTCATAATCGGATACATCATCGTCTGCGCCTCGGTCTTTGGCGGCTTCGCAATGGCCGGCGGCCATCTGGCGGCGCTGTTCCAGCCGCTGGAGTTGCTGATGATCGGCGGCGCCGCCCTGGGCGCCTTCCTTGTTGGTAACAATAACAAGGCCATCAAGGCGACGATCGCCGCCTTGCCCAGCCTGTTCAAGGGTTCGCGCTATACCAAAGAGCTGTACATGGAACTGATGTCGCTGCTGTTCGAAGTGCTCAGCAAGGTGCGCAAGGAAGGCTTGATGTCGATCGAAGGCGATATCGACAAACCCGAAGAGAGCCCCCTGTTTTCCAAGTATCCGGCCGTGCTTGCCGATCACCACATCGTCGAATTCATGACCGACTACCTGCGCCTGATGGTATCAGGCAATATGGATGCCTTCCAGATCGAAAACCTGATGGACAACGAAATCGAGACGCACCATCACGAAGGCGCCGTGCCGGCCCACGTGATTGCCAAGGTGGGCGACGGCTTGCCCGCTTTCGGTATCGTCGCCGCCGTCATGGGCGTGGTGCACACGATGGAATCGGTGGGCATACCCCCAGCCGAGCTGGGCATGCTGATCGCGCACGCGCTGGTCGGCACCTTCCTCGGCATCTTGCTGGCCTACGGTTTCGTGGGGCCGCTGGCCAGCTTGCTGGAGCAGAAGCTGGATGAGTCGAGCAAGATGTTCCAGTGCGTCAAAGTGACCTTGCTGGCCAGCTTGAACGGCTATGCGCCGGCGCTGGCCGTGGAGTTCGGCCGCAAGGTCCTGTTCTCGACCGAGCGCCCGACGTTCAACGAGTTGGAAGACCACATCAAGAAATCGAAAACGAAGTAAGCAGTGAATATACGCCTGGACACCATGAGTCATTTGCAGCACACGGAAGGGGGACGCCATGGCCGATGAAGGCATGCGCCCGATTATCGTCAAGCGTATCAAGAAAACGGCTGGCGGCCACCATGGCGGGGCGTGGAAAATCGCTTACGCCGATTTTGTCACGGCCATGATGGCCTTCTTCCTGCTGATGTGGCTATTGGGTTCCACGTCGAAGGGCGACTTGAACGGCATTTCCGAATTCTTCAAGACGCCCCTGAAAGTGGCGATGGCGGGCGGTTCCGGCAGCGGCGAGAGCAATTCCGTGATCCAGGGCGGCGGCCAGGACCTGTCACGCCAGGATGGACAAGTGCGCAAGGCGCAGGAAGAGCAGCAGCGCAAGTCGTTTGACCTCAATTCCGCCAAGGCCGCGCTCGAACGCGAGGAAGGCCGGCGCCTGCAGGCGCTCAAGGCGCGCATTGAGGCGACCATCGATGCCAATCCCCTGCTGAAAAAATACAAGAACCAATTGCTGCTCGATATTACCAGCGAAGGTTTGCGCATCCAGATCGTCGACGAGCAAAATCGTCCGATGTTTGCGCTCGCCAATGCGAATCTGCAACCCTATACCAAGGAAATCCTGCACGCCATCGGCTTCGTGCTCAATGAAGTACCGAATCGCATCGGCCTGTCCGGGCACACGGATTCGACGCCCTACATGAGCGATGCCGGCTACAGCAACTGGGAATTGTCGGCTGACCGCGCAAATGCGTCGCGGCGCGAACTGGTGATTGGCGGCATGAAGGAAGAAAAAGTATTGCGCGTGGTGGGACTGGGCTCGGCCGCCCACCTGGACAAGCTCGATCCCTTCAATCCGATCAACCGGCGCATCAGCATCATTGTCATGAACAAACGCACGGAAGAAAATGTTCTGCGCGATGGGTCGGCGATCGAGCTGCCGGTGACCGATGCCGCTTCCGCCGCTATCGCTTCAGGGCTGGCGGCGGGTGCGCCGCCCGCTCCCATCCCGGCAGCGGCGAAAAAATGACATGCAAGGCTGTCTACGCGTGGTGTATTGAAACAATGAGACCTTTATGACAAGAAAGAAAATACTTGGCTCGCATGTAAAACGCCTGCTGTCTGGCGTGTCGGACCATGGCCGCAAGCACTTGACGGAGGTGGAAACCGACCTGGTGCAGACCGGCATCTTGCTGGAAGAGGCGATCGAGAAGCTGTCCTTCAATTTCATGGCGATACACGCAGCCGTCGCTGCGCAGCAAGATACCATCGCCATGCTGCTCGAAGGCGGTATTCCGGCCGAGCAGCAGCGGGAAAAACTGCTGGCGTTGCAGGACGAAGTGGGAGGCTACGTGAATGCCGCCATCACCAGCCTGCAGTTCCAGGACATGACCAGTCAGCTGATCGAGCGCACCTTGAAACGGGTGACGGGCTTGCGCGAGTTCCTCGGTACCTTGGGCTCGCATGGCGCGGAGATGTTGCCGGAGAGCGACAATGAAGAAATTGTCGCCTTGCTGGGACGGGTCAGCATGGCGCTGGCGATTCAAAGCCTGGAGTTGCGCAGCGTGCTGCGCAAGGCTGTCAGTCAACAGCATTTGGAAAGTGGCGACATCGAGCTGTTCTAGCATGCCAATACGGAACGCTTGCGGTTGCATGGATTGATTAATCAAATACTCGGGCAGGATGCCCGGAATAAGTGGGAGCAAAGATGGCCAAAACGATACTTGCAGTGGACGATTCCAGCTCATTGCGCCAGATGGTGGCGTTCAGTCTGAAAGCCGCCGGTTACCAGGTGGTGGAGGCCGTCGATGGCCAGGACGGACTGGAAAAAGCCAAGCTGCAAACCGTGGACCTGGTATTGACGGACCAGAACATGCCGCGCATGGATGGCCTGGAGCTGATCAAACTGCTGCGCGAACTGCCGACGTACCAGAAGGTGCCCATCCTGATGCTGACGACGGAGTCGTCGGACGAAATGAAGTCGAAAGGACGTGCCGCCGGCGCCAATGGCTGGCTGGTCAAGCCCTTCGATCCGCAACGCCTGATCGAAGTGGTCAAGAAGGTGATCGGCTGATGCCAGTCGCGCAGCGCAACGATGCAATTGACGGAGTCACCCTATGACCATCGATATTAGCCAGTTTTTTCAGGTCTTTTTCGATGAGGCCGAAGAACTGCTGGCTGAAAAAGAACGGCTGTTGCTGGCCGTTGATATTGCGGCGCCCGACGCCGAAGACCTGAATGCCATTTTCCGCACCGCCCATTCGATCAAGGGCGGCGCATCGACGTTCGGCCTGAGCGACATGAGCGAGGTGACGCACATCCTCGAGTCGCTGCTCGACCGCATCCGCCAGGGCCAGATGGCCCTGACGGCGGAACACGTCGACGCCTTTTTGGCCGCCAAGGACATCCTCAAGATGCAGCTCGACGGCCATCGCCTGGGCAGCGCCGTCGACCAGGATGCCGTGGCCAATGTGCGCATGATGCTGCAGTCGTTCTCGCAGGACGTACCCGTGGCCGCGCTCACGCCTGTCGCGCCGGCCTTCCATACGACGGAAAAGGCAGCCGTCAGCCACGCCGGTGGCCAGCGCTACCGCCTGGAACTGCCGAAGATGGAAGAGCGCGAAGTCGAGGCGCTGGCGGCCGAACTGGGCTTGCTGGGCGATGTCGCCGTGTCCACCCTGGCCGACGCACGCAAGGTGCTGGAAGTGACGACGCATGAAAGCCTGGACGATATCCTGGCCATCTGCTCGTTCGTGCTCAATCCCGACGACATGGTGATCACGCAGGCGCCGCCATTGGCGCCAGGCGAAGCCGAAGCGGCCCGCGCGGCGCAGGAAAAAGCCCAGGGCTATGGTTTCTTCGACCCCCTGCCAGGGGCGCCTGCCGCTCAGGGCGCGATGGACCCCGGCTATGGTTTCTTCCAGCCGCTCGAGGACATCCGCGCCGCCGCCGGTGTACAGAGCGACGCCGAACAGGGCTATGGTTTCTTCCAGCCTTTGGCCCAGATCCGCGCCGATGCCGCCAAGGCGGGCAACGCCGGCGCTGCCGGCGGGCCGGCCGTGGCGAGCGCCGCGACCGAGGTGGAGCCGGAAAAGAAACCGGCCAAAAAAGAGGGCGAGAAGGCCGGTACCGAATCGTCGTCGATCCGCGTCTCGATTGAAAAAGTCGACCAGCTGATCAACCTGGTGGGCGAGTTGGTGATCACGCAGGCGATGATCGAGCAGCGCGCCGGTGCGCTCGACCCGATGCTGCACGAGAAACTGCTCGACAGCGTCAGCCACCTGACGCGCAATACGCGCGACTTGCAGGAAGCGGTGATGTCGATCCGCATGATGCCGATGGATTTCGTCTTTTCGCGCTTCCCGCGCATGGTACGCGACCTGGCGACCAAGTTGGGCAAGAAGGTCGATTTCATCACCAATGGCGCCGCCACGGAACTGGACAAGGGCCTGATTGAGCGCATCGTCGATCCGCTGACGCACCTGGTGCGCAACAGCATCGACCACGGCGTGGAAATGCCGGCCGCCCGCGTGGCCGCCGGCAAGACTGAGGCCGGTCGTTTGTTCCTCTCGGCCAGCCACCAGGGCGGCAACATCATCATCGAAGTTTCCGATGATGGCGCGGGGCTGAACCGCGAGCGCATCCTGGCCAAGGCGCAGCAGCAGGGACTGGACGTGTCCGAGACGATGAGTGACGCCGACGTGTGGCAGCTTATCTTCGCGCCCGGCTTTTCCACCGCCGAAGCGGTCACCGACGTGTCGGGCCGCGGCGTGGGCATGGATGTCGTCAAGCGCAATATCAGCGCCATGGGCGGCGTGGTCGATATCCGTTCGGCGAAGGGTTTCGGCACGACGATTTCCATCTCGCTGCCGCTGACCCTGGCCATCCTGGACGGCATGTCGATCCGCGTCGGCGACGAAGTGTATATTTTACCGCTGGGCTTTGTCATCGAATCGTTGCAGCCAGCCGTTGAGGATATCAAGGACATCGCTGGCCGCGGGCAGGTGGTGAAAGTGCGTGGCGAATACCTGCCGCTGATTCCGCTGTACCAGATGTTCGATATCGTACCGCGCTTTACCAGTCCCTCGGAAGGTATCTGCGTGATTCTCGAGACGGAAGGGCGCAAGGCGGCCCTGTTTGTCGACGACCTGGTGGGACAACAGCAGGTCGTGGTGAAAAACCTCGAATCGAATTACCGCAAGGTGGTGGGCATTTCCGGCGCCACCATCCTGGGCGATGGCGGCGTGTCGCTGATTCTCGATGTCGCTGCCCTGATCCGTTCCTCTCGCCAGCTGGCCGACGAGTCCATTTTTTCGTAATACCGATAGATAAAGATAGGAAAACGCACCATGTCAGATACTCAACAAACATCCGGAAGCAATGCGGGCGACGGCAAGGACATCGCCGGCCGTGAATTCCTGGCCTTTACCCTGGGCTCCGAAGAGTACGGCATCGATATCCTGAAGGTCCAGGAAATCCGTGGGTATGAAGCGGTCACGCGCATCGCCAACGCGCCTGAATTCATCAAGGGCGTGATCAACCTGCGCGGCATCATCATTCCCGTGGTCGACATGCGCATCAAGTTCAACCTGGGCACGCCCGTGTACGACCAGTTCACGGTGGTGATTATCCTGAACATCGGCGGTCGTATCGTCGGCATGGTGGTCGACAGCGTCTCCGACGTCACGACCCTGACGCCGGAGCAGGTCAAGCCGGCGCCGGAAATGGGCACCGCCTTCTCGACCGACTACATGATCGGCCTGGGTACCATCGACGAGCGCATGCTGATCCTGGTCGATATCGACAAACTGATGTCGAGCAGCGAGATGGGCCTGATCGACAAGCTGGCGGCGTAAGCAGCCGGATGGCAGCAAGGCGGCGCCCGGTGCGCTGCCGTTTTGCCACGCAAAGTATCACTACAGATATGCATGTACCGGCGCGAGCAGAGGCGCGCCGGCAGGCTGCAAGGTCCGACAGAGACCAGGCCATAACACGGCGCCGTCCGGTTGAACGGGCGCCGTTCACATAAATATTGGAGACTGTAATGAGTTTGCGCGATTTCAAGATAGGCACCCGGCTGGGGATAGGTTTTGGCAGCATCCTCGCCATCCTGGTGGTGGTGATCGTTTCGGCGAATGCACTGAATTACCGTAACAAGGCCCAGTTGCTCACGGGCCTGGCACTGGCAAGCGAAAAGAATACGCAGGCGTCGCTGATGAAAAGTGCGATGCTGGAAACCGGTATCGCCATGCGCAATATCGGCCTGCAAGGCGATGTGGGCCTGATGCAGGTGGAAGAGGGCAAGGTGCGCGAGCAGCGCAAGCTGTACGACGGCGCGCGCGGCAAGCTGGCCAGCCTGGGCCTGTCCGAGGGCGAGAAGGCGCTGCTGGCCAATATCGCCAAGGTCGATGGCGAAGTCGATGCTGCTTTCAAGGAAGCGATGGGGCAGGTGCTGGCGTTTAACAGCGAGGGTGCGGCAAAGGTGATTGCCACCCGCATCGACCCCTTGAACAAGACGACCCTGGCCGATATCAACAAGCTGCTCGACTTGCAGCATGTGGCGCAGCAAAGCTTCATGGACGACTCGCTGGCGGCCGATGCGCGCCTGATGACAGTACTCTTCATCCTGGGCGGCGCGGCGGTGGCGATCGGCGCCTGGTGCGCCATCTTCATCACGCGCTCGATCACGGTGCCGCTGTCCGGTGCCGTGGCGGTAGCGCAAAAGGTGGCAGCCGGCGAGCTGACAGCGCGCGTGGTGGTCGAGGGCAAGGATGAAACGAGCGCGTTGCAACAGGCGCTCAAGGACATGAACGAGAGCCTGGTGCAAACGGTCAGCGACGTGCGCAATGGGACGGACACCATCACCGTGGCGTCGCGCGAGATCGCCAGCGGCAATGCGGACCTGTCGGCGCGCACGGAAACGCAAGCCAGTTCGCTCGAAGAGACGGCGTCGTCGATGGAAGAGCTGACGTCGACCGTGAAGCAGAATGCGGACAACGCGCGCCAGGCCAACCAGCTGGCCGTGTCGGCATCGTCGGTGGCGGAGCAGGGCGGCAAGGTAGTGGCGCAAGTGGTCGACACCATGGGTTCCATCAAGGACAGTTCGCGCAAGATTGTCGATATTATCGGCGTCATTGACGGCATTGCTTTCCAGACGAATATCCTGGCGTTGAATGCGGCCGTCGAAGCGGCGCGCGCAGGCGAGCAGGGACGCGGTTTTGCGGTGGTGGCGTCCGAAGTGCGTAATTTGGCCCAACGGTCCGCTGGCGCAGCGAAAGAGATCAAGGGCCTGATCGGCGACTCGGTCGACAGGGTTGATGCCGGCAGTCGCCTGGTGGATGAGGCGGGACAGACCATGGGGCTGATCGTCACGTCGATCCGGCAGGTGGCCGACATCATGGGCGAGATCACGGCGGCAACGCAGGAACAGAGCCATGGCATCGAGGAAGTCAACCAGGCCATCGCGCAGATGGACCAGATGACGCAGCAAAATGCGGCGCTGGTGGAGGAAGCGGCGGCCGCCGCCGAGAGCATGCAGGAGCAGGCGCAGAAACTGGCCGACGCCGTCAGCATCTTCAAGCTGGACGGCGAGAGCGCGGTGCAGGCGGCCATGCCCGCGCCCGCACCCGTGCCGGTGAAAGCGGCACGGCCGGCACCGGCAGTGGCGGCAACTACACGGCGGTTGGCAAAGGCGGCGCAAGCCGGCGCGCCACCGCCCGCGAAAAAGCTGGCGGCGGCCGGCGGCGACGATTGGGAAGAGTTCTGACGCCAACCCGGTCCCGCTAGTTATACTTGCAAAGGCATTGGTCAGAGTAGTCATAGAGAGGTAAAAACAAAATGCCGCAAACTAAAACGGATTCGGTCAAGGAATTTGATTTCACCGGCAAGGACTTCGAACGGGTCCGCGCCATGATTTACAAGCGGGCCGGCATTGCGCTGGCCGACAGCAAGCAGGAGATGGTCTACAGCCGCCTGGCGCGGCGCCTGCGCGCGACCGGCATCTCCTCGTTCGTCCGCTACCTGGACGACCTGGAAGCGGGTCGCATGGGCGACGAGTGGGAAGCGTTCACGAATGCGCTGACGACCAACTTGACGTCGTTCTTCCGCGAGGCGCATCACTTCCCGCTGCTGGCCGAGCATGTGAAAAAATTGAACGGGCCGATCACCATCTGGTGTTCGGCCAGTTCCACCGGCGAGGAGCCGTACTCGATCGCCATGACGGTGTGCGAGGCGTTCAATACGCTCACGCCGCCGGTGACCATCATCGCCACGGACATCGACACGAATGTGCTGGCCACGGCCGCCAATGGCGTCTACAACCTGGACCGGCTCGACAAGATGCCGGCCGACCGTGCGCGGCGCTTTTTCTTGCGCGGCAAGGGCGACCGCGAGGGGCAGGTGCGGGTGCGCCCGGAACTGCGCCAGATGATCACCTTCAAGCCGCTCAACCTGCTGGCCGACAGTTGGCCATTGACGGGCCAGTTCGACGTCATCTTTTGCCGTAACGTGATGATTTATTTTGACAAGGCGACGCAGCGCAAGATCCTGTCGCGCTTTGTGCCATTGATGAAGCCTGATGCCCTGCTGTTTGCGGGCCATTCGGAGAATTTCCTGTACGTGTCGGATTCATTGAAGCTGCGCGGTAAAACAGTCTATGAGCTCGACCAGCCTCGGGGCGCCGCGCCCAAGGCATCGTCGCATCGTACATGAGAGTGAAATATGAGCCTGGAATCCAAAGAGCAATTTGCCACTAACGTCTATTACGACAGGACGTTCAATTGTGACGCCGCCAAGATTTTGCCTGGCGAGTATTACTTTACCAACAAGGACATGCTGATCGTCACCGTGCTCGGCTCCTGCGTCTCGGCCTGCATCCGCGACCGTGTCACGGGCCTGGGCGGCATGAACCATTTCATGCTGCCCGACGGCGGCAGCGATCCGAATAGTCCGATCTCCGCATCGATGCGCTATGGCACTTACGCCATGGAGATACTAATCAACGATCTGTTGAAAGCTGGTGCGCGGCGCGAAAACATGGAAGCGAAAGTGTTTGGCGGCGGCGCCGTGCTGCGCGGCTTCACGGCGATCAACGTCGGTGAACGCAATGCGGCCTTCGTCATCAATTACCTGAAGGCGGAAAAGATGCGCGTGGTGGCCGAGGACTTGAATGACATCCACCCGCGCAAGGTGTATTTTTTCCCCCGCAGCGGCAAGGTCCTGGTGAAAAAGCTGATGCAGACGCACAACGACACTCTGGTGCGCCGCGAACTCGATTATGCAAGCCGTCTCAAGGTTGCCCCGGTGGGCGGCGAGATCGAATTGTTTTAAGCGCCGGACCAAACCTGCCGCGCGTCGCGCTTTGCGGCCTGCGACAGTTTTGTCGGACGTGTTAATTTGATAAAGAATAAGGGCCGCAAGGCCTGGAAGGGTATTTTATGAAGATCAAAGTATTGATCGTGGATGATTCGGCGCTGATTCGCAGCGTCATGACGGAAATCGTGAATAGTCAGCCCGATATGGAAGTGGTGGGGGCCGCGCCCGATCCGCTGGTGGCGCGCGAGATGATCAAGCAGACCAACCCTGACGTGCTGACCCTTGATGTCGAGATGCCGAAGATGGATGGCCTGGACTTCCTGGAAAAACTGATGCGCTTGCGTCCGATGCCGGTGCTGATGGTGTCGTCGCTGACCGAACGCGGTTCGGAAATCACCATGCGCGCGCTGGAACTGGGTGCCGTTGATTTCGTCACCAAGCCAAAAATTTCCATCCAGAGCGGCATGCGCGAGTACACCGACATGATCGCCGACAAGATCCGCGCCGCCTCGAAGGCGCGCATCCGCGCGCGCACTCTGCCGTCGGCTGGCGACAAGGTGACCGCACCGCTGCCTGCGCTGCGCAGTCCCTTGACGTCGAGCGAAAAGCTGATCATCGTGGGTGCTTCCACGGGCGGCACGGAAGCGATCCGCGAATTTTTGATGCAGATGCCGTCCGATTGCCCCGGCATCCTGATCACGCAGCACATGCCGGAAGGCTTTACGCGCTCGTTTGCGCGCCGCCTCGATTCGCTGTGCAAGATATCGGTGCAGGAAGCGGCAGGCGGCGAACGCGTGCTGCCCGGCCACGCCTACATCGCGCCCGGCCATTCTCACCTGACCCTGACGCGCAGCGGCGCCAACTACATGACCAAGATCGACCAGGGCGAACCGGTTAACCGTCACCGCCCCTCGGTCGATGTGCTGTTCCGTTCGGCCGCGCAATCGGCAGGCAAGAATGCCGTCGGCGTGATCCTGACCGGCATGGGCAAGGATGGCGCACAAGGCATGTTGGAGATGAAGGCCGCAGGAGCGTATAATTTTGCGCAGGATGAGGCCAGTTGCGTGGTATTCGGCATGCCGCGTGAGGCGATCGCCGTCGGTGCTACGCATGAGGTCGGCGCTTTGACGGCGCTGCCCGGCATGGTGCTGGGACACCTGGCTGCGCATGGCATGCGTGCTTTGCGCGTGTAAGCCACGTTTTGTATGATCTGGGGCAAGTTTGTTCGCCTAAAAGCAACGAAAATGCTATCCTACAACTTGCTGCCGTAGTGTCGACCATAATGTCGGCATTCATGTCGATATTATTAACAAACCGCTACAGAAACAACGGAGTTATTCATGGCTGATCCAAAGATGAAATTTTTAGTCGTTGACGATTTTTCGACGATGCGCCGCATTGTCCGGAATCTGTTGAAGGAACTGGGTTATGCCAACGTCGATGAGGCGGAAGACGGCGTGATGGGCCTGGCCAAGCTGCGCGCGGAATCTTACGATTTCGTCGTCTCGGACTGGAACATGCCTAATATGGATGGCCTGACGATGCTGCAGCATATCCGCGCCGATCCCGCACTGGCCAAGCTGCCCGTGCTGATGGTCACCGCCGAAGCGAAAAAAGAAAACATCATCGCCGCCGCGCAAGCTGGCGCCAGCGGTTATGTTGTCAAGCCGTTCACGGCCGCGACCCTCGATGAAAAGCTGAACAAGATTTTCGAGAAGCTGGAAAAAGCCGGCGCTTGATCACGGTTTGACCCACTTCAAAAAAACGCTGCCAGTTCGCACTGGCAGCGTTTTTTTTCGTCGGCTCGCAGCTTGCTTACACCAGGCCGCCGTTGGCGCGTAAAGTTTGTCCATTCACCCAGCGGCCATCGGGACCGGCCAAAAAGGCCACGGCGGCGGCGATGTCGTCAGGCGTACCCAGGCGCTCCAGGGGCGCCATCTTGCTCATGCGCTGTATCGTTTCTGCCGTCTTGCCGTTCAAGAACAGGGCCGTGGCCGTGGGGCCGGGGGCAATGGCGTTGACGGTGATGTTCTTGCCGCGCAATTCCTTGGCGAAGATATTCGTCATCGTCTCGATGGCGGCTTTGCTGGCGCCATACACGGAATAGCCGGGCAGGGCCAGGCCAATCACGCTGCTCGAGAAGTTGACCACGCTGCCGCCGTGGCGCAAGCGCGTCGCCGCCTGGCGCATGGTGTTGAAGCTGCCCTTGACGTTGACGGCGAACAGGCTGTTGAAGGTGGCGTCATCCGTGTCGGCCAGGGCAGGCAGCGCGGGCGGCATGATGCCGGCGTTGTTGATCAGCACGTCGATGCGGCCGAAGGCCGCTTCGGCCGCATCGAACAGTGCTTGCACGTCGCCCGCCTCGGCGACGTAGGCCTTGACCGCAATGGCGGTGCCGCCGTCGGCAAGAATGGTGGCCACCAGCTGTTCCGCCGCCTCCTTGCCGCTGGCGTAATTGACGACGACCTGCATGCCGTCGCGCGCCAGGCGGCAGGCGATGGCCGCGCCGATGCCGCGCGAGGCGCCTGTGACGATGGCGACCCTGGCTGGGGTGAGTATGGTATTCATCATGCTTCTCCTGTCGGGTGGGCGGCCCGTGCGGTGCTTCTGCGAGCCGGTATGGCGATTGTGATCTTTATTGTTGCGTGGATAAAGATGGGCGTCATGGTTTTAGTGTGCAATGAAGATTAACAATCCTGTTCAAGCCACTGTGCCGGTGGCCTGGCAAAAGCTGCCATGCAGCTAGTTGCGAAGTGGAATGAAATATTTCCCAAAGTTAACTTTACACGTCAACTAAAGTGGCTCATGATCGCTGCACTATTCCACCTCTGTCCCCGACCCCGACAAGAAGGAGCGCAACATGCGCCGAGCACCCGTATTATTCTTTGCCCTGAGCACGGCCTTGCTGGCAGCTTGCGGCGTGAGCCTTGAGCAAGCCAGCGTTGCACCCGCCGTCGTCGAGATGCAGCCCGGCGACGTCCAGGAGCCTGCCATACAGCCGGCAGCCGACGGCGATGGCCGGCATGCCTATCTGCACCGCGTGGGCGGTCATGATTATGTCAGCCTGAACCAGAATGGCCCGCAGGGCGGTTTACCGATACTCACAGGGGCGCAGCGCGGTGCGCACGCCATCCGCCTGCTGGCAGCCGATCCGGCGCAGGCACGGGCCATCCTGCGCAGCCTGAGGCTGCCCGCGAACCAGCGCAAGCTGTGGGCGGGACAGGAAATCGTGCTCGATTCAGCCAGCTATGACATGTTGCAAGCGGCACGCGGCCATCACAAGCCGCTGTTTGCCGAGCTCAAGCTGGTTGGAATCGAGAAGTAAGGGGAGAAACGGGGCCGAACGGCCCCGTTGTGCCTGCGTTTAAATTTCCAGGTTGTCGATCAGGCGCGTCTGCCCCAGTTTGGCAGCGGCCAGCACCACCAGCGGTTCGCCGGCGGCCAGTTCGGCGGCGCTCGGCGCCTGCAGGTTGGCGCGCTTGCGCACGGCGATGTAGTCCGATTTCCAGCTGCGGCCATCGAGCAGTTGCATGGCTGCCTGTTCCAGTTCGCCCACGGCCAAGTTACCCTTGCGCACTTCTTCGGCCACGAAATTAAGTCCCTTGTACAACTCCGGCGCTTCCGCGCGTTCGCTTTCCGACAAGTACATATTGCGCGAGGACAAAGCCAGGCCATCGTCGGCCCGATACGTTTCGGCGGCGATGATTTCTGTCGGCAGCGCGAATTGGCGCGCCATGTTGCGGATGATCATCAGTTGCTGGTAATCCTTCTTGCCGAACACGGCCACTCGTGGACCCACGCACGAAAACAGCTTGGTGACGACGGTGCACACGCCTTCGAAGAAGCCGGGGCGAAATTCCCCTTCCAGGGTATTGCCCAGGTCATCAGGCGGGCGTACGCGGTATTCCTGCGGCTCCGGATACAGTTCCTTTTCCGTCGGGGCGAACAGCACGTACACGCCTTCTTTTTCCAGCTTGGCGATATCGGCCGCCATGGTGCGCGGATATTTCTCGAAGTCTTCGTTCGGCCCGAATTGCAGGCGGTTCACGAAGATCGAGGCGACGACGGGGTCGCCATGCTTGCGCGCCAGGCGCATCAGCGACAGATGGCCTTCATGCAGGTTGCCCATGGTGGGGACGAACGCCGTGCGCAGCTGTCCGCTGAGCTGGTCGCGCAATTCTTCGATGTCGGAAATAATTTTCATGGATTGCTTTCGCTAAAACCCCGTTGTACGGTGGTCAGTGACAAAGGGAGGGGATCAGGCGGGCGAATACGCCAGCCGGACGTAGATGGGGGCAAACGGTTCTGCTTGCGTGATTTCGATCAGGGTTTCCTTGGCCAGTTCCAGCAGGGCCACGAAGTTGACCACCACCACGGGCACGCCGCCGGCAATGTCGAACAGCTCGCTGAACTCGACAAAGCGCGACGATTGCAAGTGGCGCAGGATGCTCGACATGTGCTCGCGCACGGACAGTTCCTGGCGGCTGATGCGGTGATGCTGGGTCAGCTTGGCGCGTTTCAGCACGTCGAGCCAGGCCTGCTGCAAGTCCACCGGCTCCACATCGGGCCAGGTAGGCGTCAGGCTTTGCTCGATGAAAATCTGCGTGCGCACGAAATCGCGCTCAAACTGCGGAATGGCGTTCAGGTCGTAGGCGGCCAGCTTGATTTGCTCGTACTCGAGCAGGCGGCGCACCAGTTCGGCTCGGGGATCGCCGCCATCTTCCTCAACGTCGCTCTTGCGCGATGGCAAGAGCATGCGCGACTTGATCTCGATCAACATGGCCGCCATCAACAGGTACTCGGCGGCCAGCTCCAGGTTGCGCACGCGGATCTGATCGACATACTTCAGATATTGCAGGGTGACCTGCGCCATCGGAATATCGAGAATGTTGAAGTTTTGCTTGCGGATCAGGTAGAGCAGCAAGTCGAGCGGGCCTTCGAAGGCTTCGAGGAAGATTTCCAGCGCGTCCGGCGGAATGTATAAATCCGTCGGCATGCGCAGCATGGGCTCGCCATACAGGCGGGCGATACCCAGGGGATCGGCGGCGGGCGCCGCGTCCGTGCTTGCAGATGTTGCAGGTTCGCCGCTGCCGTCGCCGTCAGCGACAGGTTCGGGCGACTCGATGACTGCGCCGGCACCGGAAGCGTCGGCTTCCGGCGTCACTGCAGACTCTTCAGGCAACATCGTGCCGGTTCCAGATCTTAGTTCTTGTTCTGGTAAACGTAGGCTTGTTGCTTGACAGCCGATGCCAGCTGACGTTCCTGCTCATCGATGCTGACGGCCGGCTTGTCCCACAGCAGGGCGCGACCCGCTTGCTGGCCCGCTTCCATGCCAGGGTTCTTGGCCTTCAGTTCGGCGATGAACAAGGTGTGGTCGGATACGTAGTTGTTGTGTTTTGCAGGCAGTTTCATATTCTCTTCTGAGTGTCTTATAGGTAAGGTCAGCCGGCCGTATTTTACCGCGCCGTGTTGCTTGGTGGGTTGTTGTATCGGCAAGTCCAGGGCGAAATTGCTAAAAATCAATAACGCAACAAACGCCGCATCACCATCGGCGCCGGTTCGGCGGGGTTGGCGTGCGAATATTCCAGTTCTTCGGCCAGGTCGAATTCGAAGGCCGCATAAAAATCGATCAACTTGCGCTGGTCGCGCCGCACCGCCAGGCGCAATTCCTCGGCCTGGCACGACAGACCGTGATGAATGATGGCTTCCAGCAAGTGCTGCGAGAGGTGGCTGCCCCGGTAGGCGGGCAGCACGCCCATGCGTGAAATCTTCCAGATGGCCGGATCGCTGTCGAGCGGCATCCAGCGCAGCGAACCGGCTGGAATGTCGTCGATCAACAACACAAAACCGCCGCCGTGGCGTAGCTGGGCTTGTACCTGCTGCGCCGTTTCGTGATGCCCGCTGGACGAGGCCGCGACCTTGCCGGCCCACGCAGCGCGGGTCAGATCGGCCATCAGTTGTGCATCGGCATTCGTTGCTTCGCGCACCACGATATTCATCATCGGTCCTTGTGGTGGCTTAACGGATGCGCATGCCAGGTTCGGCGCCTGGCCATGGGTTCAGGATGTAGATGCCCGGATTCGCCTTCTCGTCAGCGGCGGACGCGGCCATGACCATGCCCTCGGAAATGCCGAACTTCATCTTGCGCGGCGCCAGGTTGGCCACCAGTACCGTCAGCTTGCCGATCAGCTCTTCCGGTTGATACGCCGAACGAATGCCGGAGAACACATTGCGCAAGCGGCCTTCGCCCGCGTCCAGGGTCAGGCGCAGCAGCTTGTCGGAGCCGTCCACCAGTTCGCAGTTGACGATCTTCGCGATGCGCAGGTCGATCTTGAGGAAGTCGTCGATCTTGATCTCGGGCGCCAGCTCCTCGATGGCGGCCGCTTGCGCGGCAGGGATTGCGGCATCGTTGGCGGCGTCGCCGGCCGGTGCGGCAATGGCAGCGGCCGCTTGCGGTGCATCAAACAGCGCTTCGATCATCTTTGCATCCATGCGTGTCATCAAATGGCTGTAGGCGCCGATGGTACGGCCCAGCATGCTGTTCGACACTGCGTCGCCAAACACTTGCGTATCGGCCCAGGTGAATTGCTCGTCGTTGAGGAACGAGGCCACGTTCTTCGCCACGCCAGGCAGCACGGGCGACAGCAGAATCGTCAGCTGGCGGAACAGGATCAGCGCCGTGGTGCACACGTCGTGCAGCTCGGCCGTTTTTTCCGCATCCTTGGCCAAAATCCACGGTTTGTTTTCGTCGACATACTGGTTGGTGATATCGGCGATTTCCATGATTTCGCGCAAAGCCTTGCCGAATTCGCGGTTTTCAAAGTGTGCGGCGATGCTGGCCTGGCGCTCGACGATGACACCATTCATGTCCACCGTCAGTGCGCGGTTGATCCAGCTTTGCGCGCCTTCCGACAGCGACGCGGCCAGCTTGCCGTCGAAACGCTTGGCGATGAAGCCGGCGCAGCGGCTGGCGATGTTCACGTATTTGCCGATCAGGTCGCTGTTCACGCGGGCCACGAAGTCGTCGCCGTTGAAGTCCAGGTCTTCCACTTTCGAGTTCAGCTTGAAGGCGATGTAGTAACGCAGCCATTCCGGGTTCATGCCCAGGTCCAGGTAGCGCAGCGGCGAAATGCCCGTGCCGCGCGACTTCGACATTTTCTCGTTATTGACGGTCAGGAAGCCGTGAACATTGACTTTCAGTTTGTCGATTACGGGGTGGCCGGCAAATTTCAGCATGGCGGGCCAGAACAGCAAGTGGAAGGAAACGATGTCCTTGCCGATGAAGTGAATTTGTTCCGTGGCAGGATCGTTCAGCAGGGCGTCGAAATCGAGGCCTTTTTTGTCGCAATAATTTTTCAGGCTGGCCAGGTAGCCGACGGGCGCGTCCATCCACACATAGAAGAACTTGCCCGGCGCATCGGGAATCGGGATGCCGAAGTAAGGCGCGTCGCGCGAGATATCCCAGTCGGCGAGCTTTTCACCCGCTTCGCCCAGCCATTCGCTGACCTTGTTGACCATTTCCGGCTGCAAGCGGCCTGGCGTATTCAGCCAGCTTTTCAGGAATTCGAAACAGCGCGGGTCGGACAGCTTGAAGAAATACTGTTCCGACGGCTTCATCACGGGCGTCGCGTTGGTGAAGACCGAGAACGGGTTGACCAGGTCGGTTGGCTGGTAGGCCGCGCCGCATACTTCGCAATTGTCGCCGTACTGGTTCTTGGCGCCGCATTTCGGGCATTCGCCCTTGATGTTGCGGTCGGCCAGGAACATGCCCTTGACCGTATCGAAGAAGCGGTCGACGGTTTTCGTGACGATCAGACCCGTATCGCGCAGCTTGCGGTAGATCGATTGCGACAGGTCGACGTTTTCCGGCGAATCGGTCGAATACCAGTTATCGAAGGCGATATGGAAGCCATCGAGGTACTGGGCGCGGCCAGCGGCGATGTTGGCGACGAATTGCTGCGGCGTGATGCCTTCCTTTTCGGCTGCGATCATGATGGGCGTGCCATGCGTATCGTCGGCGCCCACAAAGTGCACTTCACGGCCGGCTGCGCCATCGCGTTGCATTCGCTGGAACCGGACCCAGATATCAGCCTGGATGTATTCCATGATGTGGCCAATGTGAAAAGCGGCGTTTGCGTAAGGCAGGGCAGTGGTGACGAACAGCTTGCGAGTCATGATTGATGCACTTTTGGGATGGATAATAGGACATTTTAACAGCGGAAAGGCAATATGAGCAGATGCAGCGCCGGCAAGTGACGCTTTTGTCTTGATCGCCCCTGGCGATTTTGCGCTAGACTGCGCGTATTGCACATATGTAGTACACACGGAGATTTACATGAGCATCACAGTAGAAGACGTCAAGGCCGCGCTGGCCCAGGTTATTGATCCAAATACACATAAAGATTTCGTTTCCAGCAAAACAGTCAAGAATCTGAAAGTCGACGGCAATGATATTTCGCTCGACATCGAGCTGGGCTATCCCGCCAAAAGCCAGATCGATCTGATCCGCAAATCCGTGCTGGCCGCCTTGCGCGTGCTACCGGGCGTGGGCAATGTCAGCGTGGGCGTGTCGTCGAAAATCATTTCACACACGGTGCAGCGCGGCTTGAAGCCGATGAGCAACGTGAAAAACATCATTGCGGTCGCTTCCGGCAAGGGCGGTGTTGGTAAATCGACCACGGCCGTCAACCTGGCCCTGGCCCTGGCCGCCGAAGGCGCCACCGTCGGCATGCTGGACGCCGATATTTATGGCCCGTCGCAGCCGATGATGCTGGGCATTATCGGCCAGCCGAAGACCCTGGATGGCAAGAGCATGGAGCCGATGGAAAACCACGGCCTGCAAGTGTCATCGATCGGCTTCATGATCGATCCGGACGAGCCGATGGTGTGGCGCGGCCCGATGGTTACGCAAGCGTTGCAGCAATTGCTGGACCAGACCAACTGGCGCGACCTCGATTACCTGATCGTCGACATGCCGCCAGGCACGGGCGACATTCAATTGACCCTGTCGCAGAAAGTGCCCGTTACGGGCGCCGTCATCGTTACCACGCCGCAGGACATCGCGCTGCTGGACGCGCGCAAGGGCCTCAAAATGTTCGAGAAAGTCGGCATTCCGATTTTGGGCGTGGTGGAGAACATGAGCACGCACATCTGCTCGAACTGCGGCCATGCGGAAGAAATCTTCGGCGCCGGCGGCGGCGCGAAAATGTGCACCGACTTTGGCGTGGAATTCCTCGGCGCCTTGCCCTTGACCATGGCGATTCGCCAGCAAACGGATTCGGGCACGCCTACCGTCGTGGCCGAGCCGGACGGCCCCGTCGCCGCGATCTACAAGCAGATCGCCCGCACCATCGCCATTAAAGTGGCGGAAAAGGCGAAGGATATGACGAGCAAGTTCCCGAGTATCGTCATCAAGAACGATTAAACGTTGGGTTTGGCGCTCCCATGCGCCATGGTCGCCAGGGATATGGTTTCATGCAGTCCGTGTTGTAACTAAACAAGAGGAGACATCATGCACCTGAACACTGTATTCCTGCGCCAAGCCGCAGCCGTGGTTGTTGGCAGCCTGCTGGCCGCCGGCGCTTTCGCCCAATCCGTTTCGTTCGTCGAGCCGGCTGACGGCGCCACCGTCAGCAGCCCGTTCAAGGTGAAATTTGCCGTCAGCGGCATGGACATCAAGCCGGCCGGCGACATGACGGCCAAGACGGGCCACCATCATCTGCTCATCAATATGGGACCGATGAAGGCGGGCGAGATGATACCCATGGATGACAAACATTTGCATTTCGGCAAAGGCCAGACGGAAACGGACGTCACCTTGCCACCGGGCCAGTACACGCTCACCATGCAGTTCGCCAACGGCGCGCACCAGTCATATGGGCCGGCGTTGAGCAAAAGCATCAAGGTGACGGTCAAGTAATCGCCTGCCTGTCTCTGCAGGGCTGCCAGGGCCGGGTTTCAGCAATGGAGCCTGGCCTTTTTCATATTGTTGCCTTTTGTCATCATTGCGTCATATAGTCGGCGTACGCTGCCCGGTGGCCTAACTTTGGATGAGTGCATATGAGCAAGAATTTCTCCCCTTCCCGGCAATTGGCGCAGGCGCTGCTGCTGGTGGCTAGTGTGGCGGCGTGCCAGGCGCATGCGGCCAAGGCAGCACCGACCACTGCGGCGCAGCCGAAGCTGGTAGTGGTATTGGTGGTGGACGGCTTGCCGCAGGATCAGGTGACGCGCTACCGCGACCAGTTCGGCCAGGGCGGTTTCCGCCGCCTGCTGGAGCAGGGCGCGTGGTTCAGCGATGCGCACCAGGCACATGGCATCACGGTCACGGCCATCGGCCACTCGGCCGTGCTGTCGGGCGCCTACCCTTACCAGCATGGCGTGATTGGCAATAACTGGATCGATCCCGTCACGAAAAAGTCCGTGTACTGTACCGAGGATGGCAATTTCCACTACATCGGCGAAGACACGCAGCCCGACGATGGCACGGCGCCGACCAAGCTGCGCGTGAGCACCCTGGGCGACGAGTTGCGCTATTCCACCGGCGACAAGGCCAAGGTCGTCACGGTGTCGGGCAAGGACCGCGGCGCCATCCTGCTGGCAGGGAAAACGGGCACGGCCTATATGTATATGGAAAAGACGGGCAACTTCGCCAGCAGCACCTATTATATGCAGCAGCATCCGCAATGGGTGCAGCGTTACCAGGCGGCCAGGCCGCAGGACCGCTACTACGGCAAGAGCTGGACGCCGCTGTTGGCCGATTCTGCCTATGCGCGCGACGCCCGTGATGATCTGGTGCCGGCCAAGCCGGGCGCGCGCAACACCTTTCCGTTTGCCTACTACAGCGACGGCGGCAAGCTCGATGGCGAGTACTACAGCCGTTTGAAGGCCGGTCCCTTCCTCGACGAGCTGACGCTGGAATTCGCGCGTGCCGCCATCGATGGCGAGAGCCTGGGACGCAATCCGGCCGGCGTGCCTGATATCCTGGGCGTGAGCCTGTCAGCGCATGACTATGTGAACCATGCCTACGGCCCGGAAAGCAAGATGTCGCACGATCACCTGCAGCGCCTGGACCGCATGCTGGCAGGCTTCTTTGCCGACCTCGATAAAAAAGTCGGCATGGACAATGTGCTGGTGGTGCTGACGGCCGACCATGGCTTTGCCAACGTGCCGGAATTCGCTGAAACACGCGGCTTTTCGGCCAAGCGCATCGACGGCGCCAAACTGGTCGATGCCTTGAACCAGCACCTGGCCACGACCTTGGGCGTGGACAAGCTGGTGACGACGTCGTCGCTGCCGAATATCTACCTCGATTACGCGCTGGCGGAAAAGAGCAGCGTCAATCGCGCCGCCTTGGAAGACGCGGCGGCCCGCTTTCTGCTACAGCAGGACGGTCTGGCGCAAGTCTACACGCGCACGCAGATGGAAACGGGAGCCGTTGCCACGCGCATGGACACCCTGATGCGCCGCGCCTGGAACCGCCAGTTGTCGGGCGACCTGATGGTGGTGACGAAGCCTGCCTGGTACTTCGGCAAGGGCGTTGGCGGCACCTCGCACGGCACGCCGTACACGTATGACACCAACGTGCCGCTGATGGTCTTCGGCCCCCGTTGGATCAAGCCGGGCGCCTATGGCCAGTACGCGGAAGTGGTCGATATCGCACCTACGCTTGCCCATTTGCTGCGCATACGCCAGCCGTCCGCGTCGGAAGGGCGGATTTTGACGGAAGCGGTGCGCTAGCCGCTCGTTACAGCAGCCAATCGATCGGCAGCACCGACAGAATCGCCACCCCCATGCGCTTCCACACGCTGGTGCCCGGCTCCGTGTCGTAGCGCGTGGCGCCGCCGCTGGCGTCGCGGGCGATCCAGTACAGCGCGCCGTCGTCGCCAAGCAGCACCTGGTAGGCGCGTTGCGGGATGGTGGTGCGCATGGCTTGCCCCAGCTGGCTGGCCAGCGCGGGGCTGTCGATGACGAGGCCCATTTCCGTGTTCAATTTGATCGAGCGCGGGTCGACATTGAATGAGCCGACAAAGATGCGCTGGTCATCGACGGCAAAGGTTTTCGCGTGCAGGCTCGAGGCGGAACTGCCGAAGCGGCCCGGCTGTTCGCGCGCATCGCCCCGTTCCCACGAACGGCGCGATTCATACAGCAGCACGCCCGCTTCGAGCAGCGGCTTCCTCCACTTCGCATAGCCCGCATGCACGGCCGCCACGTCGGTCGCTTCCAGCGCATTTGTCAGGATGCGCACACCCACGCCCTGTTTTGCCAGCTCGGCAAAGGCCTGCGTGCCGGATTTTCCGGGCACGAAATACGGCGACACCAGGTCCACTTCCTTCTTCGGCACGCCCAGCAGGTTTTGCAGGTTTTCCGCCACGCCCGTGCCTGGCCGTGCCTTGCCCAGCACCTTGGCGGGGTCGTCGCTGACCATGCGCGTGCGCGCCCATTCGAAGGGCAGGGTGCGTTCCATCATCTGCTTGACGAAGGGCGAGGTGCGCAGCGCCTGCACGTATTGCTCGGCCGCCTGGATATCGTCGATGCGATCCGCCTCGGCGGCGATGGTGGCCGCGTCGCCGTCGACATGGCTGGTCAGCAGCAGGCTGGCCGGGTAGGCCGAGGCGCTGTTCCAGTAGCGGTCGAATTCATGCGAGACCTCGTCGACGACGGGGCCGACGGCCAGCACGTCAAGGTCGGCAAACAGCACCTCGCCGGCCGCGCCAAAATATTCATCGCCCACATTGCGCCCGCCGACAATGGTGGCCTGGTTATCGGCCGTGAACGATTTGTTGTGCATGCGCCGGTTGAGGCGCGAAAAATCGGTGGCAAAGGCCAGAGCGCGCGGTGCGCGGGGCACGAAGGGATTGAACAGGCGGATTTCCAGATTCTGTTGCTTGCCCAGCATCGTCAAGGTCTGGTCCAGGCCCGCCGTGTTGTTATCGTCGAGCAGCAGGCGTACGCGCACACCCCGTTCGGCCGCTTGACGCAGGGCGTCGAACAGCAGGGTGCCGGTGATGTCCTTGTGCCAGATGTAGTACTGCACGTCCAGGCTGCGTTGGGCGGCGGCGGCCAGCAGGGCGCGCGCGGCAAAGGCATCGCGCCCGTCGACCAGCGGATAAATGCCGGACACGCCGGGATGCTGCGCCACCAGCGGTGCAATGGCGGTGGCCAGCTGGGTGCGCGCCGTATCGGTGATGACAGTGGAGGCGACGCGGCCTTCCAGCGAGGGCAGTGAGGCGCAGCCGGCAAGAACGGCGGACAGCAGCAGCGCCAGCAGCAAACCGGTGCTGCGGCGGGCAAGGGTGGTGGCGGGCATGGTGCACTTTCATCGAGTTGCCCCGATGTTAGCAGATGCGCATGCCCGCACGCGGCGGGGTTTTAGAACTGTTCCAGCGCGATCAGCTCGGCCACCGTCTGGCGGCGGCGGATCAAACGGGATTGTTCCCCATCGACCAGGTATTCGGCCGCATGCGGGCGGCTGTTGTAGTTCGACGACATCGACGCGCCATACGCGCCCGCGCCTTCGAAGACCACGTAGTCGCCCACCTGCGCGGCGGGCAACAAGCGGGTTTCCACCACGCCGCCATCGCGCTGGGTGAAGACGTCGCCCGATTCGCACAGGGGGCCGCCGACGACGGTGGCGCGCGGCACATCGAGAGCGCGGCCGTCATGCGCAATCACTGACATTTCATGGTAGCTGCCGTACATGGCGGGGCGCATCAGTTCATTGAAGCCCGTATCTAACAAGGTGAAGTGGTTGCCGCCCATTTGCTTGGTGGCGCGCACTTCGGCCACCAGCAGGCCCGCGTCGGCCACGAGGAAGCGGCCCGGTTCGATTTCCAGGTGCACGGCGTGGCCCAGGTTCGCCTCGATCTGCTTGCGCGCCGCATCCCACAGCTGGAAGTAGTGGTCCGTGTCGACCGGCTGCTCGCCATCGCGGTAAGGCACGG
Organism: Janthinobacterium sp. DSP2-3-3; assembly: GCF_049897325.1. Classification (NCBI taxonomy): domain Bacteria; kingdom Pseudomonadati; phylum Pseudomonadota; class Betaproteobacteria; order Burkholderiales; family Oxalobacteraceae; genus Janthinobacterium; species Janthinobacterium sp. DSP2-3-3. The sequence goes on along the minus strand of NZ_JAFCWA010000005.1, from coordinate 151,430 downwards.
ACAGGCCGCCGCCCGTGGAAATGGCTTCCAGGTCGTGGCCCATGTTCTTTACCAGGTCGACCATGGTGCCGCAGACGGTTTCCAGGTGGCTGTAGTCGACGCCCGAGCCGATGTGCATGTGCAGGCCCACCAGGTGCAGTCCATGTGCGCGGATGACGGCCAGCGCCTCTGGCAGCTCTTCGTGCCAGATACCGTGCTTGCTGTTTTCACCGCCCGTATTGGTCTTGTTGCTATGGCCATGGCCATAGCCGGGATTGATGCGCAGCCAGACGCGGTGGCCGGGCGACACAGGGCCCAGCTGGCGCAGCATGTCGACGGAACCGCAATTGACTTCGATCTTCGCTTCTGCCACGCGCGCCAGGGTGGCGCGGTCGAACAGATCGCAGGTGAATACCACACCGGCCGCGCCCTTGGTCTGTGCTGGCGTAAAGCCTGCCTGCAGGGCGCGTTCAATCTCGCCCAGCGAGACGGCATCCACGTGCACGCCCGCTTCGCGCATCAAGGTGAGCAGATGGATGTTCGAGTTGGCTTTTTGCGCGAAGCGCACGGTGTCGAACTGCGCCAGCTGCGCCGCGCGCGCGCGGATGGTGGCCGCGTCATACACCCACAGGGGCGTGCCGTGTTCCTGGGCGAGTTGGGCGAGGGTCTGGTCGGTGACAGGCTGCATCGTGTGCTTTCGGTGAAATAAGGAGATGACGGCATGATGGCCGATTGTAATTCGAATATAAAATATCCATTTAAGCCTACCTTATTCATTTATGATATGAGCATGACTATCTCCTTGCGCCATATCGAGGTCTTCCGCGCCATCATGACGACGGGCAGCGTGACGGCCGCCGCCGCTATGCTGCACACGTCGCAGCCTACCGTCAGCCGCGAGCTGGCGCGTCTTGAGCATTTGACGGGCCTCACGCTGTTCGAGCGCGAGCGGGGGCGGCTGCGCCCGACGGCCCAGGCGCTGCAACTGTTCGAGGAAGTGCAGCGCGCGTATTTCGGCCTGGAGCGCATCGTCAGCACGGCGGCAGCCTTGCGCCAGTTCGATCAGGGTCAGTTGTCGATCGCCTGCCTGCCCGTGTTTTCCCAGTCGCTGCTGCCGCAGGCGTGTAAACGCTTCGTCGCCGATTTTCCGAAGGTGAGCATCAGCATCACGCCGCAGGAGTCGCCGCTGCTGGAGGAGTGGCTGTCCGCGCAGCGCCACGATATCGGCCTGACGGAAGTGGGCAATGCGCCGCCGGGCACCGCGCTCGACACCCTGATGTCCGTCGATGAAGTGTGCGTGCTGCCCGACGGCCATGCGCTCGCCAGCAAAACCGTGCTGCAGCCGGCGGACTTCGCGGGCCAGCCTTTCATCAGCCTGGCCGCCGTCGACCCCTACCGCCAGCAGATCGACGCCATTTTCGCGCAGGCCGGGGTGGAACGGCGCATGGCGCTCGACACGCACAGCGCCGCCTCCGTGTGTGCCATGGTGCGCGAAGGCGTGGGCTTGGCCATCGTCAATCCGCTCACGGCGCTGGACTACGCGGGGCAGGGCTTGCAGATGCGCCGCTTTGCCGTTTCCTTGCCGTTCACCGTCAATCTGGTCAAGCCCCTGCACCGGCCCTTGTCGCAACTCGTCGCCCTGTTCGAGCAGGCGCTGCATGCGCAGGCGGACGAGGTGAAAAGGCGCTTGCTGCAACTGTGACGGCGCTTGTGGAGCGGCGGCGGTCAACAGAGTAAAATGGCGTTTTACTTCAAAGCCTGATTACTTCGATGACCACAACCGCTACTCCCGTCCGCACCCGTTTCGCTCCCAGCCCGACCGGCTATCTGCACCTGGGCGGCGCCCGCACCGCTTTATATAGCTGGGCGTATGCCCGCCACTTCGGTGGCACCTTCGTGCTGCGCATCGAAGACACGGACGTGGAGCGCTCCACGCCGGAAGCCGTGCAAGCCATCATCGAAGGCATGAAGTGGCTGGGCCTGGACCACGACGAAGGCCCGTTCTACCAGATGCAGCGCATGGACCGCTACCGCGAAGTGGTGGCGCAGATGCTGGCCGAAGGCACGGCGTATCACTGCTACTCGTCGCCGGAAGAAGTTGAAGCGATGCGCGAGCGCATGCGCGCCGCCGGTGAAAAACCGCGCTACGACGGCACCTGGCGCCCGGAGCCGGGCAAGACTCTGCCGGCCTTACCCTTTGATCGCAAGCCCGTCGTGCGCTTCAAGAACCCGCTCGATGGCGACGTGACGTGGGACGATGTTGTCAAAGGCTCGATCACGATTTCCAACCGCGAGCTGGACGACCTGGTGATCGCCCGCCCGGACGGCACGCCGACGTATAACTTCTGCGTGGCCGTCGATGACTGGGACATGCAGATCACCCACGTGATCCGCGGCGACGACCATGTCAATAACACCCCGCGTCAGATCAACATCCTGCGCGCCATCGGAGCACCGCTGCCGCTGTACGGCCACCTGCCGATGATTTTGGGGGCGGACGGCGAGAAGCTGTCGAAGCGCCACGGCGCCGTCAGCGTGATGGATTACCCGGCGCAAGGCTTTTTGCCGGAAGCGATGCTGAACTATCTGGCGCGCTTGGGCTGGAGCCATGGCGACGATGAAGTGTTCTCGACCGAGCAGTTCTGCGAGTGGTTCAACCTGAACCATCTGTCGAAATCGGCGGCCCAGTTCAACAATGAAAAACTGGCCTGGCTGAACAATCACTATATCAAGCAGGCCGACAATACCCGTCTGGCCGACCTGGCGCGCCCGCAAATGCTGGCCGCCGGCGCCGTCTTCGAAGGCGCGCCAGACCTGGCGCAAGTGCTGGGTATGATGAAAGAGCGCGCCAACACCGTCAACGAACTGGCTGCCGCCTCGATGCTATTCTTCCGCGCGCCGCAGCCGGAAGCGGAACTGGCGGCGCAGCACATCACGGATGCGATCAAGCCTGTGCTGGCACAGTTCGCCGAACGCATCGCCACGGTGGAATGGAGCAAGGAAGCCGTCGCCGCCATGATCAAGGAAGTGCTGGCTGCCAACACCATCAAGATGCCGCTGCTGGCCATGCCTTTGCGTTTGATTTTGACGGGCCAGTTGCAGACGCCGGCCATCGACCAGGTCGTGGTGATTTTCGGCCGCGACACCGTGTTGGCGCGCCTGGCAAAGTGGCTGTAATCGCCGCGCGGAATTGAACGTGTAAACGCAGTGCAGAAACCGCCCCTATGAAAAGTTGCTCATAGACGAAAAAGGGTATTTGCAGAGTGAAACTTCTTTGCTATACTCTTGTTTCTGCACCAACGGGGGTATAGCTCAGCTGGGAGAGCGCTTGCATGGCATGCAAGAGGTCAGCGGTTCGATCCCGCTTACCTCCACCAGCAGCAAAATCGCAGTCGGGTTTTGTTAGTCGTTGAAGTGGTGCAGTCGTTGTTTGGTAGTTCCGCGGTCCCCATCGTCTAGAGGCCTAGGACATCACCCTTTCACGGTGAGTACAGGGGTTCGAATCCCCTTGGGGACGCCAGGTTTTGTGGTATAGTAGTGGCAGTTGTTTGTACTGATTGTTGTAAGTTCAGGCCCGTAAAAAGCGGAATCTGGATGGAAAGCAAGTAGTGGAACAAAGTCGCCAAGTGCGGCTTTTATTATTTCTGCGCCCGGGGGGTATAGCTCAGCTGGGAGAGCGCTTGCATGGCATGCAAGAGGTCAGCGGTTCGATCCCGCTTACCTCCACCAACAGCGCAGAGGTAAAGCAGCAAACTATAGAAGTAAAAATGTAGTACCGAGGTCCCCATCGTCTAGAGGCCTAGGACATCACCCTTTCACGGTGAGTACAGGGGTTCGAATCCCCTTGGGGACGCCAGTTCAGTCTGGTGTTGTGGCAGTAAAGAAGTAGCAGTGTTTCTGCGCCCGGGGGGTATAGCTCAGCTGGGAGAGCGCTTGCATGGCATGCAAGAGGTCAGCGGTTCGATCCCGCTTACCTCCACCAATAGCGCAGAAGTCACATGATAATCAAAGTCGCCTTGAGCGGCTTTTTTTATTTGCGTCAGCGATTTCTTCGCTAGGGGGAATAGGGCTAAGCTGTTAGCGCGCTTGCATAGCATGCAAGAGGTCAGCGGTTCGATCCCGCTTACCTCCACCAATAGCGCAGAAATCACATAATAATCAAAGTCGCCTTGAGCGGCTTTTTTTATTTCTGCGACGCTTTCCGCCATACCCCTCTGGGGAATGTGGCTAAGCTGTTAGCGCGCTTGCATGGCATGCAAGAGGTCAGCGGTTAGCTCCCGCTTACCTCCACCAATAGCGCAGAAATCACATAATAATCAAAGTCGCCTTGGGCGGCTTTTTTTATTTCTGCGACGCTTTCCGCCATACCCCTCTGGGGAATGTGGCTAAGCTGTTAGTGCGCATGCATGGCATGCAAGAGGTCAGCGCTTAGCTCCCGCAAACCTCCACCAATAGCGCAGAAATCACATGATAATAAAAGTCGCCTTGGGCGGCTTTTTTTATTTGCGTCAGCGATTTCTTCGCTAGGGGGAATAGGGCTAAGCTGTTAGCGCGCTTGCATGGCATGCAAGAGGTCAGCGCTTAGCTCCCGCAAGCCTCCACCAACAGCGCAGAAATCACATGATAATCAAAGTCGCCTTGGGCGGCTTTTTTTATTTCTGCGACGCTTTCCGCCATACCCCTCTGGGGAATGTGGCTAAGCTGTTAGTGCGCATGCATGGCATGCAAGAGGTCAGCGCTTAGCTCCCGCAAACCTCCACCAATAGCGCAGAAATCACATAATAATCAAAGTCGCCTTGAGCGGCTTTTTTTATTTCCGCTACACTTTCCGCCATACCCCTCTGGGGAATGTGGCTAAGCTGTTAGTGCGCATGCATGGCATCCAAGAGGTCAGCGCTTAGCTCCCGCAAGCCTCCACCAATAGCGCAGAAGTCACATGATAATCAAAGTCGCCTTGAGCGGCTTTTTTTCGCCATTACTCTCTGCTTTCCTTGCTGCTTGCGCGCGGCATATCCGCATCATTTGCGTTTCGGAATATCATTTTTACCATTCATCGCTTTTGGGTGGAGATTGTAGTGCCGGATGTTTAAGATTTCTGGCGTTGAAGCTGCCGATGGCCAAGTTTGCGCATGCGGCAGTTTTTTGTGCCTGTCAGTTTTCATGGAATTACTCAAATCCGGAGGTGGAATGTCCCGCTTATTTGCCAGCATTTTGTTTGCCGCTTTCTTTCCCGCTCCGGCTTTCGCTGCCGCAGCATCTGCCGCTCCCTTCGATCCTGCCGCGCACAAGTTGCAATCGGGGCGTATCAATGAAGTAATGGTGCTGGGCACGCCGCACCTGTCGCAGTTGCCGAAGTCGTTTGATCCCGCGCATCTGAGCGCCTTGAACGCGCGCTTGCTGGGCTGGAAGCCGCAAGCCATTGCCATCGAGGCTTTATCCGGCCTGCAATGCGCATACTTGCGCAGCTACCCGCAGCGCTATGCGGACACGATCAAGTCTTATTGCTGGGACCCCGCTCCCGCGCGGGCAGTGACCGGTCTGGAGGTGGTGGCGGCCACCGTGCAGGCGCAGCGCTTGCTGGCCGCTTGGCCGGAGGTGCCATCCGCCGCGCAGCGGCGCACCCTGGCGTCGCTGTTCCTGGCGGGTGGCGAGCGGGCGTCCGCGCTGGTGCAATGGCTGCGCCTTCCGGTGGAGGAGCGACGGGTGGGAGGCGGGCTCGATGAGAGTCTGGTGGCGATGCTCAATGACAGGATGCAGCGGCGTGGCGAAGATGTCTTGATCGCTGCCGTGGTAGCGGCGAAGAGCGGGCACGAGCTGGTGTATGCCATGGATGATCACACGGCGGACGCACCCGCCGACAATGCGCAGGACGAAAAGGCTGCCGGCGAGGCGATCGTGAGGGCGTGGGACAACCCGCATACGGCACAGCGCAAGCGTATCAGTGCAGAGCTGGAAGCGGCATTGGCGACGCCGTCAGGTGTGCTGGCCATGTACCGTGCCTACAATCAGCCTGGCCAGGCCGAGATGGTCTTCCGCAGCGATTTCGGCGCGGCGCTCGAAGAGCCGTCGCCCCGCCATTATGGCCGTAACTACGTGGCCTACTGGGAGACGCGCAATTTGCGCATGGCATCGAATATCCGCGAAGTCATGATGGCCCGGCCCGGCCCGGCCCGGCATGCGCGTGCTGGTGGTGGTGGGGGCGTCGCATAAGGCTTACCTGGAAGCCTATTTGAACCAGATGCATGATGTGCGCATCGTCGGCACGGACGCTGTCCTGCGTCAGGAAGACTGATGGCTCGTTTGCTTGCCTTCCTGCCATCATCGCCTTTTCATGGGGGCGGGAAGTGCAATAAGATGGAAAATAAGAGGTCAGCAGTTGATTTCGTGAATCGCTTCGTGTTAAACTTCGCGCACGCTTTTTTGAGGGGCTAAGCAAAGCCTTCAGCGAAGAGTCCGCTGAGAGTAAAGCCAGCACAGGTCCCCATCGTCTAGAGGCCTAGGACATCACCCTTTCACGGTGAGTACAGGGGTTCGAATCCCCTTGGGGACGCCATGATTCAGTTGTAAAGTAAGAGTGCAGTGCTGAACGGGCCTGACAAGTCAGGCTTTTTTTGTTTCTGCGATTGCTGCAGTACCGGGTCGGGATGCAAAGTAATGCATTCAGGACAGATTTCTGTCCCCATCGTCTAGAGGCCTAGGACATCACCCTTTCACGGTGAGTACAGGGGTTCGAATCCCCTTGGGGACGCCAGATTCGCAAGTAGTGACAGGTCGGGATGCAGGGCAGCGCATTCAGGACAGATTTTCTGTCCCCATCGTCTAGAGGCCTAGGACATCACCCTTTCACGGTGAGTACAGGGGTTCGAATCCCCTTGGGGACGCCAAGACCGGCTGAATCAGCCAACAACAAAGCCGCCTGGTAACAGTGCGGCTTTTTTGTTATTTGCCGGCATGCCAACGTTTTTCCCTTCATTTCTTTGCCTGCTCATGCCATTATCTAGCGTTCGCGCACCATCTCTGGCTATCTTCTGCAAAGTCGTCGACAACTACGGCGATATCGGCATTTGCTGGCGCCTGGCGCGGCAGTTGAGCGGCGAGCACGGCGTGGCAGTTACCCTGTGGGTTGACGATTTATTGAGTTTTCAGCGCATCTGCCCCGCCATTGTCGTGGCTGCTGAAGCGCAGAAAGTATCCGGCGTTGCCGTGCGCCACTGGCGCGACCAGGAAGGCGTGTTTACGCCCGCCGATATCGCTGACATCGTCATCGAGTTTTTTGCCTGCGACATTCCGCCCGGCTACATCGCCGCCATGGCGCAGTGCGCGCCGCACCCTGTGTGGCTGAACCTGGAAGGCTTGACGGCGGAAGAGTGGGTCGAGGGCTGCCATGCATTGACGTCGCCGCGCCATGGCATGATCAAGCATTTTTTCTTTCCCGGTTTCACCAATAAAACGGGCGGCTTGCTGCGCGAAGCGGCGCTCGATGAGCAGCGGCTGGCGTTCCAGGCCGATGCGGCCGCCATGGCGGCATTCCTGGGGCAATTCGGCGTGACGGCGGCAGAAATGTCTGCTTTAAAGGTATCGCTGTTCTGCTACCCGTCCGCCCCGGTCGCCCAGTTGTTTGGCGTGTGGCAGGCGGGTAGCGAACCCGTGACATGCCTGGTGCCGGAAGGCGTCGCGTTTGATGCCGTTCAAGCGTTTATCGGCGACGATGCGGCGGTGGCTGGTGTGACGCGTACGCGCGGCGCGCTTACCTTGCGCGTGCTGCCTTTTGTGCCGCAAGACGTTTACGACCGCCTGCTGTGGGCCTGCGACGTCAATCTCGTGCGCGGCGAGGATTCTTTTGTGCGGGCGCAATGGGCCGGCCGGCCTTTTCTCTGGCATATCTACCTGCAGGACGAAAACTTGCACCACGTGAAATTGCGCGCCTTCTTGCAGCGCTATGCGACCGATGCGGATGGGGCCATCGACAGCTTGGTGCAAGCGGCACTGGCCTGGAATGGCGCCAGCGCGGACGCCTTCCCGTGGACGCAGCTGTGGCTCGCCTTGCAGGCCGATTTGCCGCGCATCAGCGCGCGCGCGCAGGCTTGGCAGCTGCAGATGCAGTCCAATGGCGATCTGGCAAGTAACTTGCTGGCGTTCGCCGGCGCGACGAGATAGGCGCTTGCCAAAAATTAAGGTAAAATGCCCGGTTATTTCTAACGTATTTTTAACCGATCAAACGCAAGCTTGCGGCGCTGATGGCGCACAGGCGGCAGATGGTCTTCATGCAACCCACTTTTTACGTACATTCCTATGAAACCCGCAAAAGAAATTCGTGTTGGCAATATCATCATGGTCGACAGCAAGCCAATGATCGTGTTGCGTTCTGATGTCAACGGTTCGAGCCGCACGGGCTTCACCTACAAATGGAAGATGAAAAATCTTCTGACGAACACCCCGATGGAAAACGTGTTCCGCGGCGACGACAAGTTTGACGTTGTTGTTCTGGATAAAAAGCCAGTGACGTATTCGTACTTCGCCGACCCGCTGTTCGTCTTTATGGACACCGAGTACAACCAGTATGAAATCGAAGAAGAAAACCTGGGCGATGCATTGCATTACCTGAAAGATGGCATGGAATGCGAAGCCATTTTCTACGACGGCAAAGCCATCTCCGTTGAACTGCCTACGACCATCGCCCGTCAAGTGGTGTACTCGGAGCCTGCAGTCAAGGGCAACACTTCGGGCAACGTCCTGAAAGAAGCCAAGATCGAAAACGCCATCGACGCGCACCGCCACATCGTGCAAGTGCCGCTGTTCGTGGCACAAGACGACGTCATCGAAATCGACACCCGTACCAACGAATACAAGCGTGTCGTACGCAACTGATAAATCGTCACGCTGCGGTGCTCGCAGTGCCAGGCAAACGCCGGCCAGGCTTGCCCCAGTGCTTGACCATCAAGAAACGCTGCCTTCGGGCGGCGTTTTTTTTTGCTTGAAAAATAATTCCCTTCGACAACAATTGAGTTGCAAGGACTGCTATGCTGTGGTTAGCACACTATTGCGTTAGAAACATTGAGGTTTCCTGGAGATACCATGCAGCGTAGTCATATGTCGCGCAATAGCGCCTATCGGGGCGCGACGCCTGCCGCGGCGGCAGTGTCGGCGCGCGTGTCGCGTCCCGTACTGACCCGTGCCACGGCGCCCGCCAGCCCCATGGCCCATCTGCTCGATGCGGGCGTCTTGCCGCAACAGCAGATGATGCAGGCAGGCAAACTCAGTTCGCATGCGCTGACGTCGCAGTACCTGGGGCGCATCCGCTCTCTGTGCAGCATCGGCGCGCGTGCCTATCCCGGCATTGAAATCAATCCCGATGCGCTGAAAATTGCCCTGGAAATGGACCGTGAGCGGCAAGTGCACAAGGTGCGCGGCCCCTTGCATGGCATCCCCATCGTCTTGCGCGACAATATTGCCACGGGCGACCGCATGAAGACGCGCACGCAGTCGCCCCTGGCTACGCATGCCAGCTGCGATTCCTTTGTGGCGGCGCGCTTGCGCGCGGCCGGCGCCGTCATCATCGGCAAAAGCAATTTGCGCGAGTGGGCCGCCGTCAGCGTGCCGCATGCCAGTGCCAGCTGGGCCGGTCTGACTATCCTGGCCGTGGACAGCGCGGCGGACGGCTCCATCGTCGCGCCAGCATCAACGTGCGGCCTGGTCGCCATCAAGCCCACGGGCAGCGCTGCCAGCGGGCAGGGCAGCGAGTCAGCCACGGCAGGACCGATGGCGCCCAGCGTGCGCGAGGCGGCCTGGCTGCTCGCCGCCCTGACTGGCGAGCGCCTGGCCGATGGCATGGTGCTCGATGTCGCCGGCTTGCAGGGACGCCGCATCGGCGTGGCGCGCCACCTGTTCGGCCAGTGTGGCGGGACCGATGCCGTGATCGAGCAGGCACTGCTGGTGCTGCGCGAACAGGGGGCGGAACTGATCGAGCCGCCGCTCGCGTCCGAGCCTGGCGGCATCGCAGCGTTGCTGTGCGCGCATCGGCTCGATGCGCTGGTGGGGCCCACATGCCATGGCGTAGCGCAGGCGCAGTCCGCCTTGCCGCATATCACGGTGCCGGCCGGCGTGGTAAAGGGCTTGCCCATCGGTTTGTCCTTCATCGGCCCTGCCCACGCCGAAATGCCGCTCATTGCGATGGCCTATGCCTACGAGCAGGCGACGTTGCACCGGCGCACACCTGCATTGCCGTCCAGCATCACGCAGGCGCTGCGTTGACCATGATGATACTTTTCGCTTTCCTTCGATAAACTATGCTTGTAACCTTGCTGCTGAGTGCGGCCGTGGCCGCCACCCCGACTCCTTTTGATGCCGCGCAACTGTCTGGCAGCTGGTCCGACAGCGTAAATACCAGTAGTGTTTGCGAAGAAGCGCGGCACTTTACGCGCATGCAGTTGTCTGACGACCATCAGCGGCTGGCGATCTTTAGCGACCGTACCTGGAAAAGCAAGCTGGGTGAAACCAACCGCTTTGCCGCGACGGTGGTGGCGGAAACGGAGCATAGCCTGACTTTGCGCTATGACAATGAAACCCGCCTCAATGCCGCTGGCAAGCTGGTGGAATGGCAGATGATCATCGTCGCGCCCGGCGTGTACCGCTGGCGCGAGACGGGCTGGCCGGAAGGCAAGGTCAACGGGGTCGTCGGCATACGCTGCTCTCCTTGATGCCGGTGTGCAAGCATGGCATTCTGCTATGCTACCCGCATTAGCCGATGTTTTTAGGAGATTGCATGTCCGCACGTTTGCTGTTCCCCCTGTTCCTGGCCGCCGCCGTGGCGCTGGCCGCCATGCCGGCGCAAGCGCGAACGCCCAAGCTGTCGCTCATTGAGCAAGCGCAAAGCTGCGATGGTGGCCACACCTGCCCGTATTTTCCCGACGTCTACAAGGCGGACTACGCCTTTCGCAATGCCTTCAACGTGGGCTTGAAAAAAGCCGGCCTGAAACGGCAGCGCTGGGTGCCTGATGGCGTTGCCAGTCCGCTCAAGCCCGTCGAGATCGACGGCAAGGCGCGCCTGCTCAGCAGCGTCTGCGAACCGCACAATTGCGGCCACCACTACACCATCCTGTACGACCCGGTCGAGCACAGCATGACGGGCGTGTATATGGGCAGCGATGCCAAGGGCGGCGTGCGCACCGTGTACTTCGGCGAGCCCAGCATCGCCGAAGCCGACTTGCTGTTGAAGAACTGATGCACGCGCCACTGCGCATCTCCAGCGAGCGCGACGAACTCGACGTGCCCATGATTCACCGCTACCTGAGCGAACAGTCTTACTGGAAGCGTGGCGTGGCGATCGAAACGGTGCGCAAGGGGATCGCCAACGCGCTGTGTTTCGGCGGCTATGTAGATGGTCAGCAAGTAGCGTTCGCCAGAGTCATCACCGATTACACGGATTTTGCCTACCTGCGCGACGTGTTTGTGCTGCCGCAATACCAGGGGCGCGGATATGGCAAGCAGATGGTGGCCGCCGTGCTCGGCGATGCACGGTTGCGCGATGTCGTTTGGATGCTGGGGACCGATGACGCGCATGGCCTGTATGCGGGCTTTGGTTTTGCGCCATTGGAGGCGCCACAAAAATACATGCGCCGACCCGCGCTATAGAATTATCAAAAAAACCTTTAAATAGCAAGAGAACTATTGGCATTATTATACGAAATAATGTTGCAATGATAATGGCATCATGTCATTATTCGCGCTTTGCAGCGTGCGGTGCGGTGCGTTGCTGGTGCTGTGCTTTGTCGTCGCCCCGGGCGCAGGCAAAGTTGGTGAGCGGTCCGATTGGTCGTCCCTGGCACGTTTTCTCTTTACTTTAAAGGAATACATCATGAAACAATATGGCGCCGAATTTCTCGGCACGTTCTGGCTGGTGCTGGGCGGTTGCGGCAGTGCAGTACTCGCCGCCGCCTTTCCCGGCCTTGGCATCGGTTTTGCTGGCGTGGCGCTGGCGTTTGGTCTGACGGTGCTGACCATGGCCTACGCCATCGGCCACATCTCGGGTTGCCATTTGAATCCTGCCGTGTCGATCGGCCTGTGGGCCGGTGGCCGCTTTCCGGCCAATCAACTGTTGCCATACATCATCGCGCAAGTGCTGGGCGCCATCGTGGCTGGCGGCGTGCTGTACGTGATCGCCAGCGGGCAGGCCGGTTTCGATGTCAGCAAGGGCTTTGCTTCGAATGGCTATGGCGCGCATTCGCCGGGCGGCTATTCGATGCTGTCGGCGCTGGTGATTGAAATCGTGCTGACGATGTTCTTCCTGATCGTCATTCTGGGCGCCACCGACAAGCGCGCCCCGGCCGGCTTCGCCCCGCTGCCGATCGGCCTGGCACTGACCCTGATTCACCTGATCAGCATCCCCGTCACCAATACCTCCGTCAACCCAGCCCGTAGCACGGGCGTGGCCCTGTACGTGGGCGACTGGGCTACCAGTCAGCTGTGGCTGTTCTGGTTGGCACCCATCATCGGCGCCTTGCTGGGTGCGCTGGCCTATCGATTGATTGCGGGTGAAAAAGAGTAAGTTCAACATGTAGAAAAGCAGCCTGCGGGCTGCTTTCTTCGTTTACTCGGCGGCGCGCCACTCGCTCAAGTAGTGCTGCGGCGTGCGGCCCAGGATGCGGCGGAACATGGCGCTGAAGGCGCTGGGGCTGGCGTAGCCCAGCGCATAGGCAATGGCCGCCACGCCTTCGCCCCGGTCCAGGCGGCAGAATGCCTCGGCCAGGTGGACTTGCTGCAGCCATTGGCGGTAGTGCAAGCCCGTTTCCTTGGGGAATAAACGGATCAGGGTGCGCGCGCTGGCGCCCGCATCCTGCGCCCATTCCTCGATGCTGCGCCGGCTGCCGGGCGCGCTCATGATGGCCGTGCAGACGGCCACCAGGCGACGGTCGCGGGGCCAGGGTATGGCGAGGGGTACCGTATCGGCCGCCGTCAGTTCCGACAGGATCAGGTGCGCCAGCCAGTCGCCGCGCCCCGCCAGCGCATATTCGATCGGTTCGGCCAGCAAGGCCAGGATCAGCTCGCGCAGCAGCCGGCTTACTTCCAATACCTTGCAACCGGCGCCATGGGGGGCCGCCACCTGCGCATCGATATACACGGTGCGCATGCTCAGTTCGCTCAAGATGTGGACTTCATGCACGACGCCCACGGGGATCAGCAGGGCGCGCCGGGGCGGCAAGATCCACACGCCATGTTCGGTGGAGACGCGCATCACACCTTGCGTCGCATACAGCAGCTGCGCCCGCACATGGCTGTGCGGCGCCGTGTAGTCGCCAGCCGCATATTGCCTGGACATGGCCGTCACGGGCCGCGGCACGTGCTGGTAATCGTGCGAGCTGGTGCTGCGGCTGAACGGCACGCCATCGGGATGGGTCTGGGTGGGGTGGTGGGTGTACATGTGGGCCGTTGGATTGTCACTCAGTTGTCACTTGGGCGACGATTATTGGAAGTTATCAGTTCAGTGACCATACTATACTGGCTTCTTTGCCGGGCCGCCGCCGTGCCCGATCATTGCGGAAGACACATGCACACAACCACACCTGCCCCAGCATTGGCCAAGTCCGTGCCGGCGGCCCCCTCGCTTCTTCGTCCCCAACAACAATCCGGTCTGGCCATGCACATCCTGGGCGCCGTCGCCTTCGTGCATTTGCTCAATGACTTGATCCAGGCCTTGTTGCCGTCGATTTATCCGATGCTGAAAGCAGAGTTTTCACTCAGTTTTACCCAGGTCGGCCTCATAACCCTGACGTTCCAGTGCACGGCATCGTTGCTGCAACCCTGGATCGGCTTGTACACGGACCGCCGTCCATTGCCATTCCTGTTGCCGGTCGGCATGTGTTTTACCCTGGCCGGCGTGCTAATGCTGTCCATCGTCTCGACCTTTCCGACCCTCTTGATCGCTGCGGGCCTGATCGGTGTCGGTTCCTCGACTTTCCACCCGGAAGCGTCGCGCGTGGCGCGCATGGCGTCGGGCGGACGCTACGGTTTTGCCCAATCGCTGTTCCAGGTGGGCGGCAACGTGGGCTCCGCGCTGGGGCCGCTGCTGGCGGCCGCCGTCATCGTGAACCGGGGACAGGGCAATATCGCCTGGTTCAGTCTGTTGGCCGTGCTGGCCATCGGCGTGCTGTACAAGGTCAGCCACTGGTACAGCGGCCACCTGGCCAGCTTCAAGCCGAAAGCGGGCGGCCATGGGCCAAACTTGTCGCGCAACAAGGTGATAGGTGCGCTGGGCGTGCTGGCCCTGCTGGTGTTCTCGAAGTACATCTACATGGCCAGCCTGTCGAGCTACTACACCTTTTACCTGATGGACAAGTTCCACCTGTCCATCGGCGCGGCCCAGCTGTACCTGTTCCTCTTCCTCGCCGCCGTGGCCGCCGGCACTTTCATGGGCGGCCCCATCGGCGACCGCATCGGCCGCAAGCGCGTGATCTGGATTTCCATCCTGGGCGCCGCGCCGTTTACCTTGTTGCTGCCGTATGTCGATCTGTTCTGGACGGCCGTGCTGACGGTGATCATCGGCTTCGTTATTTCCTCCGCCTTTTCCGCCATCGTCGTCTTTGCGCAGGAACTGGTGCCGGGCAAGGTGGGCATGATCGCGGGGATTTTCTTTGGCCTGATGTTCGGCGTGTCCGGCATCGCCGCCGCCGCCATGGGCCACCTGGCCGACGTGTCGGGCGTCGCCTATGTGTACAAAGTCTGCTCCTACTTGCCGTTGCTGGGCATCCTGACGGTGCTGCTGCCGCATATCGAGCAGGCGAAAAAGTAAGACAGTGGCGCCGGCGGGCTTGACGGCCTGCCGGCGCGCATGCGATATTCTTCCCATGATCTCTTCCATCCTCCTTCCAGCTCTTGCATCCGGCGCCGCTGCTGCGCTGTGTCCGTGTACCTGGCTTCGTGAGGATGCGGCCCGGCGCCGTTAAACTTTTTACTCCTCATTCCGATGGCCACAGTGTTGAAAAACCTGTGGCCATTTTCTTTTTCCGCAACGCGCATGAAAGTTCCGCATGACACTCCATTTGTACGACACGTATAGCCGCAGCCTGCGGCCGTTTGAACCCATCGCTCCGGGCCAGGCGGGCCTGTACGCCTGCGGCCCCACCGTCTACGATTACGCGCACATCGGCAACCTGCGCACCTATCTGTTCGTCGACGGCTTGCGCCGCGCGCTCGCGTTCAACGGCTTGCAGGTGCGCCATGTGATGAATATCACGGACGTGGGTCATTTGACGTCGGACGCGGACAGCGGCGACGACAAGGTCGAAGCGCGCAGCCGGCGCAGCGGCGAGTCGGCCTGGGACATCGCCGCCGCATTCACGCGCGCGTTTGAAGAGGATTTGCGCCAGCTCAATATACTACCGCCCACCGTCTGGTGCCGCGCCACCGACCACATCGAGGAACAGATCGCGTTCATCGGCGACCTGGAAGCCAAGGGCTATACCTACCGCACCGACGACGGCATTTACTTCGACACCACGCGCCAGGATGATTATGGCAAGCTGGCGCGCCTGAAGCGCGATGGCCTGCAGGCGGGCAAGCGGGTGGACCTGGGAGAGAAGCGCGATATCTGCGACTTCGCGCTGTGGAAGTTCAGCGGCGTGCCGGGCCAGCGCCAGATGGAGTGGGACAGCCCCTGGGGTCTGGGTTTCCCCGGCTGGCACATCGAATGCTCGGCCATGGCGGAAAAGCACCTGGGCACGTATTTCGACATCCATTGCGGCGGCGAAGACCACGTGGCTGTCCACCATAGCAACGAGATCGCGCAAACGCAGGCGCGCCATGGCACGCGCCTGGCCAATTTCTGGCTGCACGGTGCTTTCCTCAAGACCCAGGATGCGAAGATGTCGAAATCCTCGGGTGACTTTTTGCGCCTGCAAAGCCTGCTGGAGCAGGGCATCGATCCGCTGGCCTACCGCTACCTGTGCCTGGGCGCCCATTACCGCAGCAGCCTCAATTTTACGGATGATGCCCTGCGCGCCGCCGCCAGCGGTCTGGCGCGCCTGCGCGTGGCCATGCATGGCTTGGGTGATGCGGACGACGATGCCGATCCGGCGTGGCTGGCGCGTTTTACGGCGTGCATCAACGATGACCTGAATTATCCGCGCGCGCTGGCCGTGGCCTGGGAACTGCTGAAAAGCGAGCTGCCGGACGCTGTGAAGAAAGCCACCATGGCCCGCTTCGATGCAGCCCTGGGGCTCGATCTGCTGGCTTGGCAGCCGGCGCAGCTGGCGGTGCCGCAGCAGGTGCAGGCATGGATGGCGGAAAGGGCCATCGCCCGCGCGCAGCGCCAGTGGGTCGAGGCGGACCGCTTGCGCGCACTGGCGCGCGCGGCCGGCTATGACATCGACGATACGCCGCAGGGCCAGCAGGCGCGCGCCTTGTGAGTGGCTTATGCGTACCGTCGGGGCATAATGGTTGCCTGATGAACGCGGGAGATGCCGTGAAGCGTAGCGTGTTGTTATTGAGTTGCTGTCTTGCCTTCTCGTCTGCCCAGGCGGCCAGCGAGTGTCCCGGCTTTCCCTCCCTGGCCACGTCGGGCGAGGCGCTGCTGGCGCAGCTGCGCGCCTTGCCGCCCGTCGGCATCGAGCGCGAGCTACAGGCGTGCGCGCCGAAAACCATCATCGATTTTGCCTACAGCGGTGGGGTGCTGTGCCGCTTTGGCGTTGACAAGGAGAGCGTGGAGGCGGCGACGGCCGCCGTCACGCGCCTGGCGGATGGCGGTGAACTGGTCGAGTATCTGTACCTGTTTCCGTATGCGCCGGACTCGCACGCGCGCTTGCTGGCGCTGCTGGCCGCGCATTTTAGCCGGCTCGACAAGGCGGCTTATCCGGCCTTCCTGCAGGCCGCCAGGCCGGGCAAGGAAACCACGGCCCTGTTTGCGCATGGCGGCTACTATATCTCGCTGGGCAAGCCCGCCGCAGGCGATTCCGCCGAATGGTATTCGAATGTGATCTTTGAAAAGATGGATCGACCTGCGCTGGGCGTGCGCAAAATCTGCCAGGACGCTGCCGATGACTGAAACTGAGGTCTTTCCGGCGGCATTGGCGGGCACCTTGGCGCGGCTGCTGCCCGCGCTGTCCGCAAGCCAGCTGCACGCGCCGTCGGCACCGTTTGAAGTGCATCAGGATGGCCGCCTGCTGCGCATTCCCGTGCGCACCTATTACCAGCGCGAGCAGCTGTTGGCCTGCACCCAGCTGGCAGGCGACGCGGGCGTGATCGCCCTGTGCCTGGGCACGCGCCATCATGACGGTCATCTGCGCGAAGCCTGTTTAAGACAGTTGCTGCTGCAGGAGCGTGCGTGGACGGTGCCGTTTGTCGTGCACCTGTGCGGCGAATACGTGCTGGAGATTGTCGAGGTGATTGGCGCGGCGCTGCCGGACTGGAATGGAGCGGCGCTGGCGCGCTATCTGCGGGAAAACCCCGCGTATGTGGCTACCCTGGAGCGGCGCAGCATCAGTTACTGGAACTGCTACTACCGCGGGCATTATCCCGTGTGGGAAGATTACCCGGGACGCAGGGCCATGGCGGCCCTGCGTGCATTGCAGCAGCTTACGCCTCGATAAAGCGCATCTTGAAGCTGCGGCCTTTGATGTTGCCAAAGTCGCGGCCCAAGGAGTTACCGGCGTTGAGGCGCTTGAAGGCTGCTTCGGCGACCTTGCGGTCGAGTGCCACGTAGGTCATGAACTCGAATACGTTGATCTTGCCCACTTGCTCCTTGGTCAGGCCCGCATCGCCCGTCAGCGCGCCCAGCAAGTCGCCCGGGCGCAGCTTGTCCTTCTTGCCGCCCATGATGCACAAGGTGACCATCGGCGCCGGCAGCGCCTCGATCCCGTCATCTTCAGCCAGTTCCTTCAGGTCGTGCCATTCGGCGGCGCTGTTCTGGTACTGCTCGATCAGCTTGACCCATTTTTTCTCGTTCGGCGCGCACAGCGACAGGGCCAGGCCCTTCTTGCTGCCGCGGCCCGTGCGGCCGATGCGGTGGATATGTACTTCCGTGTCTTTCGAGACGTCGACGTTGATCACGGCGCCCAGGTCGGAAATATCGAGCCCGCGCGCGGCGACGTCGGTGGCGACCAGCACGGAGCAGCTGCGGTTGGCGAACAGCACCAGGATTTCATCGCGCTCGCGCTGTTCCAGCTCGCCGTACAGTGCCAGCGCGGAAAAGCCTTGCTGGCGCAGTTCTTCAGCCAGTTCGCGGCAATGCACCTTGGTGTTGCAGAAAGCCAGCGTGGATTCCGGCTTGAAGTGTTTCAATAGCTTGCCGACGGCGCTATTGCGTTCGTCGAAGCCGATTTCATAGAAGCGCTGTTCAATCTTGTCGTTGTCGTGCTGCGCCTCGACCGTTACTTCCAGGGGATTGACGAGGAACGATGCCGTGGCGCGGCGGATGTCTTCCGGATACGTGGCTGAGAACAGCAAGGTCTGGCGGCGCGCCGGGCAGGCGCTGACGATGCCGGCGATTTCCTCGTAAAAGCCCATGTCCGTCATGCGGTCCGCTTCATCGAGCACCAGCGTTTGTACGTGATTCAGGTTGATGGTGCCGCGGCCCAGATGGTCGCGCATGCGGCCCGGCGTGCCCACCACGATGTGGGCGCCGTGTTCCAACGAGGCGATTTGCGGGCGCATCGGCGCGCCGCCCGTCAGGGTCAGGATCTTGATGTTGCCGGCCGCGCGGGCCAGGCGGCGCAGTTCATTGGCCACCTGGTCGGCCAGTTCGCGCGTGGGGCACAGCACCAGGCCTTGCACGGCAAACCAGGCCGGATTGAGCTTGTGCAGGATGCCGATGCCGAAGGCGGCCGTCTTGCCGCTACCCGTCTTGGCCTGGGCGATCAGGTCGCGGCCATCGAGTACCGCCGGCAGGCTTTGTGCCTGGATGGTGGTCATCTCGTGGTAGCCGAGCGAATCCAGATTGGCCAAAAAGGCGGGCGTCAGCGGCAGGCTGGAAAAAGAAGTGGTGGCGGAGGTGGTGTTCATAGGGGGCGGAGCCGGTAAAAAGCGGGTGGATGGGCACAGTCTACAGGCTTACGCCCTTGTGCGGTGGTGTGGAAGCCGGCGGCAAACGGCCGCCCGCGTGTTGTATTAATTATCGGGCGCCCAGATGGGCAAACCGGTGAGGTCAAGGCCGGCGTCGCGCGTCCATACGGGCAGGCCGGTGGCATCGGTCGGCTCCAGCAATTCGAGCTGCACCTGCTTCAAAGCCAACTTGCGCGCGCGCGCGCGGCGCTGTGGCTCCGGCGCCGGCGCTGGCGCCTCGTGCGCTGGCAGCGGGCCGAAACCGGGCAAGTCGATGGTGGCGTTGTCTTTTTTATCTCTCATTTGATAACCTCTGTCCTTGGCCTGCGACGGCCAAGGGGCGGGCAACATGCTGTCCGCCTATGTCCATACGCTTTAACTTCATCCACAAAACAAAAGCCCGGCTACAGGAGTCGGGCTCATTGTGAATATCACCGGCAGGAAAAGCAGACCTGTGGATTAAAGTGCGGCACGCAGTGTATCACAGGCATGCCGCATTGTGGGAGGCTTAGCGGAAGCTCAAGGCGCCAGTCAAGTCACCCGGTGGCAGCGCGCCGCGCGCCGCGAATGCGTCGTTGCGCACTTTCAGACCTTCGAGCAGCGGCAAGTCGTGCAGGCGCGTGATCAGGCGCAGGATAGACGTGGTGTCGTAGAAACTGTGGTCGACGGCGCCTTTCTTCGCGTAGGGCGAGACGACGATGGCGGGAATGCGCGTGCCCGGCCCCCAGCGATCGCCTTTTGGCGGCGCCACGTGATCCCACCAGCCGCCGTTTTCATCGAACGTGATCACCACGATCATGTCTTTCCACTGCGGCGATTCCTTCAGATGCTGGATGATGTTGGCAACGTGCTGGTCGCCCGACTCGATATCCGAGTAGCCGGCGTGCAGGTTCAGGTTCCCTTGCGGTTTGTAGAAGGTCACGGCGGGCAGCTTGCCCGCCACCGCGGCGGCCAGGAATTTGTTTGAAATCGGGCTGTCGCCCGTGCCACCATCGCGCAGGTGCTCGGCGCGCGCGGCAGTGCCAGGCGCGAACTGCTTGAAGTAGTTCAGCGGCTGGTGGTGGAACTGGAAGTTCGGCTTGCTGCCGCCACCCTTCTGATCGAGCGCCGCTTGCCAGCCGCCGCCATACCACGCCCAGCTGACGCCCTTGCGCGACAGCAGGTCGCCGATGGTGTCGTAGGTTTGCGGCGGCAGGGTATTCGCGTCCGCCGGGTCGGCATGCAGCGGATCGCCGTCAAAGGCGGGGCGGACATAGCTGGGCTGGTATGGCGGCGCCATGGTGTTGACGGCGTAGCCGTCCGGCGTGAGGGCGCCGTCGTTCACGTACTTCGGCTTGCCGTCCAGTGCGGAGGCGGGGCATTCGGGCGAGATCGCCAGGCGCACGCCTTGCGGGCCGTCGGACAGCACGGCGATCTTTTTCTTCGCCGCCGTATCAAACGCGTTGAAGTATTCGTTGGCGCGCCCCGTGACGAGGAACTGGTGGTTCATGTAAGAGCCGCCGAAAGCCGCCATGAAGAAGTTGTCGCACAGGGTGTACTGTTCGGCGATCTGCCACAGGTTCAGGTTTTTCGACGTTTCGCCGTAGTGGCCCATCACCAGGCCGCCGCTGTCGGCCCACGCGGCAAAGCCGTCGTTCTTGCCGCCGTTGATCTGCATCTGGTTGTTATAGAAGCGGTGTACCAGGTCGCGCGTGATGATGCTCTCGGGCAGTGGCTTGCCGGCCGCGTCGCTCAGTTTGTAGGGCGCGTTGGGCAGGCCGGAAATCTGCCCTTCCTTGATCAGGTAATCGATGCCGCCGATATTTTGCTGGTTTGGCACCAGGCCGCCCCAGATTTTCGGCAGGGTGGCCAGCGGCTTGCCGTCGCGGTCCAGCTGCTGCACCTGTTCGGCCGTGACGGCGGACAGGGGCGCGCTGGTGCCGGGGAAGTTGGCGAACAGGTTGTTGAAGCTGCGGTTTTCCAGGTAGATCACCACCACGTTCCTGACATGCGCTTTCAGTTTCGCGTCGAGCGAACCCTTGGCGATGGTTTTCTTGGCGGGCGCGGCATCGGCCAGCGCCGGCAGGCTGGCGGCCAGGCCGACTGCGGAAGCGGCCTGAAAAATGCGTCGGCGCGAGGGATTGGCGGGTTGGTCGGCCGGATCGGCTGGCAGGGCGGGGGCGAGGTCCTTCACACATTCTCCTTGGGTGTCTCTATGGGCACGGGCGTTGGCGGCAATGGCCGGCAACGCCCGTGAAGCGGGAAAATTGTATCACCGGCCCTGTGCCGATATGAAACATTCAGCCCAGCCCTGGCGCTAGAACTGATACCGCACGGTCAACGCCACCTTGCGCGCCGGGCCATACATGCCCGAGTACCACCAGTCCGATACGGACGCCGTGTACTGCTTGTCGAACAGGTTGGCCACGTTCACGGTGGCAGACAGCCTGTCGTTGACGTCGTAGCGCGCCATCAGGCTGGCCACCGAATACGCTTTCTGTTTCCAGTGCAGGGTGCTGTTGATCTGCCAGGCGTCGATGTCGGAATACACGCGGCTCTGCCAGTTCATGCCGCCGCCCACCGTCAGGTGGTTCAGCTCGCCAGGCAGCCGATAAGTGGTCCACAGCTTCACCAGGTGGCGTGGGAAGGTGGTCAGGATGGCCTTGCCGGCATTGTTTTCCGTCTGGCTGTACGACCACGAGCCCGAGATGTTCCAGCTTGGGGTGAGGGCGCCCGTCGCTTCCAGGTCCACACCCTGGGTTTTGGCGCCCTTGATGGTGCGGTTGGCGGAATTTTGGGTGCCGGGCACGGTGTAGCCCGGGTCCGATTCGGCCAGGTTGCTCTGGCGGATCTGGTACAGCGCGGCAGCCGTGTTCAGACGGCCATCGAGCCAGCCGCTCTTGATGCCCGCTTCAAAGGTCTTGCCTTCGCGCGGCGCCAGCAGCTTGCCGTGGCGGTCTTGTAATGCTTGCGGCTGATAGATGGTGGAATAACTGGCGTAGGCGCTGTGCGTGCCGTCGATGTCGAACACCAGGCCGCCATACGGCGTGAAGACGCGGCTTTCCGAGGCAGGCGACGCGCTATAAAATGGCACGGAAGGCGCGTCCGAGATGTAATTCTCGCTGTAGCGCAGCACCTTCGCGCCGGCGATCAATTTCAGGCGCTCGGAGAGATTGAAGCGCGTGGCGGCATACGCGCTAGCCTGGCGGCGCGTGCTGTCGTAGGTGACGAAGGTATCGCCAAACACGGGTGTGGCCGTGCGATTCCAGCGGTACAGGTTGGCGGGCGTGCGCTGGATGCTCTTGTCGAAGCGGCCATCCGTCGTGCTTTGAAATTCGCTGTAGTCCATGCCCAGCACCAGTTCGTGCTGGCGGCCGAACGCGCTGAAGGGGCCGCGCACATTGATGTCCACGCTGTTGATCTGAAGCTGGTAATCGCGGTAATCGGCGCTCAAGCGCAGGCCATCGCCCGTGGCTTGGTTGGCGAAGCCGTCGCTCACGTTCAGGTAGACGGCGCGCTCTTCCTGCGACGACTGCACGCGGTTGGCCGAGATTTTCAGCTTCCAGTCGTTTGCCAGCGCATGTTCCACGGTGACGAATAGGTCGGTCGAATTGGTGTCGAAGCGATTCGACGTGGCCGCCGGGCTGAAAGAGCGGGGCAGGTCCGTCATGGCGCCGTTGCTGTAGAACAGGGGAAAGCCCAGGTAGGACAGGGATCCGTTCGAGCGCTTGCGCTGGTGCGTGACGCCGGCTGTCAGCCTCGTATCGGCGGACAGGTCCGCCTCGACCACGCCGTAGACCACTTTCTTGTCGCGGCTGTAGCCGTCGACGATGCTGTCGCCTTCCTCGTACACCGTCACCAGGCGGCCGCGCACCGTGCGCGCTTCGTTGAGTGGGCCGGCAACGTCGGCCAGGATGCGCCGTTCATCATAGGAACCCAGCTCGCCCTCGACGGACGCCTGGAACTGCGGCGTCGGCTTTTTGCGCAGCATATTGATGGCGCCCGAGGCGTCACCCGCGCCCGTCATCAGGCCCGAGGCGCCGCGCAGCACTTCGATGCGGTCATACAGCGCCATGTCGGCCAGGCTTTGCGACGGGATGGCATTGAGGCCCAGGTTTTCCGAATGCGTGCTGACACCATCGAGCTGGTAATTGGTGATCGAATAGCCGCGCGAAGTAAAGCCCGTGCGCTCGCTGCCCAGCGAGAACAGGGTGATGCCCGGCGTTTGCGCCATCACTTGCGCGATGGTGCTCAAGCCCTGGTCCTGCATGCGCTGCTGCGTGATGACGCTGACCGACTGCGGCGTTTCCCGAATCGACAGGCCCAGCGGCGTGGCCGTGGCGATCGGCAGGGTGGAAACATACGCACCCGAGCCTTCCGTGGCATCCTGCCGCGCCTTGACCGACACTTCCGGCATCATCGACAGCGCTTCGCCGCCCGCCGCCGTATCGGCCGGGCGCAGCACATAGCTGCCGTTGGCGCTGCGCTCGGCCTTCAGGCCCGTGTCGCGCAGCACGCCGTTCAGGGCCGCCAGCACGTCGTGGCGGCCCGTGAGGCCAGAGGAAGTCTTGCCGCGCGTCTGTTCCGGCGTAAAACTGAGGATGACCCTGGACTGGCTGGCGACCTGGCGCAGCGCCGCTGCCAGGTCGCCGGCCGGCACCTGGAAATTCTGGCTGGCCGCTGGCGCTGCGGCGCTTTCCTGCGCCAGGGCTGGCGCCTGGGCGTTCAGGAGCAGGGCCGAACCGATGAAGACGAATTGGAGGGCATGCGCCATGCGCGTGCGCCGTGGGCGCGGCCGGGATGGGGAAGACAAAACTGGAGACATGGTTACCTTGTGGTGTAGTCGTCAAAAAGAACGTTGCCTACACAGGTCACGCGAAAAGCGAAAGCGGGTACTGTTTTTTGCGCTGGCGTCAAAATAAATCTTCAACGCTGCTGGCGCGCCTCCACCTGCACCCAGTAGCGCGTGCGCAGGCGCACGTCCACCGGTAGGGAGTCGGGCAGCGACAGCAGCACGGCGTCCAGGTCGGCCAGCGGGAAGACGCCAGAAATGCGCAGCGCGGCGACGCCATCGTCGCAGCCCAGCAAGCCGTGGCGGTAGCGGCTCAATTCATTCAGGAAGTCGCGCAGCGGCATGGCGTCGGCCAGCAGCAAGCCCTGGCGCCAGGCCCAGATGTCGGGCGAGACGGCGTGCGCAGGCAGGATGTGTTGCGCCGTCATGCCGCCGCCCTGGCCCGCCTGGATCACGTGGTTGCCGTCGCCATGGCGCGGTGTCAGCCGCACGGCGCCTTCTTCGACGGCAACCAGGGTGCTGCCTTCCGCCTGGCGCACCGAGTACCGCGTGCCGAGCGCCTGCGCGTGGCCTTGCGCGGTGTCGACGAGGAAGGGGCGGTAGGGCAGGCCCGTTTCGCGGGCGGTGGCGATGAAGACTTCGCCCTGCACCAGTTGCAACAGGCGCTGCGTGCCCGTGTAGCGGATGTTCACGGCGCTGCCGCTGTTCAAATGCAAACGGCTGCCGTCGGACAGGATCAGCTCGCGGCGTTCGCCCACGCCGGTGGACAGGTCGGCCAGCGCGGCGCGGGCAAAGCCGGGCGCATATTCCGAGCGCGCGCCGAACCAGCCCGTGATGCCGATGGTGGAGATCCACGCCAGCAGCTGCAAGCTGTTGCGCCGTGAGATAGAACGCGAGATGGGACTTGGCAGCAGCGCCTTGCGGCTGGCTTGGGCATCGAGTTGCCGCAGGCCGCCGCTGGCGCTTTCGATGTGTTTCCACGCCCGTTCATGGTCGGGGTGCGCCTGGCGCCACGCTTGCCAGGCCGCTTTTTCCGCCGGCGTGGTTGCACCACTCATCAGGGTGGCCAGCCATTCGGCGGCCTGCATGGCGATGGCCAGGTCGATGGGCTGGCCCAGTACATAGACGGTGGCGGCGCGCATGTCAGGCGGCGGCAAAATCGGGCACGGCAAAAAAGCACAGCAGATTGGCCTTGCTCAGGTATTTTTTGACGCAATGCGTGGTGGTGCCCAGTTCGGCGGCGATCTCGGCGTAGCTCATGCCGTCCAGGTGGGCCAGCAGGAAGGCGGCCTTGGCCTTGGCGGAGAGCTGGTCCAGCGCGCGGTCGATCAGCTGCAGCGATTCAAGCAGGATGGACATCGTTTCCGGCGAGGGCGCGCAGGCTTGCGGCTGGTGCCGCAGGGCGTCGAGGTAGGCCCGTTCGAGCTCTTCGCGCCGGCAGTGATTGGCCAGCAGGCGCTTGGCGATGGTGGCCAGGAAGGGGCGTGGCTGCACGATCCCGGCACTGCTGCGCGCAAGGAAAATCTTGATGAAGGTATCCTGCGCCAAATCGCCCGCCAGCCCCGCATCGTGCAGGCGGCGCTTCAGCCAGTGCAGCAGCCACGCGTGGTGCTCGGCATACAGGGCCTGGAAGTCGGACGACGGGGAAGAGGTGGACAGCATGCGGACAGGATGGGATATCTTAATCTAAATGAGAATTGTTCTCATAATAACGCAGCGGCGCACTCCATGCAATCAGGAAAACGCGGCGTTGCTGAAATGCGACTGTGCGCCCGGGCCGCGCGAGGTGGTAGCTTTGCGCTGCCGCACGGCAGATGTAAAAGTTTCCTTGGCGCAAGCTTTCATGTGAGAAAATGCGGGTTGTCGATGTGGTGCGGAGCGCAATATGATGTGGATGGTTGGCGGTGTCCTGGTTCTTTTGGTCGCCAGATTTTTATGGTTGGCCTTTTTTCATCGGGTCAACGCGATGTCGCGCCAGGCGGAATTGATGAACTGGCTCGACATCGGCCGGGTGTCGAATGCCGATGGCGGCAAGGATATTTTGTTGGCGAGAAATGAGCGCGGCGCCCGGATCGACTGGCGCACGGGCGAGGTCTGGCTGATGAATCCCAAGGTGGAGGAGTCGTTTGCCGATTTTCTCGCCGTCGAACGCTGGCTGACTTTGCGCGACATGCCGACGGCGGGCAAGCCGGCGCATGCCGCTCCTGCGCCAGCGGAGCCGGAACCGGAACCAGCGCCTGAGCCCGGGCCGGCGCGCGATACCTTGCCGGCCTTCCAGCAAAAGGTCGACGATTGCCTGGCGAAGGCGGAAGGTGGTCAGGAATTACTGGAAACGAAGCAAGCCTTCGAGGCGGGCAGCGAGTCTTACCTCGAGGCGTCGACGGAACTAAGCAAGACCGCGCTGGAGCTCGATGTCTCACCGGCGATGGTGGCCACCTTTCATATCAGCGCCTTTGCCGCGCTGGCCGAAACGGCGGGCGCCGACAAGCTGGAAAGAGTGGCGGCCAGCCTGCATGCCGCAGCCAGGCAGATCAGGGCCAGCGTCAGCGCGTAAAAGTATGGGTCAGGCCAGGCCAGGCCCGGAATGAAAAAACCGCTGAATCCCTTGCAGGAATCAGCGGTTTTTATGTATTGGTTGCGGGGACAGGATTTGAACCTGTGACCTTCGGGTTATGAGCCCGACGAGCTGCCAGACTGCTCCACCCCGCAGTCGAATTATAACCGAGTTTGTTGCATTGCGAAAGAGCGGATGCAAATAGAGGGTATTTGGCTTGCAAGATGGTCATTGACATACTGCGACGCAATGGAAAAAGCCGCTGATCCCTTTGCAAGAATCAGCGGCTTTCATGTATCTGGTTGCGGGGACAGGATTTGAACCTGTGACCTTCGGGTTATGAGCCCGACGAGCTGCCAGACTGCTCCACCCCGCAGGCGAATTATAGCGGGGTTTGCTGCAATGCGCAATGGCTCTGTATTTGGCCCGGCATTTCGCCCTTTGTCAGATCGCCGCCAGGCGCCACAGCGACGTGATTTCCTTCGAACGGGCCGCATGCAGGCTGTCCGTGGCATCCTGTGCGCGCGGGTGCGTGGGTTTCACGTCCAGGCGGTCGATGACTTTCAAGCCCGCTTGCGCTATCCATTCGAGCAATTGCGCGCGCGGCCGCAGGTCCAGATGCTCGGCCAGGTCGGACAGGATCAGCCAGCCTTCGCCGTTTGGTTCCAGATGGTCGGCCAGGCCGGCGAGGAAACCGCGCAGCATGCGGCTGTCCGGATCGTAGACGGCGTACTCGATGGGCGAGCTGGGACGTGCGGGCAGCCACGGCGGATTGCACACGACCAGCGGCGCGCGGCCGGCGGGGAACAGGTCGGCCTGCACCACGTCGACTTTGTCGAGCAAGTCGAGGCGGGCCAGGTTTTCGCGCGCGCAGGACAGGGCGCGCGGGTCCTGGTCGGTGGCGACGATGCGTTCGATGCCGCGCTGCGCCAGCACGGCGGCCAGCACGCCCGTGCCGGTGCCGATGTCGAAGGCCAGGCTGGCGCGCGGCGGCAGCGGCGCGTCAGCCACCAGGCCCACGTATTCGCCGCGGATGGGCGCAAACACGCCGTAATGCGGGTGGATGCGCTGGCCCAGGGCCGGCAGTTCCACGCCCGTGCGGCGCCATTCGTGCGCGCCGATCAGGCCCAGCAGCTCGCGCAGCGAGGCGACGAAGGCTACTTCGCCGCGGCCATACGCTTCATTGCAAGCCAGTTTCACGTCCGGCGCGCGGCGCAGCGGGATCGTGTAGTCGGCATCGAAGGGCAGCAGCAGCATGGCCAGGGTGCGGGCGCGTTGCGACTGGGCCTGGCGGTGCAGATGGAAGGCTTGCGTGGCGGATGGTTCGGGTTGCGCCAGCTTGGCGGCCTTGGCTTTTTTGCTCGGTTTGTCGTTCTTGTGGTCGGCGCGCCGCGCCAGCGCCTGCAGCAGCTGGCGCGCGTTCTGGAAGTCGCCGCGCCACAGCATGGCCGTGCCTTCGCAGGCCAGGCGGTAAGCCTGATCGGCCGTCGTGCGGTCATCGGCCATGACGACGCGCTTGGGCGGCGGCATGCCGCTTTCCGAGCGCCAGCGGGCCGAATGCTCGGCGCCGTTTTCGCTCCAGTGGATCTGCGGATGAACGGTAGGTGAAGAAGTGTCGGACATGGGATTCAATCGATAGAAGGGGGCGCGCGGCATGGTCGCCTGCGCAGGCCGTCTTCCATTATACGTCGCTGGCCGTGCTGTCTGCGGTGTCCGTGCCATAGGCGAGTGCCAGCGCACGGGCGCGCGCCTGCTCTTCCGGCGTGGATTCCGCAGCTTTCTTGCCGGCCTCGGCGGACTCGGCGGCATGGTCAGGCTGCAGCAGCTTGAGCAAACGCAAGCTCAGGTTGCCCGCCAGATCGCCATCCTTGCCGCTGGCGCTGGCGCCATCGGATTGCTGACTGAATATACTGCTGTGCAATTGCTGGTCGAGCAGCTTGAACAGGTCGTGCAGATTGCCGGCAAAGGCCGTGGCGGGCAACTCTTTGGCGGGCGGGGCGGCGTCATCGGATGGTGGGACTTCCTGCGCATCGTCTTGCGTTTGCGTCAATGCGCCCGCGCTGATGTTTGATTGATATTGCACTTCCACTTCGAAATCGAAGGTTTGCCCATCGGCCGTGGTGATCTTGCCCTTGCCGATGAAATGCGCGTTCTCATCGAGGCTGAAGGCGGCTGCGCGGCTGCTGCCTTTGGTGCCCGAGACGCTGTCGTTGCTACTGCTGAAGCTGGAACCGGCCTGCAGGTCGACCGAATCGAAGGTGATGCTGGCGCCGTCGCCGAACAACTGGCGCGTCATGCTGGTCAGAAAATCCTGCGCCACGTCGACGGTGGCGTTGCCCAGCGCATCGGTCCGTTGCGAGAGTCCCTTGGCCGACAGGTCCAGGCCATTTTTCGACAGGGCCACCACGTCTTGCGTGGTGCGTTGCATCAGGGGCGAGGCGGCCAGGCCGGACGTGCCGGCGCCCGTTTTTTGCGGCGCTTGCCCTGCCAGGGTAGTGGCGGCAGGCTGGCGCGAGCCGGAAGGGAGGGCGGGAAGGGGGGACATGAACAAATTCCGAATGAGCAAGTACTCAGTTAACGGCAGCCATGCCCCATTCTTTAACCATTAGTGGTGGTGCGACCAGCTACCGTCTGCCGACTCCAGGTAGGATTTGACGGTATCGGCCTGGCCCGTGGCGTGGCGCTTGAGTTCGCCGCATGCGCAAATGCCCTGGTAGGGCTGGATATGCGAGCAGGCGGAGACTTTTTGCAGGTAGACCTGCATCGATTTGTGACATTTTACGCACTTGAAGGTGAGGCTGCGGGCGGCTTTCATGGGGTTCCTTGAACTGTTGCGGGGCGTAGAGCTCATCTACGCGAAGGCGGCGATTTTAACGTACTCCGGCCATCGTTACACGTTGTTGCATCTGCGCCACGTACACGTCAACTGAATCCGCGCCATGACGTTGAACGTATATAGGAGGTCGTCTGACCGCCATTGAAGAGGTAGTGCCATGGACAAGCATGACAAGGAAAAGCCTGTACAGCCCGCCAAGGAGCTGGTCAGGAAGTGGCTGAAAGCGGAGCTGGCACAGCGCCGGCCCCCGCCCGACCCCGAGCAGATCCGCCGCGAACTGGGTTGGGATTTGCTCTGGCTGGGACGGGCACCTCTACCGCGATGACGCCTTTGCCACTCCGTTAGTGCACCGTCACCACGCTCTTGCCGCCGGGCCCAGGCTGCACGAGGATGCGGGTGGCGATGCGCTCCGTCATTTCCTGCACATGCGAGATGACGCCCACCTTGCGGCCCATCGCCTGCAAACCGTCGAGCGCATCCATGGCCACGCGCAGGGTTTCCGTGTCGAGGCTGCCGAAGCCCTCGTCGATGAACAGCGATTCGACGCGCACGCGGTTCGAGGACAGTGAGGCCAGGCCCAGCGCCAGGGCCAGCGAGACGAGGAACGATTCTCCGCCAGACAGCGAATGCACGGAACGCAGTTCGCCGCCCATGTCCTGGTCGCGCACCATCAGGCCCAGCGACGGATTGTTCGGGTTGTCGATGCGTTCGAGCTGGTAGCGGCGCGCCAGGTGAGTCAGATGCGCATTGGCATAGCCGAGCAGCACTTCCAGCGTGAATTGCTGCGCGTAGTTGCGAAATTTCTTGCCGTCAGCCGAACCGATCAATTCATTCAGGCTGGCCCAGCGCCGCTCGATGACGGCTTGCGCCTCGATCTGCGCCAGCATTGCCTGCGCGCTGTGGCGCCGCGCGTCGTCCTGCGCGATGGCCAGGCGCAACCGCGTCGCTTCCTGGTTGGCTGCCTGGCGTTCCTGCACCAGTGCATCGAGTGCCGAATGCAGCACGGCCACGTCCATTTCCAGTGCCTGCGGCGGCTGCTGCACATGGGCCGCCAGTTGCTGCCGGCGTTCGGCCAGCACAGAGAGCGCCGCCGTATGGCGGTCGGCGATCACTTGCAGGGCGTCGCGTTCGGCGCGCATGGCTTCCGGCGCGATGGACAGGCGCGCGCGCAGCTCTTCAAGCGTGGCGGGCGCCTGGCCGGCATGGACCTGCTGGAACTGGCGCAGCCAATCGCGCAGGGAGGCGGCGGCGCTATTTTCCTGTGCATGCAGGGCGGCCAGGCGCTGCGCCAGCTGCGCGCACGCTTCGTCGAGGCGCGTGCGTTCCTGGCTGGCCGCATGGGCTGCCGCTTGCTGCTGTACCAGCCGGTCTTTGGCCTGCGCGATGGTTGCTGCCAGGCTGCGTTCCACTTCGGCCACGCCCTGGCCTTGCCATAGTGCGTTGCGCTCCGCTTGCAGTGTCGTGAGCTGCTTGTCGACGGCGGCAAAGGCGGCGTAGGTCTCCTGCGCCGTTTGCTGTGCCTTGCCAGCGGCCAGCAGCGCCGCTTCCAGCTGCGCGGCCAGGGTCGCCTGCGCGTGGCCGCGCTTGTCCTGGTCTGCCTGTTGTTTCAGCCATTGCCTGCTTTCCGTGTCGCGCGCCGCGCGGAAGGCGGCGGGGCCGGCGCGCCAGTTATCTTTCCAGCCTTCGGCGCCTTCCACGTCGTCAAACGCGGCATCGAGCTGCGCCAGCAAGCCGTCAAGCATGCTGCGCGACGTCTCCGCCTTGTCCTGGCTGGCCGCCTGCTGCGCCTGCAACTGCGCCAGCCGTGTCTGCGTTTCGGCGACGGCGGCCGTCAGGCGCGCATGTTCGGCGCCGGCCAGTTCGTGCGCCGCCTGCGCTTGCTCGCGCCGCGCGCTGGCCTGGCGCAGCGCCGCCTCCTGCTGCGCCAGCGCCTGCAGGGCCGCCGCATTGGCCGCCAGCTGCTGCATGAGCCAGTCCGCGCGCTGGTTTTCCGGCGGCAGAGGCAGGGTGTCGGCATGCGGCTGCCATTGCGCGTGCAAGCTGTCGATGGCGGGCGGCAGGGCTGCCAGTTCCGCATCCGTTTGCGCCTGTTCGCGTGCAATCGCTGCCAGCGCCGCCCTGTGCGTGGCCAACTGCTCCAGATTGCTGCGTGCCCGCGTGCGGCAGGCCAAGACTTCATCCTGCAAGCTGGCCAGCATCGCCTGCAAATGATGGTCGGCGTCGCCAGCGTGGAGATACGGGTGTTCCAGCGCTCCGCAGACGGGGCAGGGCTGCTCGTCCTGCAAGGTGGCGCGCAGCTGCTCTACGCTGGCCGCGCATGCCGCTTCCGCGCCTTTCAATGACTTTTCCGCCTGCGCCAGACTCGCTTCCAGCAATGCCGTTTGTGCCGCTGTCGCCGCCAGCGCCGTGTTTTCCGTGTGCGTGGCTTGCGCCAGCTGGGCAGCCCTGGCTTGCCAATGCGCCAGCGCCTGCTGCTGGCGCGCCAGCTCCGTCCACGTCTTTTCCGCCGCATTCAGCTGGCGTGCATGGTCTTCCAGTTGGCCGCGCTGTTCCTGCAGCAGCTGTCCGTCAATGGCTTGCACGGCGCCAGCCGCTTCGCGCCGCTGCGCATCGTGCGCGGCGAGCGTGGCGGCGGCGGCCGTCAACGCGGCTTGTGCCTCGTGGCCCGCCTTGCCTGCCGCGCGCACCAGCTGCGCCGCTTCGGCCACTTTGGCATCGGCGGCATCGGCTTGCGCGGCGGCCTGGCCAGCCTGGGCAAATAGTTGGTCCGACAATTGCCACGATGTGGCCAGCGCCTGCCAGTGCTGGTGCGATGCCAGCCACAGTCGGCCCGTTTCCTGTTCCGCCTGCATGGCGTGCTGGCGCTGGTGCAGATCGTGCAGTGCGCTGCGCGCCGTCTCGTTGGCCTGGTCGGCGGCCAGGGCGCCATCTTGCGCCTGGCGGTGCGCCGGCAAGTAGGCTGCGATGCCCGCGTCTAGCGCCTTGGCTTGATCGAGCAGGGGCGCCGCGTCACGCTGCGCTGCTTCACTGGTCTGCAAGGCCGCCGCCGCCAGCTGCACGGCTTGCGCCAGTTGCGCCTCGCTGGCGACGGCGTGCGCCGCCTGCAGGCGCGACGTTTCCAGCGCGGCGCCGGTGCCGGCGATATCGCTGGCCAGGCGCGCCACATCATCGATGAGGGGCCGCGCCGGCTGCAGCAATTCCCACTGCGCCAGCGCCGCGCGGCGCTCTTCGGCAGCGGCCCGTTCGGCATCCGCGCGATCGAGCGCCTCTTGCGCCGTCACTACCTGGCTTTGCAGCTTGTTCGTCTCCTGGTGCCAGCGCTGCTGCAGTTCCAGCACGGCCTTGCGCAAGTCGAGGTGTTGCAGCGTGGTCTCGGCCGCACTGCACAGCGCCTCGGTCTCGGTGCGTTCTTCCGGCGACAAGGGGCGCTGGTCGGCCAGTTTTTCGCCCAGGCGTTCGAGCGCCTGTTTTTCCTTTTTCGCCCGCTCGAAGGCGCGCACGGAAATATCGGTATAGATGCTGCTGCCTGTCAGGGTTTCCAGCAATTCGCCCCGTTCATTGTCTTCCGTCTTGAGGAAGGTAGAGAATTCGTTTTGCGCCAGCAGCACGGCGCGCGTAAACTGGTCGAAGGACAGACCGATGCGTTTTTCGATCTCGTCCTTGACTTCCGTCTTGGTGCCGCCGATGGGTTGCAGCGCGGGCAACTGATGCAAGCTCATGGCGGTCGCTTGCAGCGCCCCTTCGGCCCGCGTGCGCGAGCGGCGCACGCTCCAGCGCGCGCGGTAGCTTGCGCCGTCGTTGCCGACGAAATCGACTTGCGCGTAACCGTCCGGCGTGCCGCGGCGCAGCAGTGTGCGCGTATCCTGGGCATTGACCGTTTCCTTGCCCACGTCGGGCAGGGCGCTGCCCCGGCCCAGCACCTTCAGCAGCCGCGGCGTGGCGTCGTACAGGGCCAGGCAGAGCGCGTCGAGCAGAGTGCTCTTGCCCGCGCCCGTAGGGCCGCTGATGGCGAACAGGCCGGAAGACGCCAGCGGCTCTTGCTGGAAGTCGACTTCAAATTCGCCGGCCAGCGAAGCCAGGTTCTTACCGCAGATTTTCAGGATTTTCATGGTTTTTCCGGTACAGTCAGGCGCCGGGCAGCAGCAGTTCGGCCAGGGCCGAGAGGAGTTCGGGCGGCGCGGGCCGGCCGTATTTTTGCAGGTACAGGCGGCGCAAGATGTCGTCCGGCTGCAGCTGGCCTAATTGATCGAGCGTCATGTTCTCGGGCGCACTGCTGCGCGCGGCGCTCGATGTTTCGATCTTCGCCAGGCGCACGCGCTTGCCGTCGAGCGCCGTTTCGATGCGCGTGCGCAGGCCCGGCTCGGGCGCGTCCAGGCGCACGCGCACTTCCAGGAAGGGCTGCGCTTCCGTGGGCGCATCGGGCACGTCGAGGGCGGCCAGTTGTGCCAGTACTTCGTCTATCGGTGCCGGCGTGGCCGGTACGCGCAGCAGGGGAACGGCGCGCGGCACTTCGATGGCGCGTACTTCGCGTAACTGCTCGCCGTCGATATCGAGGCACAGCACCTGGTGGCGGTAGTTCACTTCGGCGAAGGACAGGGGAATCGGGCTGCCGCAGTAGCGGATATGTTCCTGGCCGCCCACGGCCTGCGCCTTGTGCAGGTGGCCCAGCGCCGCATACGCGATGGATGCGTTGAAGATCCCCGATGGCAGCATCTCGGTGCCGCCGATGACGATGCGGCGTTCGGAATCGTTCGACATTTCGCCGCCCACCATGTGGCAATGGCCCATGGCAAGGATGGCTTGCCCGGGCTGGCGGCGCGCCAGCGCCAGGTCCGCCAGTTGGCGGTACAACAGGGCGATGCCGCCCAGGTAGGCATCCTGGGTATCGCCGGCCGGCAGCTTCGGCACGTCGCCGGGGCGCAGGAAAGGCACGGCCAGGCACCAGGCCTGCACCTGGCCATCGGCGCCCGACAAGGGCAGCAGCAAGCGTTCCAGGTCGATCTCGCCATCCTCGTCGCGCAGCAAATGGCCGATGACGTGCGTGCCATGCGCGGCCAGCAAGGGGCCGGGCGCTTCGAGCCGTCCGGCCGAATCGTGGTTGCCGGCGACGACGAGCAGTTGCAGTGCGGGCAGGCGCGCGCGCGCCTGCTGCAGGAACACGTACAACTGCTTTTGCGAGGCGGCCGACGGGTTGGCGTTGTCGAACACGTCGCCCGCCACCAGCAACACGTCGACGTGTTCGGTCACGAGCGTGTCGAGCAGCCAGTCGAGGAAGCGCTGGTGTTCGTAGCCCCTTTCAAAATTGTGCAGGGTCTGGCCCAGATGCCAGTCGGAAGTGTGCAGCAGGCGCATGGTGTGGCAAGGGTAGGGAAGACAGGCGCCAATATAGCAGGTATGGCGCCAGGCGCCAGCGGCTGGATCAAAGCACTGCGGCACCCGCGCGATAAGTGTTCCTGCCATCCTGCTTGGCCTGGTACAGCAGCACGTCGGCGCGCTGCAGCAGCACGGCGGGGGAAATATCTTCGTCACGGTAGAAGGCCAGGCCGATGCTGGCGGAAATGCGCACGGTGATGCCATCGAGTTCGAACGGCTGCTGCATGAAGGCGACGATCTTTTCCGCCAGCAGTGCCGCGTCGTCGGGCCTGCTGATCTGTTCCATGATGATGGTGAATTCGTCGCCGCCCAGGCGGGCGATGATGTCGGTGACGCGCATGGTCTGCGTCAGACGCTGGGCAAAGGCGCGCAGCAGGGCGTCGCCGGTGCCGTGGCCATGCGTGTCGTTGACAGGCTTGAAACGGTCGATATCCATGTACATGACGGCCATCAGGTGCTGTTGCTGGCGGCTGGCGTGCATGGCGTCGCTGAGTTTTTGCTGGAAGCCGGCGCGGTTCGACAAGCCGGTCAGCGCATCGACCTGGGCCAGTTTCAGCAAGCGCTGTTTTTCGCGCTTTTGCACGGTGATATCCTGGCGCATCACGTGAAAACCCGCCACCTGAAGCTTGTCTTCGCCGAGCTGCGGAATGTAGATCACTTCCATGCAGCGCTCGATGCCGTCCTTTTCATCTTCTTCCTCGAAGCTCAGGGTTTCGCCCGCCAGCACGCGTTCGATATATGGCGCCACCGTGCGGTAGCGCGCCTCGCCCACCGTATCGCGCACGCTGCTGCCCAGCGCCTGCCGGCCCGTCAGGCCGAATTCGCGCTCATAGGCGATATTCAGGAAGCGGTAGACCTGGTCGGCGTCGATATACGCAATCATGGCCGGCAAGGTGTCGGCAATGGTGCGCAGGCGCGCTTCGCTTTCCAGCAGCGCCACTTCCGATTCGCGCAAGGTGGTGATGTCGTCCAGGCTGCCCACGTAGCCTTCGATCTGGCCGTCGATGAGGATGGGAGCGATCTTCACGGAGACCCAGACCAGCCTGCCGTCGCGTTGCAGGCAGCGCAAGGTGGACTGGAACGGCGTGTGGCTGCGCATGAGCTGCTCCAGCGCCACATGCATCAGCGGGTAGTCGTCCGGGTGCACGGCGCTGGTCCAGCCGGCGCCCAGGGCGGCGGCGCGCGGCAGGCCCGTAATCGATTCGAAGGTGCGGTTGACGTAGGTGCAGCGGCGCTGGCGGTCCAGGCGCACCAGGCCGAGTGGCGAGGCGTCGTTGACAGCGGCCAGCTCGGCCTGTTTCTGGCGCAGTTCAAGCTCCTGCTGGCGGCGCTGCGAGATATCTTCGGCGATGCACAGGATATGTTCGATCTGCTGGCGCTCGTCGAACACGGGCACGGAGACGGCGCGCAGGTAGCGCAGGCTGCCATCTTGCAGTCGCAACGGTTTTTCCATATGGTCGACGACGCCGCGCTCGGCCAGGATGGCGCGGTCGTCTTCGGCATCGTGCAGGCCGAAGTCGGGTGGGAAGGCCTGGCAATCGGTCTTGCCGATGACGTCGGCGGCCAGGTGGCCGGTAATATCCTCGGCCGCCTTGTTCCACACTTCCATCTGGCCGAAATTCTCCGGGCGTGCGCTTTTCACGTAAACCAGCACGGGCAAATGGTCGATCAGCGACTGCAGGAAGCTGCGGTTATCCTGCAGCGCCAGTTCGTCGTGCTTGCGCGCGCTGATGTCGCGCGAGGTGACGGCCACGCCGTCGGTGATGGGCACCACCTGGTGGCGCAGCCAGCGCGTGCCGCCCGAGGCCAGCGTCAGCTCGAATTCATCTTCCAGCGGCTGGCCCGTTTCCATCACCCGCACGAAGCGCTTGAAAAAACGCTCGCCGCGCAGCAGCGGCACCCGCGGCAGCACACGCTGGCCCAGCAGTTCGGAGCGTGGCTTGCCCAACATGTCGGCGGCCCGCTCGTTGACGTCGGCGAAAATGAAATCTTCCACCGGCTTGTCCGGCGCGGGGCGCCAAGCCTTCAGCAGCAGCACAGCGTCGAGGCTGCCCTGATGCGCTGCGCGCAGCAAGGCTTGCGTTTCCTTGGCCTGGCGGATGCTGCGGCGCAGGCGTGCGCTCTGGCGCGTCAGCAGAGTCGTAAAGCCGGCAATGAGCACGCTGGCAGCGAGCAGCGTGCCGATATACACCAGGCGGCGGTGTTCGAAGCGCGTCAGGGCGACGGCACGGCTCACGCCCACCACGGCCAG
The DNA here is from genome assembly GCF_049897325.1 of Janthinobacterium sp. DSP2-3-3. Taxonomy (NCBI): domain Bacteria; kingdom Pseudomonadati; phylum Pseudomonadota; class Betaproteobacteria; order Burkholderiales; family Oxalobacteraceae; genus Janthinobacterium; species Janthinobacterium sp. DSP2-3-3. Next base: position 114,637 of record NZ_JAFCWA010000005.1, on the reverse strand, counting down.
CAGCGGGTAGCGCGGCAGCTCGCGGTAGCTGTAGATGCGTGACGTCGCGTCGATGGGCGGTTCGATCAGCAGTTCTTCGGCGGCATGCTGGGGCGGTCCGGGCATGCGGAAGTCGATGCGGTCGCTGAGGATCAATTGCTCGCCGATGCGCCCGACCGTCAGGCCGCTGTCGCGCGCCACCAGCATCAGGGCGCCATGCTCATCGAGATCCAGGCGGTCGTAATCGTCGATAAAATAAGTGGGGTCGACGAGGATAATGATGGCGCCGGCGAAGCGGCCTTGTTCATCGTTCAGGCGGCGCGCCAGGCGGATGGTCCAGTGCTTGCTGTCTGCGTCGAGCATCGGCGTGTCGACCAGGGCCGTGTCGGATGAATTGGCGGCCAGCGCCCTGAAAAATGCCTGCTTGGCCAGATTTTCCGGCAAATAGGCGTTGGCGCTGTCGATCACATTGCCCTGCGCGTCGGCCAGCGCGATCGGCAGTGCCAGCTTCGATGGCAGCACGCTGTCGAGCAGGCCCTGGCGGCGCGTGAATTCATTCAGGCGCAGGCCGCCGCTTGACTCCTCGTATTTGAGCTTGAACAACTGGGTGGCATGGTCGGTCTGGCGCAGGGTGAAACTGGTATGGTCGGCCAGGGTGCGCGCCAGCGACTGGCTGACGGCCACGGCATCGCGCACGGCACTGGCGCGCTCCTGGCCCACCTGGTAAAAGACGGCCGCCCACAGCGCCAGCAGCAATATGAGCGCAAACAGGGGCACCAAGCTGAGTCGGTACAGGCGGCGGGCAAGGCGTTGCAGGGGTCTCGTTATCGCTATCACGGGCGCTTGCAGGCTATATTCATGGAAAAGGGGAGGGGCGGCGTGGCGCGCATGATAGCCGAAATCGGCTGCCTTGCGCGTAACCCTGTTGCCGCCGCTTCCATCGTCTGTTCGCGGTCTGTCGCTAGGCTTATTTTGCGTTAAATCAAGTATCTGTGGTGCCGCGCACGCTAAAAAAAGCACGCCGGCGGCGACACTGGCTGGCGGCGTGGCAGAAAAAGTACAATTGTGCCCCCATCCTCATTAAAATGAGTGCTTCTACCGCCCATATCGAAAGTTGTCATGCAGAGTAAAAAGCCCGACGCGGCAAGACTGGACAAGATCGTGGCCGAAGCGCGCCGCGCCGCCGACCAGCGCGAGAGCGGCTACCGCGAGCGCTCGCTGAAGATGTATCCGTGGGTGTGCGGCCGCTGCACGCGCGAATTTACGCGTGCCAATGTGCAGCAGCTGACGGTGCACCACCGCGACCATAACCATGACAACAATCCGCCGGACGGCAGCAACTGGGAATTGCTGTGCCTGTATTGCCACGACAATGAGCACTCGCGCTACCTGGAAGCGGACCGTGGCGCCGGCCTGCTGTCGGCCGAGGTGGCGCCCGCCACGCACAATCCGTTCGCCGCGCTGGCCGGCCTGATCAAAAAGAAGGACTGAGCGGGCCACCGGCGCCCACTCCATGCGCATCCTGCTGACCCAAGACGATCCGCGGCAAGAAGCCGGGGCGGGCTTTGAGGCGCACCGTGCCCGCATTCAAGGTGACGCGCTGGTTCAACTGGTAGCTGCTGCCCAGGTGCAACATGGTGTAACCGTGGTCGTCGCCCAGGGCGGCCTTGGCGGCGCGCGTGGCGGCCGAGGTGCCCGGATCGCGGAAGCGCTCGCTGCGGTACTCGGCGCTCAGCCAGCCGTTCCACTCGCGCGAGATTTCAGCTCGACGCCGCCCTTGACGGCCCAGCTTGGCGCTGCGTTCCACACGCCCTGCACGGTCTGGGTGCCGAGCTGGCCGGTAGGTCTGGCGGCCCGCGTCCGCGTCGTCGGCTGCGGTGTCGTGCACCTGGGCTGCGTGCAGTTGCCGGGCAAGCCGATAGCGATAAAACGTACAAGTGTCACGCGGAATGCGGTATCTTTCAGCTATGCACAGCCCAGACAAGCACATTCTTCCCGACCTCCCCCCTTTATCGCTGGCTGCCGCGCGCGCCTTGCACCTGGCCGCGCAAGGTTTGCTGCAGGCGCGCCGCAGGAAGGCTGTGAAGGCCGACGTGCTGGCCGCCGTGCGCCAGATGGGCGTGCTGCAAATCGACACCATCCATGTGGTGGCGCGCAGCCCTTATCTGGTGCTGTGGAGCCGGCTGGGCGATTATCCGCAGCCGTGGCTGGAGCAATTGCTGGCCGAGGGTGCGCTATTCGAATACTGGGCGCATGAAGCCTGCTTCGTGCCCATCGAGGATTACGGCTTGTACCGCCACCGCATGCTGGACCCGGCGGCCATGGGCTGGAAATACTCGGTAAAGTGGATGGCCGAGCAGGGCGATGCCGTGGCCGCCGTGCTGGAGCACATCCGCTCCAACGGCGCCGCGCGCTCGGCGGACTTTGAGCGCACGGATGGCCAGGCAGGAGGCTGGTGGAGCTGGAAGCCGGAAAAACGCTCGCTGGAAGTGCTGTTTACGTCGGGGGTGCTGATGATCGCCAAACGCCACAATTTTCAGCGCTATTACGATCTGGCCGAAAGAGTGCTGCCGGGCTGGCACGATGGCTTGCTGCCGCCAGAAGAGCAGGTGCGCCGGCGCCTGCTGCTGGCCAGCGTGAAGGCGCTGGGCCTGGCGCGGTCCAGCTGGATCAGCGATTATTTCCGCACCAAACAATCGCGCGCCAGCCTGGCGCACGATTTGCAGGCGCTGGTGGACGAGGGCGTGTTGCTGCGCTGCTCGGTGGTTGGCTGGGATGATGCCGTATATGTGCATGCCGGGCATGGCGAATTGATGCGCGCGGCGGCGGCCGGCAAGCTGGCGCCCACCTTGACGACGATATTGTCGCCATTCGACCCCGTCGTCTGGGACCGGCGCCGGGCCCTGGAATTGTTCGGCTTTGACTACCGGCTCGAATGCTATACGCCAGCCGAAAAGCGCCGGTATGGTTACTTTACTCTGCCGATTTTGCGGCGCGGCGCGCTGGTGGGGCGCCTGGATGCCAAGGCGCACCGCGCGCAGGGGCGCTTCGAGATCAAGTCGCTGGTGCTGGAAGACGGCGTGCGCCTCAGCCCCCGTCTGGTGCAAGACGTGGCCGGCGCCGTGCAGCGCCTGGCGCTCTGGCATGCGTGCCCGGATATTGCTATTGCGCAAGCGCAGCCCGCGCTATTTGGCGCGCAGCTGGCCGAAGCCCTGCAGGATGGCCGCGACGCGGTAAGGCGGGTCGCATGATGCTGCCACCAGCCCCGCCCGCGCTGCTCGACGCCGACGGCCAGCCCCGTTTTGGCCGCTACACGGGGCAATTGAATGCATTCGACTGGGCTGCGCTGGCGCCGCCGCACGCGCGCGGCGCCCTTTGGCGCTTGTTCCACCACAAGCGCTGGCATTATGTGGCCCTGTCCACGCCCACCCTGTTCTGCGGCGTGGCCATCGTTGACCTGGGCTGGACCAGTACGGCGTTCGCGTATGCCTTCGACCGCCACAAGGGCAAGATCGTGGCGACCTTTTCGCAGGACGGCATTCCCGGCCTGTGCGCGTCGCTGGCGCCGCATGCGGGCGCCAGCAGCCGCTTCCGCTTCCTCTCGCAAGTGATCTCCATCGAGGCGCAGCCGCAGCAACGCTACCGTCTGCAGCTCGACTGCGGCCATTTCGGCATCGATGCGGAATTCGGCCCGTCCGTGGCGCCCACCCTGCTGGCCGTGGGGCCCGTGGGCGAGGGCGGCAGCGTGCATGCCACGCAAAAGTCGGGCGGCCTGCCTTTGTGGGGCAGCGTACGCTGCGGCGCCAAGGGCTACAGCCTCGATGACGGCGTGGCCAGTTTCGACTATTCGAACGGCTTGCTGGCGCGCGAGACGGAATGGCGCTGGGCTTCGGCGCACAGCCTGGACCTGGGTTTCAATCTGCAGGCCGGCTATTTTGGCGCGCATGAAAACGCGCTGTGGCTCGACGGCCAGGTGTATCCGCTGGGTCGTGCGCATTTCGACTTCAATCCCGATAACCCGCTGGCGCCATGGCATGTGTGGACGGATGATGATCTGCTGGACCTGCATTTCAAGCCCGAGGGCGCACGGCGCGAGGATAAAAACCTGTGGGTCGCCGCCAGCCGCTACATCCAGCCCATCGGCACTTTCAGCGGCTGGGTGCGTACCAGCGCGGAAGCTCCCAAGCGCATCGTGGCACAGCTGGCGGGCGTGACGGAAAGCCACCGCTCACGCTGGTAGGCGCGCGCGGATTTTTTGCGAAACGCGCGACAAGGTCAAGTTTTTTTGGCAGCGCATCCTATACACTGGCGCAGCCACTCCGGCAATCCCGCTCCGGCAATCCATGAGGCCAGAACATGAGTATCCGTAATCTCGACAAGCTGTTCAAGCCGGCCTCGGTGGCCCTGATCGGCGCCACGGCGCGCGAGCACAAGCTGGGCGCCATCGCGCTGGCCAACCTGATGGGCGGCGGCTACCAGGGCAAAATCTGGCCTGTCAATCCCAAGTACGACCAGCTGATGGGTTTGAAATGCTACCGCAAGTTGGCGCAACTGCCGAAAGCGCCGGACCTGGCCATCATCTGCACGCCGCCCGCCACCATCACGGCCCTGATCCGCGAACTGGGCGCGCTGGGCACGCGCGCCGCCATCGTCATGACGTCCGGCCTCGACCCCGTGCGCGAGCAGTCGCTGCGCCTGGCCATGCTGAAGGCAGCCAAGCCGCATCTGCTGCGCATCCTGGGGCCCAACAGCATGGGCTTGCTGGTGCCGAAACTGGGGCTGAACGCCAGCTTCGCCCACCTGGGCGCGACCAGCGGCAAGATCGCTTTCGTGTCGCAATCGGGCGCGCTGGTGTCGGGCGTGCTCGATTGGGCCAATGCGCACGGCGTGGGCTTTTCCAAGTTCATTTCGCTCGGTGGCAGCTATGACATCGATTTCGGCGACTTGCTCGACTACCTGGCCGGCGACATCGACACGGCCGCCATCTTGCTGTACATGGAAGACATCCAGGCGGCGCGCAAATTCATGTCGGCGGCGCGGGCGGCCGCGCGCAGCAAGCCGGTCATCGTCTTGAAGGCGGGGCGCGCGCCAGAAGGCGCGGCCGTGGCGGCCTGGCATACGGGCGCGCTGGCCGGTTCCGACGCCGTGTATGACGCGGCCATCCGCCGCGCCGGCATGCTGCGCGTGTATTCGGCCGAGGAACTCTTCGACGCCGTGGAAACCCTCACGCATATCCGCGCCCAGCGCGGCGAGCGCCTGGCGATTTTATGCAATGGCGGGGGACTGGGCGTGATGGCCACCGATGCGCTGGTGGGCAGCGGCGGCAAGCTGGCCGATTTATCGCCCGATACCGTGATCGCGCTGGAAAAGGCCCTGCCACGGGGCTGGTCGCACGACAATCCCGTGGGCTTGCCCGGCGACGCGCCCGTGCAGCGCTATGTCGACGCCATCAAGCCGCTGCTCGACGAGCCGCAGGCGGACGCCTTGCTGCTCCTGCACGCGCCCACGGCCATGGTCTCGTCGATCGACATCGCCGAAGCCGTCACGCCGCTGATCAAGGCCACTTCGCGCACGGTGCTGTCGTGCCTGTTGGGCGGCACCACCGTGGCGCCCGCGCGCCAGGTCTTCAACCGGGCCGGCATTCCCACCTACGACACGCCGGAAAAAGCCGTGCATGGTTTCATGCAGATCGTGCAGTACCGGCGCAATCAGGAAACCCTGATGCAGGTGCCGGCGCAGCTGCCCATGTCGGCCACGCCGCGCCGCGCGCGCGTGCGCGAAATTGTCGCCGCCGCGCTGGCCGCCGGCCAGACGGTGCTGGGCGAATGCCGCTCGAAGGAAATCCTGGCCGCCTACGGCATCCCCGTGGCCATCACGCGCATGGCGGCCGACGTGGAAGAGGCGCTGGCCGTGGCGGCGGACATCGGCTACCCGGTGGCGCTGAAAATCCATTCGCCCGACATTGCCCACAAATCCGACGTGGGCGGCGTGGCGCTCGACCTCGACACGCCCGACATCCTGCGCACGGCCGCTGCCGCCATGCTCAAGCGCGTGCGCCGCATGCGCCCCGATGCGCTGATCGACGGCTTCACGGTGCAGCAGATGGCGCGCCGGCCGCAATCGCATGAATTGATCGTCGGCGTCACCACGGACGCCGCGTTTGGTCCCGTCATCCTGGTGGGGCAGGGCGGCATCGCCGTGGAAGTGACAGCCGACCATTCCATCGGCCTGCCGCCGCTGAACATGGTGCTGGCGCGCGATATGCTGGCGCGCACGCGCGTGTCGAAACTGCTGGCCGGCTACCGCAACCAGCCGCCGGCCGACATCGACGCCATCTGCTACACCTTGATCCAGGTGGCCGAACTGGTGGCCGACATCGGCGAACTGGCCGAACTCGACATTAACCCGCTGGTGGCCGACGCCGACGGCGTGATCGCCCTCGACGCGCGCATCCGTTTGCAGCCGGGCCAGAAGAGCGACCGCCTGGCCATCCGCCCGTATCCGCAGGAGCTGGAAGAACAGGTGACGTGGATGGGCCAGTCCATCCTGCTGCGCCCCATACGCCCCGAGGACGCGCCGCAGCACATGGATCTTTTCCACGCGCTGGACCCGGACGACGTGCGCCTGCGCTTCTTCACTTCCATGCGCGAGCTGCCCGTGTCCCAGCTGGCGCGCCTGACGCAGATCGATTACGACCGTGCCATGGCCTTCATCGCCACGCACACGGGCCCGGACGGCAAGCCGGAGACCCTGGGCGTGGTGCGCGCCGTGGCCGATCCGGACAATATCCACGCCGATTTCGCCATCGCCGTGCGTTCGGCCCTGAAAGGCAAGGGCCTGGGCCATATCCTGTTTGAAAAGCTGGTCGACTACTTCCGCAGCCGCGGCACGGAAGCGCTGGTGGGCGAGGCGATGGCGCGCAACAAGGGCATGCAGCGGCTGGTGAAAAGTTTTGGCGGAGAAGTCTCGCCGTCGGAAGAGCCGGGCGTGGTCAACCTGCATATCGGGCTGCGCGCGCCCTGAAAGAAGCCGCTGCGGGTTTGTGCAAGATCAAACCCGCCCCTGTCGCTAGTCTTTACACTTTCACTTCCAGGATGAGACATTCAGCGCGTTTTTGGGAGTGAGTACATGCTTACGGCAACATATATATTGGTTTCCCTGTCGGTGGAACAGGCAAGTATCCGCATGAGTTTGTTGGCATTTCAAAAATACATGCAGATGCAGCTGCGCCAGCAAAGCAGGCTGAGCCTGGCGCAATTGCAGTACACGGGCGACTGGCTGAACCGGCTGTACCAGGGGGGCTACTGGCGCAAGGTGGAGATGTATCTGATTCCCGCCATTCGCCAGGCGACGCCGCATGCCGATGGTTTGCTCAACGGTCTGCTCAATGAGCTCAACGGCTTGAACCACGCGGCGCTGGAAAGCATCAATGTGGTGCAGCAGCGCGCAGGTGCCGCCCTCGACAGCTCCGAGCAGCAGGCCGAGCAGCTGTGCGCGGCCATCGACACCTTTTGCGCGGCCTTGTTGCAGCGCCTGGAAAAAGAAGAGCGCGAATTGTTCGCGCTGGCGCGCAAGGTCATCGTGGGCGAAGCGTGGTTTGCCATCGCCTACCAGTTCCTCGCCCATGATGCGCGCGCGCAGGAAGCGCGCCGCGGCAAGGCGCAGGTGCTGCCCTTTGTTTTGCCAGTGCCTTTGCCGGCACCGGATACGCCCGACGGTGCCGCTGAAACCACGGGCATCGCCGGCACCGCCGCCACGGACGCCGTGCCTGCCGTGTCACAGCCGCAGCGCGCGCAGGCTTGAACGGATAGCGAGCGCACACCCCCGTCCGCCCGTTTGCGTCGGCTCCACGCCCTTGATTTTGCGCTGGCGCCAGCTTGGGAGATATGAGATTGTTAAATATTTAATGTTTATCATTTAGAAACTTGTACAGACCTGTTCGATGCAATACCCGTGGCTTTGTTATGATGGTGGTTTTGATCCACGCGAAACCCGTCATGTTCGAATTTCTTTTCAAGCGTTCTGCCAGCAAGCCTTCCACACCAGACCCTGTCGTGGCAGAACAGGCTGCCGCCTCGGCGCAGAGCGCATCGCGCCGCGCCGAACAGGTTGCGCGTGCCCATGCCGTGGCGGGCGACGAAGCCGCCGCCTTTGAATTCATTGTGTCCAGCGAATTTGCCGATGCCCGTCTGATCGCGGCCGAACACGTCCATGCCTTGCCGCTGCTGGAAAAACTCCACCAGGCCATGCGCAACACGGACCGCCGCGTCGCCAAGCTGATGCAGGGCCGCATCGACCTGATCCGCCACCAAGCGGCGGAAACCCAGCGCGCCCAGGCCAGCATCGATACCGCCCAGCGCCTGTTGAACGATGACAAGCTGAGCCCGAATCAGGTAGCTGAGCTGGACCGCCAATGGCAAGTCATCAAGGCCACGCCCGAACTGGCGACCGCCTTTAGCGCCGCGCGTGCCGCGCTGGCAGCCCGCCTGGAAGCGCAAGTGGTGTTGCAGCGCGCCGTGATCGACGCCGTCGCCGCCGCGCGCGCGCTGGCGAGCAACGGCCAGTCCGCCGGGGAACTGGCGCAAGCGCTGGCCCGCCTGGATGCGGAACATGTGCAGCATGCGCAATCGCCCGAACGCGCTTCGCTGCCGAAACATCTGCAGAGCGATTTTGCGCAGGCGCGCGAGCAGGCGCAGTCCGCCTTGCAAGCCTTGCAGCAGCACCAGGCCGTGTTCGACGTGCGCCAGGCAGCGCTGGCCGAATGGCAGGCGCAGGATGCCGCCACACTCGACGTGGATACCTTGAAGCGCGCTTGGCAAGCACTGCCGCGTCTGCCCGAATCGCCGCTGTCCGACAGCTTGCAGCAGCAATTTGCAGGCGTGCTGGCCAGCGCCCCGGCGCCGGTCGTTACTGCCGCGGCCGTGGCTACGCCAGCGCATGCCGAAGCGGCGCCGCGCAAGCCGCGCCAGGAGCTCGCTCCCGTGGCGAAAGAGGCGACCGAGCAGTTCTTCAAGGTGCTCGACGCCATGGAAGCGGCGTTGCAGGATGGCTTATTGCACGTCGCTTCCGAGCATGACAAGACTTTGCGCGATAGCAAACACGGTCGCCTGACACCTGTGCAAGCGGATCGCCTGGCCCATGTGCGCGGGCAATTCAAGCAACTGGCCGACTGGGCGCGCTGGGGCGGCAACGTGTCGCGCGAGGAACTGGTCAAGGCGGGCGAGGATTTGCGGGCACAGCAACTGCCAATGGCCGAGCTGGCCAAGAAAGTGGGCAGCCTGCGCGAGCGCTGGAAGTCGCTCGATACCTTGTCCGGCCCCGCGCCCAAGTCCCTGTGGGAGCGTTTCGATGCCGCCTGCAGCCTGGCGTATGCGCCGGCGGCCCAGCATTTCAAGCAACTGGCCGAAGAGCGCCACGGCAATGCGGCCAAGGCCCAGGAATTGATCGCGGAAACGGCAGCCCTGGCGGCCGAAGAGAGTACCGACTGGAAACATGTCGCGTCAAGCTCGCAGCGCCTGCGCCAGGCGTGGACGCGCCTGGGCACCATCGACCGCAAGGAAAAGAAACGCCTGGATACGGAATTCGGCGCCGCGCTGGACGCCCTGTCGAAACCGCTGGACACGCAGCGCCAGATCGAGACGGCGCGGCGCGAACAATTGATCGTCGAAGTAGGCTTGCTCAAGCCGTCCGAGCGCAACACCGTCGACATGCTGAAAGCCTTGCAAGACAAATGGCAGGAGCTGGCGAAAGCCTTGCCGCTGGAACGCCGCGCGGAACAGGCGCTGTGGCAGCGCTTCCGCGCCGCCTGCGACGATATCTTTGCCAAGCGTAAGGAAACGGCCCATGCGGCCGACCACGAGCGCCGCGAACACCTGCATGCGCGCGAGGCGCTGTGCGCCGCGCTGGAAACGGCCGTCGTGCCCGAGGGCGACGACAAGACCCGCAGCGCCTTTATCAATCACTTGCTGCGCGACACGCGTGCCGCCTGGAACGCCACCGGCCCCGTGCCGCGCACCAGTGAAGCAAAGATCGAGCAGCGCTACCAGGCGGCTGTTGCTGGCGTGCAAGCGCAAGCGGACGCCATCGCCGAGCGCGCCGATGCGGCCCAAGCCAACGCCCTGCGCGACAAGTTGCGCCTGGTGCAATCGCTGGAAGCCGCACTGGCTGATGGCGACGCCGGCGCCGACGCGCAAGCGTGGAGTGAGCGCTGGAGCGCCTTGCCGCCGCTCGACACCCAGTATGAACGCAGCTTGCAGCAGCGCTTTGCTGCCGCCCAGGCCGCACTGGGCGAGGGCGGCACCGCCTACGTGCAGCAATTGCAGGCCAACCAGGAGCGCTTGCGCGACGAGGTGTTGCGTCTGGAAATCGTCGCTGGCGTCGACAGTGGTGCCGAATTTGCCCGCGACCGCCTGAAAATGCAGGTGGAAGTGTTGCAATCGTCGCTCAAATCAGGCCAGAAGCCGCTCACGCAAGTATCGCAGCTGATGCAGTTGTGCGCGATAGCCGCCGCCACCGATGCGCGCACTGCCAGCCGCATCGAAACCTTGCTGCGGCGCATCGGAGGCCACGCCAAATGACCACTTGCGTCCGCGTCCAGCAAGCTGATTTTGACCTCAGTCAAGAAATTGCACAATTGCGTGCAGGCAATCCCAAGGTAGGCGCCGTCGTTGGCTTCGTCGGCACGGTGCGCGACATGAACGAGGGGCTGGACGTGGCGGCCATGGAGCTCGAGCACTATCCGGGCATGACGGAAAAGTCCATCGAGGGCATCGTCGAGCAGGCGCGGGGCCGCTGGCCCCTGTCCGGCGCGCTGGTGATCCACCGCGTGGGGCCATTGCTGCCGCAGGAGCAGATCGTGCTGGTGGCGGTCTCGTCCGCCCATCGGGGCGAGGCCTTTGCCGCCTGCGAGTTCATCATCGATTACCTGAAGACGGAAGCGCCGTTCTGGAAGAAGGAAGATACGCCGGAAGGCGCGCGCTGGGTCGATGCGCGCGACAGCGACGAGACGGCGCTGGACAAATGGACGGCAAAAGCAAGCGCCATTTGAATCGTGTCTGCCGCGCACGCTAGCATTTGCCCAAGTGCAGCGGTTTTCTGCTTTGTGTATGCTTGAAAAGTACTGCCTCACCCCAATTTGATTAGCAACTAATTAACCGGGAGCGCTTTTCATGCGACAAGACAAACTCACTACCAAATTACAGGAAGCCCTGGCCGATGCGCAAAGCTTAGCCGTGGGCAACGACAACCCCTATATCGAACCAGTCCACCTGCTGACGGCCCTGTTGAACCAGGACGACGGCGGCGCCCGTTCGCTCTTGCAGCGGGCCGGCGTCAACGTGGGCGGCCTGTCCAAGGCCCTGGGCGCCTCGATCGAACGCTTGCCGAAAGTGTCCGGCACGGGCGGCGACGTGCAGGTCAGCCGCGAATTCGTGGCCCTGCTGAACCTGGCCGACAAGGAATCGCAAAAGGCGGGCGACCAGTTCGTGTCCAGCGAAATGGTCTTGCTGGCCATGACGGACGACAAGTCCGACTGCGGCAAGCTGGCGCGCGAAAACGGCCTGACCCGCAAGGCCCTGGAAGCGGCCATCGACGCCGTGCGCGGCGGCAACAAGGTCGATTCGCAAGAGGCCGAAGGCCAGCGCGAAGCACTGAAAAAATACACGCTGGACCTGACGGAACGGGCGCGCAAGGGTAAGCTCGACCCTGTGATCGGGCGCGACGATGAAATCCGCCGCACCATCCAGATCTTGCAGCGTCGTAGCAAGAACAACCCCGTGCTGATCGGCGAACCGGGCGTGGGCAAGACGGCTATCGTCGAAGGCTTGGCGCAGCGCATCGTCAATGGCGAAGTGCCGGAGTCCTTGAAAGGCAAGCGCGTACTGTCGCTGGACATGGCCGCCTTGCTGGCCGGCGCGAAATTCCGCGGTGAATTCGAGGAGCGCCTGAAATCCGTGCTGAAGGAACTGGCCATGGATGAAGGGCAAACCATCGTCTTCATCGACGAGATGCACACCATGGTGGGCGCGGGCAAGGCCGAAGGCGCAATGGATGCCGGCAATATGCTGAAACCGGCGCTGGCGCGCGGCGAGCTCCATTGCGTGGGCGCCACCACCCTTGACGAGTACCGCAAGTACATCGAAAAGGATGCCGCGCTGGAACGCCGCTTCCAGAAAGTCCTGGTCGACGAGCCGACCGTGGAGGCGACCATCGCCATCCTGCGCGGTTTGCAGGATAAATACGCGCTGCACCACAAGGTGGAAATCACGGACGCGGCCATCATCGCCGCTGCCGAGCTGTCGCACCGCTACATCACGGACCGCTTCCTGCCCGACAAGGCGATCGACTTGATCGATGAAGCGGCGGCGAAGATCAAGATCGAGATCGATTCGAAGCCGGAAGTGATGGACAAGCTGGAACGCCGTTTGATCCAGCTGAAGATTGAGCGCGAAGCCGTCAAGAAGGAAAAAGACGAAGCGTCCTTGCGCCGCCTGGGCTTGATCGAGGAAGAGATCGTCAAGCTGCAGCGTGAATATAACGACTTCGAGGAAATCCTGAAGGCGGAAAAAGCCGTAGTGCAGGGCAGTACGCACATCAAGGAAGAGATCGAGCAAGTCAAGCTGCAGATGGAGCAGGCCACGCGCGAGAGCAACTGGCAGAAAGTATCGGAATTGCAATACGGCAAGCTACCGCAGCTGGAAGCCCAGCTCAAGCAGGCTGACAGCGGCATACCGAAACGCGATCCCGACCAGCCGAAATTGCTGCGCACGGAAGTGGGCGCCGAGGAAATCGCCGAAGTGGTGTCGCGCGCGACGGGCATACCCGTGTCGCGCATGATGCAAGGCGAACGCGACAAGCTGCTGCACATCGAAGAGAAGCTGCATGAGCGCGTCGTGGGCCAGGATGAAGCGATCACGGCCGTGGCTGACGCCATTCGCCGCTCGCGCGCCGGCTTAAGCGATCCGAACCGTCCTTATGGTTCTTTCATGTTCCTGGGACCGACGGGCGTGGGCAAGACGGAGCTGAGCAAGGCGCTGGCGACTTTCCTGTTCGATACGGAAGAATCGATGATCCGCATCGACATGAGCGAGTTCATGGAGAAGCATTCCGTGGCCCGATTGATTGGCGCGCCGCCCGGCTATGTGGGTTACGACGAGGGCGGCTACTTGACGGAAGCCGTGCGCCGCAAGCCGTACAGCGTGATCCTGCTCGACGAAGTGGAAAAGGCGCATGCCGACGTCTTCAACGTGCTGCTGCAAGTGCTCGACGATGGACGCATGACGGATGGCCAGGGCCGCACGGTGGACTTCAAGAATACTGTCATCATCATGACCTCGAACCTGGGTTCGCATAAGATCCAGGCCATGGAAAGCGATGATCCCGGTGTCGTGAAGCTGGCCGTGATGGCCGAGGTACGCTCGCACTTCCGTCCCGAATTCGTCAACCGCATCGATGAAATCGTCGTGTTCCACGGACTCGACGAGAAAAACATCGGCGCGATCGCGAAGATCCAGCTGAAGATCCTCGAAGAACGCCTGGCGCGCATGGACATGCAGCTGAGCTTGACGGACGCGGCCTTGCAGCAAATCGCCGAAGCGGGCTACGACCCGGTGTATGGCGCCCGTCCTTTGAAACGGGCAATCCAGCAGCAGATCGAAAATCCGCTGTCGAAGCTGATCCTGGAAGGCAAGTTTGGCCCGAAAGACGAGATCCGCATCGACGCCCGGAACGGCAACCTCGTATTCACGGGCGCGCAGGTGGGGCTGGATAAGGTGTAATGTTGGCAGGTCAATCCCTGCTGGATTGGAAGCTACCCCATTGGGGTAGCTTCCCCCGTCGGGTCTGACCCCAGTTTTTCGGCATGTGCAGTGAGGAGGATTTACAACGCCTAGCAAAACCGTAGCGAGCGGCAGTGAGTTGTGGCAGAGAAGCGCAACCGTACTTTAGTACGGTGAGCATCGCAGGCCGCAAATCGCGATGCGCAGTAGGTTTTGATAGGCGTCCTTAGGCAGGGCGGTATCAGGCTGGACCTGATGCCGCCCTTCTTGCTATCATCGTCACTATTTTCTGATTCTTCTGGAGGCGGTACGATGGCAAACACATGGCAAGCAGGGCGGCGCATTGGAGTGGGATTGACCTTGGCGGCGGCCATGTTGGCCTTGCCTGCCCAGGCTCAGGCTCAGGAAGAAAAAGTACTGAACATCTATAACTGGTCGGACTATATCGGCGACGATACGATCAAGAATTTTGAGAAGGAAACGGGCATCAAGGTACGCTACGACGTTTTCGACAATAATGAAATCCTCAATGCGAAACTGGTGGCGGGCAAGTCCGGCTACGATATCGTCGTGCCGACGGCCCAGTGGGCGCGCCTGCAGATCGACGCGGGCCTGCTGCGCAAACTCGACAAGAGCAAGCTGACGAATCTGGGCAACCTGGACCCCAACCTGCAAGCCAAGCTGGCGAAGATCGACCCGAACAACGATTACCTGGTCGACTGGCTGTGGGGCTACACGACGGTCGGCATCAACGTCAACAAGGTTAAGGCTGCGCTGGGTGGCATGCCCATGCCCGACAATGCCTGGGACCTGGTCTTCGACCCGAAATATGCAGCGAAGCTGAAGTCGTGCGGAGTGTCTTTCCTCGACTCGCCGTCGGAAGTGCTGCCGGCCGCCCTGCAATATCTGGGCAAGCCCGCGTACTCGAAAACGGCCGGCGACTACCAGGAAGCGGGCAAGGTGCTGCAAGCCATCCGCCCCTACGTGACCCTGTTTAGCTCGTCAGGCTATATCAATGACATGGCCAACGGTGCCGTCTGCGTCGCGCTGGGTTGGTCGGGCGACATCAATATCGCGCGCCAGCGCGCCATCGACGCGAAAAACGGCAATGTGATCCAGGTGCTGGTGCCGAAGACGGCCGCCCTGATGTTCGACACCATGGCTATCCCCGCCGACGCGCCGCACCCGAACAATGCGCACCTGTTCATCAACTATATCCTGCGTCCGCAAGTGCATGCCAGCCTGAGCAACAAGGTCTTCTACGCGAATCCGAATCCGGCCAGCATCAAGTATGTACGCAAGGACATTGGCGAGAACAAGGCCATTTTCCTGTCGGATGCCGACAAGCAGCGCATGGCCGCGCCGGAAGCGACCACGGCCGATATCCGTCGATTGATGACGCGCATCTATACGAAGTTCAAAACGGGAGTGTAAGCCTGGAGCGTAAAAACAACGATGGCGCGAGAGACGGGCTTGATAGCCGTCGCTGGCGCCATGCGATATTGCCGAGGTGAACACTACTCGTGGTAGCGGTCCATCAGCTTATGGTGGCTGCCGCGCATTTCTTCGATCAGTTCAAAGGCGACGAAGCCGATGATGGCGGCGAAGATGGCGATGAAGAGAAAAACGAGGAAGGTTAACATGGTCTTTCAGCCGCCGTTGGACGGCTGTCCGCTGGGTTGCTCAATGTGCCAGAGCAGCGCTCCGACACGTAGTTGATGCAATTAAACTCTAGCAGATCGGCCGCGCTTTACAAGGCTGTCGAGTTGCAATTTCTACTAGCATTTGTCCCTGCGCACTTTTTTGCGCATTTCCCTTATTTCACCACAAGGTCATGCGCCATCACGGCTTTCAAATAGACGCTGATCGGGTCGGCCGGTTCGCGTTGCGAGAACCTGTCCATTCTTGCGCTGGCCTTGCGCATTTCCCTGCTTGACTACCGTTATTTTACCACCAGGTCATGCGCCATCACGGCCTTTAAATAGACGCTGATCGGGTCGCCTAATTCTCGCTGCGAAAACCACCACGCGCTGGCCTTGCGCATTTCCCATTCCTGCTCCTCGCCCGTCAGCAGCAGGGCCGCCGCCTGTCCCAGCGTGGGCTGGTGGCCGACGATGAGCACGGTTTCCTTGCCGCCGGGCCAGTTGGCCGCCTTCAGGACGTCTTCCGCCTCGGCGCCAGGCGCCAGTTCCGGCATCAGCTTGAACTTGCGCCCCAGCGCTTCCGCCGTTTGCAAGGTGCGCAGGGCGGGGCTGACGAGGATGCGGCAATTTTCCGGTAGTTGCGAAGCCAGCCATTCGCCCATGCGGCGCGCCTGTTTCTGGCCTTTGACGGTCAGGGCGCGTTCGAGGTCGGGCAGGCCCGGCTCCGCTTCTGCGTGTCGCCACAAGATGAGATCCATGCTGTACTCCTGTGTGTAGAATTGCCTAATCGCCGACCTCCGCGCCCGGCGTGCCCAGTGCGTGCATCAAATACTGCTGGGCGCTGAACGGCGTTTGCTTGCCGCGCGGCTTGCGGCGCGCGTAGTGGCCTGTCGGCTCCAGTTCCCATGCATTCGTATTATCCTTCAAATACGGATTCAGGCCCTCGGCGATCACGCGCCGCTTCAACGCCCGGTCCAGCACGGGGAAGGCCACTTCTACGCGGCGGAACAGGTTGCGGCTCATCCAGTCGGCGCTGGCCAGGTAGACATCGTGTGCCAGGTCGTTGCGGAAGTAATAAATGCGACTGTGCTCAAGGAAACGGCCGATCACGGACCGCACCTTGATGTTTTCCGACAGACCAGGCACGCCCGGCTTCAGGGTGCAGGCGCCGCGCACGATCAGGTCGATCTTCACGCCATCGGTCGAGGCCGCATACAGGGCGCGGATCACGGATTCATCGACCAGCGCGTTGACTTTAACGATGATGCGCCCGCGCCGGCCCGAGCGGGCGATCTTCGCCTCGTTGCGGATGGCCTTGATGATTTCGCTTTGCAGGCCGAACGGCGCCAGCCACAGGTGGTTCAGGTTGTGCGGTTTGGTCAGGCTGGTCAGGTGGATGAAGACTTCGTTCACTTCCACGGCCAGGTCCTGGTTCGCCGTCAGCAAGCCGAAGTCGGTGTACAGCTTGGTGGTGGTGGGGTGATAGTTGCCGGTGCCCAAGTGGGCATAGAAGCGCAGCGCGCCTTCTTCGCGGCGGATGACGAGCGCCACCTTGGCATGGGTTTTCAGGCCCACCACGCCGTACACGACTTGCGCGCCGGCCTGCTCCAGCTTGTCGGCCCAGTTGATATTGGCTTCCTCGTCAAAGCGTGCCATCAATTCCACGATGACGGTCACTTCCTTGCCCAACTTCGCCGCCGTAATGAGTGACTCCATCAAGTCCGAGTTCATGCCTGTGCGGTAGATTGTCTGCTTGATGGCGACGACGGACGGATCGTAGGCGGCGCTGCGCACGAAGTCAATCACCGTCTGGAACGACTGGTAGGGGTGGTGCAGCAGGATGTCGTGCTTGTTGAGCGCGGCAAAGATGTCGTTGCCGATGGCTTTATGCGCGAGGCCGGGGAAGAAGGGGGGGAAGCGCAGCTCGGGCTGCTTGACGTGGTCGATCATTTCCGACAGGCGCACCAGGTTCACGGGGCCGTTGACGCGGTACAGCCGGCTTTGATCGAGGCTGAACTGGTCGAGCAGGAACTGTGACAGTTCTGGCGGGCAATTGCGCGCCACTTCCAGGCGCACAGAGGTGCCGAATTGGCGCCCCACCAGTTCGCCCTTCAAGGCCTGGCGCAAGTTCTTGACTTCGTCTTCATCGACCCACAGGTCGCTGTCGCGCGTGACCCGGAACTGCGAGTAGGCAATCACCTCGCGCCCGGCGAACAAGTCCGAGATGTGTGCATGGATGACGGACGACAATAAGCAAAAGGACACGCCATCGCCGGATATCTCATCCGGCAACTTGATGACACGCGGCAAGACGCGGGGCGCCTTGACGATGGCGATCGCCGTGCCGCGCCCGAACGCATCCTTGCCGCTCAGCGAAACGATGAAATTGAGGCTTTTATTGACCACTTGCGGGAACGGGTGGGCCGGATCGAGGCCGATGGGCGTGAGCAGGGGGCGTACTTCGCGGTCGAAATACTGCTTGACCCAGGCGCGCTGAGCCTCGTTGCGGTCGCTGTCGCGCAGCAAATGCACGCCCGCTTCGCGCAGGGCTGGCAAGACGTCGCTATTTAATATCTCGTACTGGCGTTCCACCAGCGCATGGCATTCCTTGCCGATGCGCTCCAGGTTGGCCGCCAGGGCAGGGTGGCCCGCCAGCGAACCGCCGATGCTGCCGGCCGCTAGCAGGCTGGCCACGCGCACCTCGAAGAACTCATCCATGTTGCTGCTGACGATGCACAGGTAGCGCAGGCGCTCGAGCAGCGGAATGTTCGGGTCTTCCGCCTGGGCCATCACGCGCCGGTTGAAAGTCAGTTGCGACAGTTCGCGGTCCAGCAGGATGCCCGATTTGGTCACTTCCATGTGCATTTCAGGTTTCATATTCTTTTGTCTTTGCAGATAGTTAATTCTAGCCGTATTTCATCATGTATGACGCGTTGTGAGTGTAATCATGAAATATGACGTAAGCGTGACATAAGCTGTCATAAAGCGTCGCCGGTCCTGTCATTTTTCGCGCCGAAAAGGGCATTCCTCGGGGCGTAGTCAATTATTTCATGAATTTTTATCTATGTCATAAAGCTGTCATATTCGCTTGCTAGACTGCGCAGCATTCAACCGGGACTTTGAGCCCTAACAACCCTGAGGACTTGATATGCAAATGAAGCAAATGTTCAAATTTATCGTCGTGGGTGCTTCGGCAGCGATGGCATTTTCTTCCGCTTCCGTCATGGCGGCAGATATGACAGGTGCTGGTGCTACCTTCCCGTACCCGATCTACGCCAAATGGGCCGAGACGTACAAAGCCAACACCGGCAACGGCCTGAACTACCAGTCCGTCGGTTCCGGCGCTGGCATCAAGCAAATCAAGGCCAAGACTGTTGAATTCGGCGCCTCGGACATGCCTTTGAAGGCAGAAGAGCTGGAAGAAGCGGGCCTGATGCAGTTCCCTGCCATCATGGGCGGCGTGGTCACCATCGTCAACCTGGACGGCGTGACCCCAGGCCAGTTGAAAATGACGGGTAAAGTCGTTGGCGACATCTACCTGGGCAAGATCACCAAGTGGAGCGCGCCTGAGATCGCCGCACTGAACAGTGGCGTCAAGCTGCCAGAC
The DNA here is from genome assembly GCF_049897325.1 of Janthinobacterium sp. DSP2-3-3. Lineage (NCBI taxonomy): Bacteria > Pseudomonadati > Pseudomonadota > Betaproteobacteria > Burkholderiales > Oxalobacteraceae > Janthinobacterium > Janthinobacterium sp. DSP2-3-3. Next base: position 95,633 of record NZ_JAFCWA010000005.1, on the reverse strand, counting down.
ACGGAAATCACCGTGGTGCATCGCGCCGACGGTTCGGGCACGTCCTTCCTGTTCACCGACTTCCTGTCGAAAACCAACCCGGAATTCAAATCGAAAATCGGTGCTGGCTCGGCTGTGAAATGGGCCGTGGGCGTGGGCGGCAAGGGTAACGAAGGCGTCGCCGCCAACGTACAGCGCATCAAGGGTTCGATCGGCTACGTCGAGTGGGCTTACGCCAAGAAAAACAAGATGTCGCATACCCAGCTGCAAAACAAGGACGGCAACTTCCTGCAGCCTGACGACGAAAATTTCAAGGCAGCAGCCGCTTCGGCACCTTGGACGCAAACCCCAGGCTTCGGCGTGGTCCTGACCGACCAGGCTGGCAAGAACAGCTGGCCTATCACCGGCGTGTCGTTCATCCTGATGCACAAAGTCCAGGCTGACGCAGGCAAGGCAAAAGAAGTCCTGAAATTCTTCGACTGGGCCTACAAAAACGGTGGCGCCGCTGCCGTTGAACTGGACTACGTGCCGATGCCGGCATCGGTCGTGAAACTGGTGCAAGAGTCGTGGAAAGCCAATTTGAAAGACGCATCGGGCAAAGCAATTTACTAATCCGATAGTCTGAATACTTAAGTACTGATCCTTGTCCCTCCGCCAGCAGCACGGCGGGGCAGGGAGTTAGCCAGGACCGCCCGCCAGCCCTTGCAGGCGGTCCCGGCTAAAAAAGCAAGATAAAACAAGAGTTCAAAACAGCAATACCGGCAGTACCACCCACATCTGGCACAATATGAGCGCACAATCTACCTCCTCCACGATCCCCATGCCAGGCGGCACCATGACCGATTCCATCAGTCACGCGCAAATGCTTTCCACCATGCGCAAGCAGCGCTTCCAGGATTTCATGTTCCACAAGGTGACGATGCTGTTCGCCCTGTCGGTGCTGATCGTCCTGGTCGGCATCATCATTTCGCTGATCATGGAATCGATACCGGCCTTCAAGACCTTCGGCCTGCATTTCATCGTGTCGGCCGAGTGGGACCCCGTCAATGACCAGTACGGCGCCCTGATCCCCATCATCGGTACCCTGGTGACGTCGGTGATTGCCCTGCTGATCGCCTTTCCCGTCAGCTTCGGCATCGCCCTGTTCCTCACGGAGATCTGCCCGGCATGGCTGCGCCGCCCGCTGGGCACGGCTGTCGAATTGCTCGCCGGCGTGCCATCGATCATCTACGGTATCTGGGGCCTGTTCGTGTTTGCGCCCCTGTTTGCCGACCACGTCCAGCCCATCCTGAAAGCCACCCTGGGCAACGTGCCGGTCATCGGCCAGCTGTTCAGCGGCCCCATGATGGGTATCGGCTTGCTGACGGCCGGCCTGGTGCTGGCCATCATGATCATCCCCTTCATCGCTTCGGTGATGCGCGACGTGTTTGAAATCGTCCCCGCCGTGCTGAAGGAATCGGCCTACGGCCTGGGCTGCACGCGCTGGGAAGTGGTGCGCAAGATTGTCTTGCCTTACACTAAGACCGGCGTCGTCGGCGGCGTCATGCTGGGCCTGGGCCGCGCGCTGGGCGAAACCATGGCCGTCACCTTCGTCATCGGCAACGCGAATAAACTGTCGTGGTCGTTGTTTGCCGCCGGTAACAGCATCACCTCCTTGCTGGCGAATGAATTTGGCGAAGCGCAATCCGAGTTGCATGTGGCATCGCTGTTCTCGCTGGCCTTGATCCTGTTTGTCATCACCTTTATCGTCTTATCCGCCGCCAAGCTGATGCTGGCTGGCATGTCCCGCAAGGAAGGCACGAAATGAGCCAGCTCAGCCAAGTTAGCCCCCACGACGCTCCGGCCAAGCCGGCCATGAACCCCGTCTACCGCAAGCGCCTGTTGATGCACCGCATCGGCATCGCCCTGTCGGTGGCCGCCATGGCCCTGGGCCTGGCCGTGCTGGTATGGATACTCTTCACCCTGATTATCAAGGGTTTCGGCGCCTTGTCCGTCGACCTGTTCACGCAAACGACGCCGGCCCCCGGCAGCGAAGGCGGCGGCCTGATCAATGCCATCGTCGGCAGCGCCCTGATGGTGGGCCTGGCTACTGTCGTCAGCACCCCGATCGGCATCCTGGCCGGCATCTACCTGGCCGAATACGGCGAAGAAAACAAGCTGGCGCAAGTGACGCGCTTTGTCACCGACATCATGCTGTCGGCGCCATCGATCGTCATCGGCCTGTTCGTGTATGCGCTGTACGTGGCCCACGTCAAGCACTTCTCCGGTTACGCCGGCGCCATCGCCCTGTCGCTGATCGCCGTGCCGGTAGTGGTGCGCACGACGGACAATATGCTGCGCCTTGTACCGAACAGCCTGCTCGAAGCCGCCTTTGCCCTGGGTGCGCCGCGCTGGAAGGTCGCCACCCTGGTGCGCTTGCGCGCCGTCAAGGCCGGTGTCATCACCGGTGTTCTGCTGGCATTGGCCCGCATCGCCGGCGAAACGGCGCCGCTGCTGTTCACGGCCCTGAATAATCAGTTCCAAAGCTTTAACATGAATGCGCCGATGGCCAACTTGCCGTCCGTCATCGCATCGTTTGCGATGAGCCCGTACGACAACTGGCGCTCGCTGGCCTGGGGTGGCGCACTGCTGATCACTTTCAGCGTGCTGGCCTTAAACATCCTGTCGCGCACCGTGTTCAGCCAAAAAGTCCCTAATTAAACAGATATCGAGCGAAGCGAACCCACATGAATACGCAAATGAATCCAGCCCAAGACTTGGCACCAAAGAAAAAAACCATCGAGATTTCGGGCCTGAATTTTTTTTACGGCAAAACGCAAAGCTTGCATAACGTCAACCTGGACATCCACGAGAAGAAGGTCACTGCCTTCATCGGCCCGTCCGGTTGCGGCAAATCAACGCTGCTGCGTACCCTGAACCGCATGTATGACCTGTACCCGGGCCAGCGCGCGGAAGGCTCGATCTTGTACCGCGGCCGCAACGTGCTCGACGCCGACCAGGACGTCAACATGCTGCGCGCCAAGGTTGGCATGGTGTTCCAGAAGCCGACGCCGTTCCCCATGTCCGTCTACGACAATATCGCCTTCGGCGTGCGCCTGTATGAAGACATGTCGAAAGGCGAGATGGACGAGCGCGTGGAATGGGCCTTGAAAAAGGCCGCGCTGTGGGGCGAAGTCAAGGATAAACTCTCGAAGAGCGGTCTGTCGCTGTCGGGTGGCCAGCAGCAGCGTTTGTGCATCGCGCGCGGCGTGGCCGTGAAGCCGGACGTCTTGCTGCTCGATGAGCCGACCTCGGCGCTGGATCCGATTTCGACCTCGAAAGTGGAAGAGCTGATCAGCGAACTGAAACAGGATTACACGATTGCCATCGTGACGCACAATATGCAACAGGCGGCGCGCTGCTCCGACTACACGGCGTACATGTATCTGGGCGAGTTGGTGGAATTCGGCGAAACGGACCAGATCTTCATGAATCCGGCCCGCAAGGAAACGCAGGATTACATCACGGGCCGCTTCGGCTGATCCGTCGCGCACCGCTATATACAAGACAACTGAATACGGAGAGACAGCATGATAGGCGAACATTCATCCAAGCAATACGACAACGAACTCGAAGCGATCCGCTCGAAAGTGCTCCTGATGGGCGGCATCGTTGAAACCCAGTTCCTCGACGCGATGACGTGCTTTCGCATCGGCAACCCGGAACGCGCCGACCGCGTGATGCGCGAAGACGACGTCGTCAACCAGCTGGAAGTGTCGCTGGACGATGCCTGCAGCCATTTGATAGTGCGCCGCCAGCCGGCCGCCAACGATTTGCGCACCATCATGGCCACCATCAAGGTGATTACCGACCTCGAGCGCGTAGGCGACGAGGCGACCAAAATCGCTCGCGTGGCGAAGAGTCTGCACAAGCGGGGCAACGGCGTCGTCAACCATTACGAGATGGTGCGCGGCATTGCCAACACGGCCACCGACATGCTGCACGACGCGCTCGACGCGTTTGCCCGCAACGATGGCAAGCAAGCCTTACAATTAATTGCACAAGATGCCATCATCGACCATGAGTTTCGGTCTATCATGCGCAACTTGATCACCTTTATGATGGAAGACCCGCGCACGATTTCGGCGGCGCTCGACACCCTGTGGGTGGCCAAGGCCATCGAACGGATCGGCGACCATGCGAAAAATATCGCCGAATACGTGATTTACGTGGTTGAAGGCAAGGACATCCGCCACACCAAGGTGGCTGCTCCCGCCATTTCCGAGGAGCTCCCTGAGTAAGCTTTATGGCATCTGATAAAACCACGGTACTGATTGTTGAAGATGAGCCGGCCATCGTTGAACTGGTGACCTATTCGCTGCGCGAATCCGGCTGGAATTGCTGTTCTGTACAAAACGTTGCCGATGCCTGGGAATTCATCCAGCACCGCACGCCGCACCTTATCCTGCTGGACTGGATGCTGCCGGACCAGACGGGCTTGCGCCTGCTGTCGCGCATCCGCGCCGACCGCAATTTCGCCGCCATCCCCGTCATCATGCTCACCGCCAAGAGCATGGAAGAAGACAAGCTGGCCGGCCTGAACAGCGGGGCCGACGATTACGTCACCAAGCCGTTCTCGCCGCGCGAGCTGCTGGCGCGCGCCAAAGCGCTATTGCGACGCAAGAGTCCGGAACACGCGCAGGCGCCCATGCGCGCCGGCAACGTGGCCTTGGACCCCGTCAGCTGCACCGTGATGATGGATGAACAGAAGATCGATATCGGCCATGCCGAATACAAGCTGCTGAAATTCCTGCTGGCCCATCCGGAGCGCGTGTTTTCGCGCAGCCAACTGCTCGACAAGGTGTGGGGCGACCATGTGGTGATCGAGGAACGGACGGTCGATGTCCACGTATTGCGCTTGCGCAAAGCCTTGAAAGAGGCGGAAAGCCTGATCAAGACGGTGCGCAGTGTCGGCTACATGTTGTCTGAAAAATAAAGCCTGTCTCTTATGAATCCGAAATTGCTGTTCTGGGTACCGGCCGCCTTGCGCATGGTGCTGGCGCTGCTGGGCGTGGCCGTCGTCTGGTATCTGTTTGGCGCCACGTATGCGCTGGGTATCGCCTTCGTGCTGATGGCCATGATGGTGTTCGTGCAGCTGTCGTACCTGTTCCAGCTGAGTAACTGGCTGGACAATCCGCAAAGCGCCAAGCTGCCCGACGGCTGGGGCGCCTGGACCAGCATCTTCGCGCGCCTGTACCGCATGCGCCGCGACGACGAGAAAAACCAGGCCGAGCTGACGGAATGGCTGGCGCGTTTCCGCCAGGCCATGCATTTGCTGCCCGACGGCGTCGTCATCATGGACGATGTGCTGTTCCTCGAATGGTGCAACCCGGCCGCCGAGAAACATCTGGGCCTCACGCACGAGCGCGACAAGGGCATGCGCGTCACCAATCTGATCCGCAGCCCCGAGTTCATGGATTACATCATCCTGGGCCGCTACGACCAGCCGTTGACGATCACCTTCCGCAACCGCAAGCTGATCGTGCAGATCATCCCGTTTGAAAACCGCCGCCAGATCCTGGTCACGCATGACGTGACGGAGACGGAACGCATCGAAATGATGCGCCGCGACTTCATCGCCAACGCATCGCACGAACTGCGCACGCCGCTGACGGTCATCGTGGGTTTCCTGGAAATCGCTTCTGCCGAGCTGGACCTGGATGCCGCCACGCGCGCCGCCCACCTCAAGCTGATGACGGAGCAGGGCCACCGCATGCAGCATTTGATCGAAGACATGTTGACCCTGTCGCGCCTGGAATCGGTCGACTATCCGCTGCGTCCCGAGCCGGTGGATGTCAAACAGCTCATGCAGCAAGTCTTGCGCGACGCCAAGGGTTTGTCGGCCGGCAAGCATGAAGTGAGCATGGAATGCAAGGGCCCCGATGTGCTGGGCAGCTATGACGAGCTGTACAGCGCCTTCGGCAACCTGGCCTCGAACGCCGTGCGCTATACCCCGGCCGGCGGCACCATCACCCTGCGCTGGCAGGATGGCCCGGCCGGACCGCAATTCATTGCGCAAGATACGGGCATCGGCATCAGCCCCGAGCATATCTCGCGCCTGACCGAGCGTTTCTACCGCGTCGACAAGAGCCGTTCGCGCGAAACCCAGGGTACGGGCCTGGGCCTGGCCATCGTCAAGTATGTGCTGCTGCGCCACGGTGGGACTTTGGCCATCCAGTCCGTGGCCGACAAGGGCAGCAGCTTCATCGTCAGCATGCCGAAGTCCGTCGTCACGCCGCTGCAGGGCGAACTGCTGGTCAAGTAGTCCGGGGGAGGGTAGGCCTCTCCCTGTTTCCTCGGCGACTGGTGCAATGTTGGCATAAGTCGTTACAATCAGGTCATGACTTTAATCAACACTTCTTTTCGCCACGCCGGCGCGCAGCAACTGGCCCAGTCGCTGCAGGCTGCGCGCCAGGATACCCTGTCCCTATTCGACTGTTATGTCACTGCCGGCCTGGACGTGGTGGCGGGCCTGCCCCGTCATCCGCGCTTCAATCCGCCCTTATGGCAATTGGCGCATATTGCCTGGTTCGCCGAGTGGTACATCCTGCGCGAAGCCGCTTCCAGCCATCCGGCCGACGCCATCTACAATTCCCTGCTGACGCGCGGCGACGACTTGTTCGACGCCAACATGGTCGAGCACCGCGCGCGCTGGAAGCTGGAATTGCCCAGTCCGGGCGCCGTGAAGACGTATTGCCACGAAGTGCTAGACAGGGTCTTGGATAAACTGTCGCGCGAAGCCAATGTCGACAGCGTCCTGGCGCCATACCGGCTAGCGCTGGCGCATGAGGATTTGTGCGGCGAGGAAATGCTGGCCGGCTTGCAATGGCTGGGCCTGGAAGCCCCGGAGTCCCTGGCTGCCAGTCCCGTCTTGTCGGCAGGGGCGGGGGAGATCGCTTTTCCTGGCGCTAGCATCGAACTGGGCTCGCCGCGCGGGGCCGGATTTGCCTTCGACAATGAATCTCCACCCCATAGCTGCTACGTGCCGCCGTTCCGCATGGACGCCGTACCCGTCTCCAACGCCCAGTTTGCCGATTTTGTCGCCGATGGCGGCTACCAGAACCGCCAGTTCTGGAGCGCGGCCGGCAGCGCCTGGCTGATGCAGCAGGAGCGCTCGTCGCCCCTGTACTGGCTGCGCGAAGCGACGCAGTGGCGCACCATGCGTTTTGGCCAGCGCACGACCTTGCCGCTGAATGAAGCCGTGCGCCACATCAATCTGTATGAAGCGCAAGCGTACTGCGCCTGGGCGGGGCGGCGTCTGGCGACCGAGGCGGAATGGGAGTATGCTGCGCTGTCCGGCCATCCGCGCTTTCACTGGGGCCAGGTGTGGGAGTGGACGGCGACGCCGTTCGAGCCGTATCCGGGCTTTGTGCCGAATGCCTGGCGCGAGTATTCAGCGCCGTATTTCATGCAGCACCAGGTGCTGCGCGGCGCCGCCTTCGCCACGCCGCCGCGCCTGCATTCGGCCCGCATGCGCACCTTTCATGCGCCCGAGCGCGGCGACATCTTTGCCGGCCTGCGCACCTGCGCCTGGTAAGTCCGAGACAGCCAGCTGCTACCCTTTTCAGGAATTCTTTTGAGTACAGATAACGCCCCGCAGTTCATTCCCAAACGCATCATACCCACGCCGGAGCAGGTGGCCATCCAGACGGCGCAAAAGAAAGTGGTGCTGATCGACGCCAATGCCGGCGCGGCCAAGACGACGACCCTGGCCCTGCGCCTGGCCGAGGCGCTGCACCGGGGCCGCGCGCCAGAGCGCATGCTGGCCCTCGTGTTTACCGAGGCGGCGCGCCTGGCCCTGCGCCAGCGTCTGCTGGAAGTGGGGGTGCCGCTGGGCGTCGTCAAGCGCCTCGTCATCGACACCTTTGACGCTTTTGCCGCCAAGGTGCTGCTGCAGCTGGAAAACATGCAGGTGGCGTTCATGCGCAGCGATGAAGAGTTGCGTCCCGTGGCCTGGGAAGCACTGGAGGTGGTCTCCGAGAAGTACGCTGACCGTTATCCGTTGGAAATCAATACGACGAACGGGGCGATAGCCGAATTTCTGAAACTGCAATTGCGCACCAAGGCGCGCCTGGATTTTCAAAATCCTGATTTCGAGAGCAATTCGCTGGACGACAACCTGGAAATGCTGGGCATGTCGCGCACGCATTATCTGTGGCTGCGCGAATACGAGGGTTTGCGCGGCGCTGACACGGGCGATATCCAGTTCCGCGCGCCATTTGACGCCACCTACGACCTGGTGCGCATGCTCGATGGCGACGAGCCGCTACGCCAGCAATTGCCTGCCTTCCAGATCATCGTGGCCGACGAATTGCACGATTTGAATGAGGCGTCGTTCCGCCTGCTGACCATGCTGATACGCCGCGGCAACGCGTTTTTCTGCGGCGCCGGCGACAAGGATCAAGTCATCTATACGTGGTCGGGCGCCGACCATCGCTTCCTGCGCCAGCGCTTCGAGCAGGAATTCCCCACCTTGCAGCGCTTGCCGTTGACGGCATCCTACCGCTACGGCCCGCAACTGGCGCAAGCCGTGGGCGTGCTGAAAAACAAGGCCAGCGTGTCGGCCCTGTCGCGTGCCACCCACATCGAAGTGCTCGAGTATGACCATGCGCAGCCGCAAGCGTGCAGCGCCCAGCTGATCGCCGCGCTTGAACACGCGCATGCGGGCACGACGGCCATTCTGCTGCGCGACCGCGACCAGGCCATCCGCGTGGAAACGGCGCTATTCCAGAGCGGCATCGCGTATGGCCTGGTGGACATGAACAGCTATCTGCTGAGCCTGGAAGTGCTGATGCTGCGCGGCATGGTGGCCATCGCCCGCAAGGACTTGCACGCCATCAAGAACGGCCCGCGCCGCGGCGAGATCCTCGAAGCGCTGGTGACGTTTGCGGAAATCCCGTTTACGCGCGGTGAGCTCCAGCAAGCCAAGGCCGACGTGGCCAATTACCCGGACTTGCTGGAAGGCTTTTTGACGAACCAGCTGGCCAAGTCGCACAACCGGGACAAGGCGGCGCTGACCCTGGCCGCCGTCGATTACCTGCGCGCGCTGCCCGCCGACGCTTTGGCGGGCGATGCCTTGCAGCATATCTTTGGCCTGATGCAGCTGGAACAGACGGCGCGCCGCATCTATGTCGACCCGGCCCAGGCGCGGGTCGTGGCCCGTTCCCTGCACGGCTTCATTGCCGTGTGCAGCGAAGCGGGCGTGGCGCTCGGTGGCTTTGCCGGCTGGCTGGGCGAGATGGAAGAAGCTGTGACGGTCTCGACCGGCAAGGCCAGGCTGGTGATCGCTTGCATCGACCAGATCAAGGGCCTCGAGTACAACCACGTGATTTTGCCCTACCTGGCCGTCGACGAATTCCCGCGCAGCAAGACTGACCCGCTGGAAGAAGAAAACCGCTTCTATGTGGCCGCCACGCGCGCGCGCGACAGGCTGACCTTGCTGACGCCGCAAGACCCCGCCTATCGGAGCCGCTACATCGCCGCCTTGCAGCTCAAACAGAAGATTGTTGCGCCCAAGGCATAGATCTTTTGCCGTGTGGCTGCTTTTTGCGCAAGATGAAAGCGGGCATACTGGGCTGGTGTGATTGATAGCAATCTAACTAGACAGGGAGTGACGGCATGAAAGTATTCTTGACAGGCGCGGCAGGTTTCATTGGCAGTTCCATCGCGGCGGGCCTCGTGCGCGCCGGCCATCAGGTCACTGGCCTGGTGCGCAAACCGGAACAGGTGGCCGAGCTGGCCAAGGTCGGCGTGTTGGGCGTGCAGGGCGATTTGAACGACCGCGCATTGCTCATCGAGCAGGCGAAGGCGGCCGACGCCGTCATCAATGCGGCCAGCAGCGACCACCGGGGCGCCGTGGAAGCCATCCTGGAAGCGCTGGCCGGCACCAACAAAGTGTTCCTGCATACCAGCGGCTCGTCCATCGTGGGCGACGCCTCGGGCGGCGAGGGCACGGAACAGATTTATGACGAAGACAAGTTGCCGGCGCCCACGGCCGACAAGGCCGCCAGGGTCGCCATCGATGAGCTGGTGCTGGCCAGCGCCGCGCAAGGTGTCCGCGCGAGCGTATTGTGCAACACCTTGATCTACGGCCATGGCGCTTTGCCGCGTGACAGCGTGCAATTGCCCCGTTTGCTCAAGCAGGCGCGCAAAAGCGGCATCGTGCGCCACGTGGGGCCGGGCCGCAACATCTGGTCCAACGTGCATATCGACGATGTCGTCAGCCTGTATTTGCTGGCACTGGAAAACTCGCCCGCCGGCACCTTTTATTTTGTCGAGTCAGGCGAAGCGGCCTTCCGCGACATGACGGCTGCCATCGCCAAGGCACTGGACCTGGGTCCCGCGCAGGATTGGCCGCTGCCCGAAGCGATTGCCGAATGGGGCTACGAGATGGCTTCCTACGGCCTCGGCTCCAACAGCCGCGTGCGCGGCGCGCGGGCGCGCAAGCTGGGCTGGCAGCCGCAGGGTCCATCCGTGCTGACATGGATCGAGAACGACATGCTCAATGCGCCGCACGCCATCGCCGTTTGATGCAGCTCAGCAAAGCCGCATCTGTGTGCGCTAGCGAACGGTGCAATGTGACGATCAGGAGTATGATGACTTTGCTTGGTTGAGACGCACTGCCGTGAAGTTGGCGGCATGTTCGATCTTCCAGCAGGTCAGCCGGTCGCCTCAAGGATCGGCACCAGATTTCCGCTGCCGGCGCGTTGGCGCGTTGGCGCATTGGCGCCATGCGGCTGTGCACTGCAACTCCAGGTCGCGATGCGTACTGCGAACCCCTTCAAGGCCGGCCCTAGCCGGTCTTTTTTTGCCTGTCGTTTCTGCCGTTGCGCCATTCACCGCTGCCTGCCCGCCATTCGCCGAAGCGGTGTTTTCGCGCGCCCGAAATCCGCGTATCTTTACGATCAACCAACTCAAAGGGGTGACCGTGAAACCTGAACCAGCTTATTGCCGTCGTACCCAGCTGCTGTGGGGCGTGCTGCTTATCGCCATCGGCGCCGTCATCTTGCTGGACCGGCTCGATGTGATCTATCTCCACGATTACTATGCACTATGGCATTATTGGCCGCTGATACTGGTCGTCTTTGGCCTCAACAAGTTGCTCACGCCCGTGTCCCCGAAGCAGGTACTGAGCGGCCTGTGGCTGATCTTTTTTGCCGCCTGGTGGTATGTGTCGTACGAAGAACTGTGGAACTTGAATTTCTACAATAGTTGGCCGGCCTTGCTGATCGCCTGGGGCGTGGGCCTTGTGCTGGAACCGCTGCTGAACAAACATTTTATTGCCTATCGGGAGTCCGAGCATGAAAAATAAACCGCCGCTGCACTCGCCATCGCAGATCGTGCTGGGCGTCATCGTCATCGGCCTGGGGCTGTTGTTCCTGCTCGATAATCTCGGCTTCATCAATGTGCGCTACACCTTCCGCTTCTGGCCCACCATCCTCATCATTTTCGGCCTGCTGAAAATATCGCAAAGCCATACACGCTCCGGCTACGTGCTGGGCGGCGTGATGGTCTTGCTGGGCCTGAGCTGGACCCTGAAAGCCATGGGCTTGTTGTATATCAACTGGAGCATGCTGTGGCCGCTGCTCATCATTGCCGTCGGCGTGGCCGTGGTGTCGAAATCCCTGCCAAGCGGGCAGCGGCGGCAGCGCCGCCGACACTTTGCCGCACCGCCGGATGGTAGTGCGGCGCCTGACTCATTCGGCCAGGCCAGGAATGGCGCCGTGTCGCTGGACAAGGCGGCCACCGATGCGACGGCAGCACCCGGCGCCGGCGGGCAGGCAGACGATGACAGCATCATCGAAGTGACGGCCATCCTGGGCGGCTATGTGCGGCGCGTGTCGTCGCAGCGCTTCAGGGGCGGCGATATCAATGTCATCATGGCCGGCTGCGAAATCGACTTGCGCCAGGCGTCGATCGAAGGCGAAGCCGTGCTCAACGTGTTTGCCCTGTGCGGCGGCGTCACCATCAAGATTCCGCCCGACTGGAGCGTGGTGCTGCAGGGCACGCCCATCCTGGGCGGCTTTGAAGAAAAAACCATCGTGCCGCCGAACCAGAACAAGCGTTTGTACGTGACGGGCTACGCCATCATGGGCGGCCTGGAAATCCGTAACTAGGCGCCATGTCCGGGCCTTTGTCGAAGCGGCGCGGCGCCGTGGTGGTGTTCCTGGTATGCATCGCGCTGGGCCTGGCCCTGGCCTGTATCCTGGCCAGGGTGGCCCACGCGCCCTGGCTTAATGCGATCCTGCTGGTGGTGCCCGCCACGCTCGTGTATGCAATCGGTTCGGGATTTTCCGCATTTTATCTATGCCGCGCCTATCCCTTGCACGCCCGCCATCCGCTCGCCATCGCCGGCGTGATGGGTGTGGCGGCCCTGTTTGCGGGCTTGTTGTGGGCGACCCTGCTGCAATTTTTGAACAGCGTCAGCCTGTTGCTGGAGCTGCGCTGGCTGGGCGTGAACCTGACGCAGTCGCTGCTGGCCCTGTTCTTCGGCCTGGGCGTGCTGCTGTATTGCCTGGCTGCCGCCGTGCATTATCTGTTGCTGGAATTCGTGCGCGCCAGGATGGCCGAACAGCGCGGCCTGGAAGCGCAGCTGATGGCGCAGGAAGCGCAACTGCGCATGCTGCGCACGCAGATCGATCCGCATTTCCTGTTCAATAGCTTGAACTCCATCAGCGCCCTGACGTCCATCGATGCGGCGGGCGCGCGCCAGATGACGGTGCAGCTGGCCAGTTTCTTTCGCCAGAGCCTGAGCCTGGAAGCGCACAAGCACATCACCGTGGAGCAGGAACTGGTGCTGATCCGCCACTTTCTCGCCATCGAGCAGGTGCGTTTCGGCGCGCGCCTGCAAGTGGCGGTAGCCATCGACGACGCTGCGCTGGCGTGTTTGCTGCCGCCCATGCTGATACAGCCGCTGGTGGAAAATGCCGTCAAGCACGGTATCTGCGGCTTGACAGAGGGGGGGCTGATCGCCATCGAGGCCAGGCGCGCAGGCAGCCTGTTGCAGATTGCCGTGCGCAATCCGGTGGATGCGGATCAAAGGTCGGAGCGCGGCAATGGCGTGGGGCTGGAGAATGTGCGTCAGCGTCTGGCCGGCGCCTATGGGCACGAAGCCAGCGTGCACTGGGGCCGGCGCGACGGCCATTTCGAGGTGATGATTTCCATGCCGGCGCAGACCGGCGACACGGAGGAAGCATGATGCAGGCAAGAATGCGGGTGGCCATCGTCGATGATGAATTGCTGGCACGCAGCGTGCTGCGCGAATACCTGGCGCGCCATGATGATATCGATATCGTCGCCGAGTGCGCCAACGGTTTCGAGGCCGTCAAGGCCATCGCGGACCTGGCGCCGGAACTGGTCTTCCTCGATATCCAGATGCCGCGCCTGGACGGTTTTGAAGTGGCGGAGCTGATCGGCGCGAAGACGCGTTTGATCTTTGTCACGGCCTACGACGAGTATGCCTTGAAAGCGTTTGAATGCCATGCCCTGGATTATCTGCTGAAGCCGTTCAGCGAACAGCGTTTCGACCAGGCGCTAGCCCACGCGCGCGCCAACCGCAGCACACCCGAGACTGTGCTAACGGTGGCGCGCGAGGCGGCCACGCGCACCGCGCACCTGGACCGCGTGCTGATACGCGATGGCGCCAAGGTCCACGTGATCGCCAGTGGCAGGATCGATTACATCGAGGCGCAGGACGATTACATCAGCATCCGTTCCGAGGGCAAGTCCTACCTGAAAAGCCAGACGCTGGCGGAGCTGGAAGCCCAGCTCGATCCTGCCAAGTTCTTGCGCGTGCACCGGTCGTATCTGCTCAATATCGACGGCATCCGCCGCATCGAGGCAGCCACCAAAGACAGTCACGTGGCTATCTTGCGCGATGACACGAGGATACCCGTGAGCAAGGCGGGTTACCAGAAGCTGAAATTACTGGTTGGCTAGCTGGCCAGCTGCACATCCCACCAGGTGGGCAATAGCTGGCGGATCTCCGGCCGGGAAAAACGGTCGTCGATCAGGTACACGACGCCTTTGTCCGACTGCGTGCGTATCACACGGCCGGCGGCCTGCACCACCTTTTGCATGCCCGGATACAAATACGTGTAGTCGTAGCCGGCGCCGAAGATGTCGCCCATGCGCTGGCGGATCTGCTCGTTGACGGGATTGATCTGCGGCAAACCGAGGGTGGCGATGAAGGCGCCGATCAGGCGCGCGCCCGGCAAGTCGATGCCTTCGCCAAACGCCCCACCCAGCACGGCAAAGCCGATGCCGCGCGTGTCCAGGCCGAAGCGGCCCAGAAATTGCGCACGGGCAGTATCGTCCATGCGGCGTGGCTGCTGCCAGATGGGTACGTCGGGATAATGCTGGGCAAACAGGGTGGCCGTCTTTTCCATGTAGTCAAAACTGCTAAAAAAGGCCAGGTAGTTACCCGGCGTTTCTGCGTACTGGCGCGCCATCAGTTGGGCGATGGGCAGCAGCGAGGCGGCGCGGTGCTGGTAGCGCGTGGAAATGGTATCGGCCACGCGCACGGATAGCTGCTCCGCCTGGAATGGCGATTCCACGTCGACCCAGGCCGTGTCGGCCGGCATGCCCAGTGTATCGCTGTAGTAATTCCACGGGCTCAGGGTGGCGGAAAACAGGGCTGTGCTGTGGCTGGCCGCGAAGCGTTCCTTGAGGAAGGGCGCGGGCACGATGTTGCGGATGCACACGGTGGAGCCAGCAGTGGATCCCGTATTTGTCTTGCTGACGTCGAACAGCGAATGCTCGCCAAAGCTCTCTGCCAGGCGGTTGATCAGCAGCACGTCGAAATAAAAGCGCTGCAAGTCTTCATCGAGCGCCGCCGCGTGGTCGGCCAGGTAATCGCCAATGGCCGTGGCTACCCCTTGCAGGGCGCCAAAGAATTTGTCCGGCAAGGCGGGATGCACATGGTAGTCGCCATCCTGTTCCTTGAGCAGGGCCGTCCACTGGCGCGCGAGGCGATCCAGCGGTTTTTTCAAGGCTTCGGGCGCGAACTTGCGCAGCAGCTTCAGATTGATCTGCTCCAGTTCGGCCGAATACATGCTGCGCGCGCGCGACACCATATTGTGCGCTTCGTCGACCAGCACATTGACTTTCCAGTCGTGGGCCAGGGTCATGCCGTACAGCATGGCGCTGAGGTCGAAGTAATAGTTGTAGTCGCCGATGACGACATCGCTCCAGCGCGCCAGCTCCATGCCCAGGTAGTACGGGCAGATACCCTGCTGCAAGGCGATGGCGCGTATGGCTTCCTTGTCCAAAATCAAGCCACTGGCCAACGCGACTTCGCGCGCCAGCGGCAGGCGATCGTAAAAACCCTTGGCCAGCGGGCATGATTCGCCATGACAGGCCTTGTCAGGATGTTCGCAGGCGCTGGTCTTGGCGCTCAGTTCCAGCACGCGCAGGGGCAGCAGGGGCGCGCTATTTTTGAGGATGGCGCAGGCGTCGAGCGCCATTTGCCGGCCCGGCACCTTGGCGGCCAGGAAAAACAGTTTATCGAGGCCATGCGCGGCCGTCGCTTTCAACATGGGAAACAGGCTGCCCACCGTCTTGCCGATGCCCGTGGGCGCCTGCGCCAGCAAGCCGCAGCCACGGCTGCTGGCCTTGTACATGGCCTCGGCCAATTGACGCTGGCCCGGACGGAAGTCGGCATGGGGGAAGGCCATGGCCGTCAGCTGCGCGTCGCGGCTGGCCCGGTGTGCCATTTCCTGCTCGGCCCAGTCGAGGAACAGCGCGCAATGCTGTTCAAAGAACAGACGCAGCGCCTCGGCCGTGCATTCCTCGTGCATGACCGTTTCCTTCTGGCTGACAATATCAAAATACACGAGCGCCACGCGCAGCATGGGCAAGTTCAGCTGCTGGCACAGCAAGTGGCCGTAGATGCGCGCCTGCGCCCAGTGCAGCTGGCGGTGGTTGGCGGGCATGGCGTCCAGGTCGCCCCGGTACGTCTTGATTTCTTCCAGCTGGCGCCGCGCCGGGTCGTAGCCATCGGCACGGCCCCGCACATGCAGGGGGCCGAAGTCGCCGGCCAGGCTGATTTCGCGCTGGTAATCGTCGTCGCGCCGGCCGGTGACGGTGGCGTGGCCGGCCATGCCTTCCTGGGCCGTGGGCGAGGGCGTGAAACGCAAGTCCAGGTCGCCCACCTTGGCCGTGAATTCGCACAGGGCGCGCACGGCGATCGTGTAACTTTTGCGGTTCATGCGGCCACCTGCCATTGCAGGTAGCACACGCTGACGGGCATGGCGTGCTCGGCGCAATACGCGATCCAGCGCAGCTGGTTGTCTTGCAGGCGGTCGCCCGGACCCTTGACTTCGATCATGCGGTAGCGCTGCTCTGCCGGCCAGAACTGGATTAAATCAGGCAAGCCGCTGCGGTTGCTTTTGATATCGAGCAAGATGCGCTCGAACGCCTTTTTCAGGTGGGCGGCCGGGATGCAGGCCAGCGCCAGGTCCAGCAAGCCGCCGTCCAGCACGTCCCAGCTGACGAAGGGCGAGACGATGCCTTGCTTGGCGGTAAGCGTGGCGCGGATGGCTGCCTGATAACTGCCGTCGTCCAGCTGCGCCAGACAGGCGGCAAAGTCCAGGCTGCGGCGCTGGTAAAAATCGGCGCTGTGCAAGTCGGCCGGGCCACGGTGGAATGGGTGGAAAAAGGCGCCCGGCATGGCCTTGAAAATGACGGGCCAGCACAGCAGGCCGAACAGCGAGTTGATCAGGGTGTTTTCCACGTAGTACACGGGCGCGTCATCCTGCATCAGGTGCTGCTGCACCACGCCTTCCACGTAGCACGCTTGCGCCGGATACGGCAGCAGCAGGTCGATGCGGTCCACGGTGGCCGCCGCGCTGGCCGCCTGTTTTGCGTGGCCCAGCTTGCGCCGCAAACGGGGCCCCATGCGCAGCAGCAATTGCTGTTCCGCTTCGCTTTCCGGCGCGGCCAGGGCGAGCATCAGGCGTTCGTAGGCCGCTTGCGGCTGCTCATCCTTTTCCAGCACGCGGATGGCGCGGCCCCGGGCGCCCGGATAGCGGCAATCGGCATAGGCGCGGTAGGCGGCCGGCCAGTCCTGGCATTTCTCCAGGTGTTGGGCGATCTGGAAGCGCAGCTTGTCGCGCCGGCTGGCCAGCCAGGTATTGTCCTGGGACAAGGGCAGCGCCGCCAGTTCCTGCAGCACTTCGTCCGCCGGCGCGCTGTCGTTGTAGCGTTCGCGGCACTGGTGCAGCACTTCATAGTGCTCGATATCCTGGCGCGTGCGAAAACCGCGCGATTGCGGCGAGAATTCCACTTTTTCGTATTGATACACACCGAGGTCGGACAGCACGAATTCAGACCAGTCCTGGTGATAATTGCCAAAGTAAATCAGGCGCAGGCGGTCGCACAGGGGCTGCAAGCCGATGCGGTACAGCACGTCGGTGCAGGCCGGATGCCATGCGGAGAACGGTTTTGCTTCCACATGCAGTTCGCGCAAGGCGTCGAGCTGCTCGGCCTTGCGCGCCGCTTTCAGGGGCGCGGCGAGGTGGAAAGCCTGGGCGATTTCTGCTTTCAGCAGTTGCTCGAACAGTGTATCGAGCGAGATGGCAGGATCGGCTACCACCCAGCCCGTGGCCAGCAAGGGCAGGGCGGCGGCGCGCGTGTCGCCGATTTCCGGGTAATTGAGCTTGCTGGCGCGAAACAGGCAGCCTTTGCGCATGACCAGGCGTACGAACAGGGCGCGCGATGGCTGCGGCAGTGCGCCGAATGCGGCGATGAATTGTGTTTCCTCAAGACTCAGCAGATCGGCGTAACGCGCGCCTATCCAGCTCAGCACATCCTGGAAATTATCCAGATAATACAGGGGATTTTCCAGGACTCTCAGCATGGGGATGACAATAGGGCAAGGTGCAAGGTGATGAATTTTACTGTGTTTATATACAGTTTAAACCTTCCACCGCCGCTTGCCCAGCGATTTATGTTCAGCCAGCCGTGCTGTAGGTAAAACAGCTGTCGAACTTTTCGTAAGGAATGAATTCCTCGCGCAGGCTGGCCAGTTCGATATCGGTCAGCAAGCCTCGGTGCACCTCTTTTCTGCCTTTGGGCAGCACGACCTCGTAATCGACGATATCCCTGGCCAGCAGCGTTTGCAGGACCTGCGCCTGTTCCGGTGTCAGGTAGCGCGCATGCGTGCCCAGGGTTTTTGCCAGTTGATCCCTGAATTCTTCGTCGCTGATGTCGTTGTAGGTATCCTGGTCGGCCATGCTGTTCAACAACATGTGAAACATAAAATCTTGCAGGTTTTTCGCCAGGTACTGGGCTTCATTCTGGTCGTGCCACAGCAGCACGATGGGCAGCTCGCCATCCTGCGCGCTTGCAGCAAAAAAACAGTAGTGGTCGCCCGCGCCCGTTTGCGCGAACGGGATGAACTGGAAGGCGGGGTCGATGTGCCGATAGTCGTCCGCGTCCAGCAAGGTTTCCACAGCTTCGGCAACGGCCTTGATATTGAGCAATTCGAAATCGTCCGCATGCAGCAGCAAGGTGGGATGATCTTTTAATGTGGGAAGCACCAGCTTGTACCAGTCGGGACCGTATTCGCCTACGGCCAGCATGCCGTCGCGCTCCAGTTGCCGGTACAGAGTGGGATAGCTGAAGTCGTGTTGCTGTTCAATTTCTGACAGTGTCATGTTTGCCTTGTTAAACGTGATTCATGGGGTAATGATAGCCGAGGCGATGGCGTGCACGGCAGCAATGAACAACGCAATTAATAAACATTTTAGTTTACTAATGTGGCATGGTCACGTAGTCTTGCCAGACACTATCCATCGAGCCCGCATGAAAAACATTATTTTAATTTCCGCCGCCTGTCTGCTGGCGCTGCTGTCGACCATCGGCGCCTCGCTGCCATACCCGATCCTGCCGCCCCTGTTCGCCGCCGAGGCGCCGAATGCCTTCAATAATTTCCTGGGCTTGCCATCCAAATTGCTGTTCGGCCTGGCGCTGACCATCAATCCGCTGGGCTTGCTGATCGGCTCGGCCGTACTGGGGCCGCTGTCGGACCGCTATGGCCGCCGTCCCTTGCTGATGCGCACGGCCGTGGGCGCCGCCATCGGCCACGCCATCACGGCCTGGGCGCTGGTGATCCAATCCTACCCGCTATTCATCGTGGCCCGTTTCATCACCGGTTTGCTGGAGGGAAACGGCGCCGTGGCGCGCGCCATGCTGGCCGACCAGTTGACGGGACCGTTGCGCCTGCGCGCCATGTCGTGGCTGAATGGCGCGTTTTACCTGGGCTGGCTGGTGGGCCCCATCTTGGCGGGCGCCACTCTGCATTGGGGTGTGACGGTGCCGTTCTGGATCGCCGCCGCCGCCCTGATGCTCGTCGCCGTGCTGGTGGCCGTCGGTTTGCCGCGCGAAACACCCTCGCTATTGACGACGTCGTGGTGGCAAGTGGCGCGCGACCGGCATTCGCTGAACCTGCTGCGCCATGAGGAGTTGCGCACCCTATTCATCGTGCAACTGGCGCTGACCTGTGGCGTGGCCAGTTTTTACGAGTTTTATCCGCTGTGGTTGGTCGAGACGGCCAGTTACCGTGCGCAGGAAATTGCCTGGGTGAATGTGGGACTGTGCGGCACGATGACGGTCACGTCCCTGCTGGCGGGTGGGCCCAGCCGGCATGCGCCGCTGTTGCGGGCCAGCTGGTATGCCCGTGGCGTGGCGCTGGCGGTGGGGATCTTGGCGATGGGCAATATCTGGGTGGGCATCGCCGCCATCGTGCTGTTCGGCATTCCGAATGCGCTGTACAACACGGTGATCCAGGGCTGGTGCGCCGAGCGTTTCAGCGTGCACGGGCAGGGCGCCGTGATGGGCTTGCTGGCCACCACCTTTTGCATCGCCAACATCGTCGTGGCTCTGAGCGGTTCCGTGCTGACTCTGATCGACACGCGGCTGATCCTCGTTGCGGGCGCTGTGTCCGCCGCCTGGGCTGCCTGGCGCATGGCGGCCTGGCGCCGCCAGCTGGACGGCACCGGTGACGCGAAGGTCGTGGCATGAATGCCAGCACGTCGGAGCAAACCCTGTTCCTGTTGAAGATGCGCGGGCCGCAGACGGCGCAGCAGTTGGCGGCCTTGCTCGAGATCACCTCCATGGGCGCGCGGCGCCAGCTCGAGGCGGCGCAAGACAAGGGTCTGGTGGCGCACGAGGACGTGGCCGACAAGGTGGGGCGTCCGTCGCGGCGCTGGGCGCTGACGCGCGAAGGCCATGCGCGCTATCCCGACCGCCATGCCGACCTGACGCTGGAATTGATTACGCAAGTGAAAGCCCTGTTCGGCGACGAAGGGCTGGATAAATTGATCGGCGCGCGCGAACGCAGCAGCGAGCTGGCCTACGGCAGGCTGGTCGACTTGCGGCTTGCGCTGGTGCAAAGAGTGGACAGTCTGGCGCGGGCGCGCGATGGCGAGGGCTACATGGCCCATGCCGAGCCGCAGGATGATGGCAGTGTCTTGCTCGTGGAAAACCATTGCCCGATTTGCGCGGCCGCTACGGCGTGTCAGAATTTCTGCCGCTCGGAGCTGGCCATTTTTCAGCGGGTATTGGGGGACGATTGCACGGTGGAACGCAGCGAATATCTGCTGGAGGGGGGGAGGCGTTGCGTGTACCGGATCATGCCGGTGAGGTGAGCCCGGCAAAAAGCCGGGGTCTACCCTGCTGGGTACGACCCCGGTATCTGCTCTTGGGGCTTGTTACTTTTTAGCCGCCTTCGGCTTGGCAGCCGGCGCCGCCTTTTCAGCCGCAGCTTGTACACCTGCTGTGGCCTGTTCCGTTGCCTGCGCGACTTGCGCGCTGGCCTTGGCAATTTGATCTTCCACGGTTTTCACGGCTTGCCTGGTGGCCTTGGTCACTTGTTCGTAACCGAGGAAGGCGTTGTCGATGGCGGCCTTGACGATGGCCACGGCGTTTTCCGAGCCTGGCGGCACGTTCTTCGTGACGTCGTAGATCAGGGCGCTCAAATTGCTTTTCGCTTCGGCCACGTGGGCTTCGGCGGCCGTGGTGAATTCCGTGTGGATTTCCTTGATGATGTCGTCGAGTTGCTGTTTATACGCTTTTGCACCGGCCACGCCCGGTTGCAGCTGGGCGGCGGCGGCGGCCATGGCGGCCTTCGGATCCTTGGCCTGGCTGATTTCCTTGCCGGCGGCAAGGCCATCCTCGATGCCGGACTTGGCGGTGGCCATGTTGAGTGCCAGTACCTGTTCCACGCCTTGCACGGCCTTGGAGGTGAGGGTGTTGAAGGTCATCAGCTGGAATTCAAACAGGGCCTTGGTGGCCGATGCGAATTGTTCGGGATTCGTAAACATGTGGTCTCCTCGGTTTGAATAGATACGTTCTTATCGTTCCATACTCTTTCGACGCCGCAATGCCATCGCTTGCTTTTAAATAATCAAGCCGGTGCCCCGTGTGGTCATGACCCCATTATTTAACAAGCGCCGGTTTTTCGCAACGGCTATCTTTGTACGGTCCCGAGGCCAGCTCCCAGCCAAATCCCAGAGTGGACTGGGCGCATGACAGGGTGCCGTCGATCTTGCTGCGCCACTGGTACCAGGGCGCCGGTCCGGCCGTTGCGCAGGCACAGGCGGCCAGCAGGGTCGTGGCGATCAGGTATTTCATAGGTGCTCCGAAAGAAAAGCCTGCGGGTATTGTAGCGCGCTTGCCGTTCAGGGAGCGGGTGATTGCGGCGCCGCAGTGGGCAGCTGCAGGGTGAAGGTGGTGCCGCTGCCGGCGCCGGTGCTGCTGGTGGCATCGATATGGCCGCCCAGCACGCCCGTGACGATGTTGTGTGCCACGTGCAGGCCCAGGCCCGAGCCGCCCGAACCGAGCTTGGTCGTGAAGAAGGGGTCGTAGACATGCGCCAGGTCGTCGGCGGCAATGCCCACGCCGGTATCGCTGATGGACAGGGTGATCGTCTGCCCATCGTCGCTGCCGCGCGCGGTGATGGCGATATTGCCGCCGCTGCGGCCCTCGAAGGCATGGCGCAGGCAGTTTTCCAGCAGATTGCTCAGCACCTGGCCCAGCGGACCCGGATAGCTGTCCATGGCCAGGCCGTCCGGCACGTCCTGCGTCAGGCTCAAGCCGGCGGCCTTGAGCGGCGTGCACATGGGCAGCATTAGTTCGGCGATGAACTGGCGCAGCAGGAAGTGGCGCCGCTGCGAACTGGCGCGGTCGACGGCGATCTGCTTGAAGCTGGAGACCAGGTCGGCGGCGCGCTGCAGGTTGCGCAGCATGATGGCGTCCGCTTCGCTGGCCTGGCTCAGGTAGGCGCCCAGTTCGGAGCGACGCAAGCCATCGAGGAAGCTGGCCTGGATTTCGCGCGTGCGTTCGGCCATGGTGGTGGCTACCACCAAGCCGTTGCCGATCGGCGTATTGAGTTCATGCGCGATGCCGGCCACCAGCGCGCCGAGCGCGGCCAGCTTGTCACGGCGCACCAGTTCTTCCTGCGTGATGGAGAGGTTTTCCAGCGCCGCGGCCAATTCGCGGTTCGCCTGTTCGGAGTGTTCCTTGGCCAGCGTCAGGGCGGCCGTGCGTTCGTCCACCAGCTCTTCCAGGTGGGCGCGGTGGCGCTGCAGCTCGCGTTCATGGCGCATGCGGCCGATAGCGATGCCGGCCAAGTCAGTGGCCGTGTCGATCAGCTCCAGGTCGCGCGCATCGGGCTTGCGCACTTCGCGGTAATACATGGCGAACGAACCGAGGACGGCGCCATCCTGGCTGAAGATGGGGCGTGACCAGCAGGCGCGCATGCCGAACGGTGCCGCCAGCTCGCGGTAGGGCGCCCACAGCGGGTCGCGCATGATGTCGCTGACCACCACTTGTTCGCGCAAGTACATGGCCGTGCCGCAGGAGCCCACGCCGGGGCCGATGGCCACGCCTTCGAGCAGGGCCATGTAGTCGGGCGGCAGGCTGGGGCCGGCCGCGCTGTGCATGTGGATACCGTCGTCGTCGAGCAGCATGATGGAGCAGACCACGCCGCGCGACTGGCCTTCGATCAGCAGCAGCAGCTGGTTCAGGGTGGGGGTCAGGGGCGCGCCCTTGGCGACCATTTCCAGCAGGGTGCTCTGGCCCGCGCGCATCGCTTCGGCGAGGT
This sequence comes from Janthinobacterium sp. DSP2-3-3, assembly GCF_049897325.1. Lineage (NCBI taxonomy): Bacteria > Pseudomonadati > Pseudomonadota > Betaproteobacteria > Burkholderiales > Oxalobacteraceae > Janthinobacterium > Janthinobacterium sp. DSP2-3-3. The sequence continues at coordinate 72,511 of NZ_JAFCWA010000005.1, read as the reverse complement.
TGCGTTCGGTCAAGTCGATGATGCGTGCATGCACGAGCTGCCGGCCCGGCACGGATAAGCGCATCAAGCGGATTTCGCAGGCGATCGGGTGGCGGTCGCGGTGGCTGCAGTTGGCGCGGAAGACGACGATCTTGCCTTGCAAGGTATCGCGGATCTTTTCTTCCAGCAGTTGCGGCGAGGCGAGACCATTGTCCTGATGCTTGGGGAACAGCGGCTCCATGCCGCCTTGCAACAGCTCGGCCAGCGGCATGCCGAACAATCCTTCGGCCAGGTGGTTGGCGTCGATCAGCAGGCGGTTATCGATATCGAACAGCAGCACGGCGTCGGGCGAACCGGCCAGGATGGAGTGGTAATTGACTTCCAGCGTTTGCGGATGCTGGGGGCGCGGTGGCGTGGCCGGAGTGGCGAAGGGGCGGGCGGCGGGCGCCTCGGCCTTGTGCAGCGCCAGTTCCATGAGGATTTTTTCCGCCACGTCGCGCGCATTGAAGGGCATCTTGATGTAGTCGCTGGCGCCGGCGCCCACGCTGCGGCCCTGTTCTTCGGCGCTGGGGGTGGCCGACATCAGTAGCAGGGGCACGCCATGGCGTCCGCCCGCATTGCGCAGCCGCATGCAGGTGGCGCCGATATTCGTGCCGGCCAGGGCCGCGTCGAGCAGGATCAAGTCCGTGCCGCCGGCCGCCAGTTCCACGCCTTCGTCGATATCGCCCGCCAGTCCCGTGCCCAGGTTATGCCGGTCCAGCACATACAGCAATTCGCGCACATCGTTAGTCGAATTGCTCACCAGTAGTACTTTGGCCCGGTCGGCGATGGAAGAAATCAACTGATTCATGGTGTCGCGCCCTTACGCGTATCGTGAGGCTAGTATTACATCAAGGCAAGTAGGAGTAAACGATAATTCTTGATGACCAAAAGCAATGCGTTTGTGTGCCGTTTTACGCTGCGTTTTACGCGTTTTGCGCGTTCTGTGGCGCCAGTTCGGCGCGCGCCTGTTCGATGCGCGTGTAATTATCCTCGATCCAGTCGACCAGCACGGCCAGGCGTTCGGCCGCTTCGCGTCCCAGCGGCGTGAGGCTGTATTCCACCTTGGGCGGTATCACCAGATACGCCTGGCGCAGTACGAAACCGTCGCCCGCCAGCGCTTCCAGGGTTTGCGCCAGCATTTTTTCGCTGACCCCGCCCACTTCGCGGCGCAGTTCGCTGAAGCGCCGCGTGCCGCTCAGCAGTAGTACCAGTACCAGCACGGCCCAGCGGCTGGTCAGGTGGCTGAGCACGGCGCGCGACGGGCAGGCGGCCGCCAGCAGCTGCGCTCCCTGGTTTTGCTGGGCGAGGGCGGCGCGCAGGCTGGCGCCGGGAGTGTCTGTGGACATGATAGTAGGCCTTCAAGATTGGCGTGTGAATTCATACTTACCAAAAGGTACGTACTTACAATAAGTAAGTAATAGTCCTATTATAGAGTCTTACCACCCACCCTCCAAGGAAAAATCATGATCGTCATCACCGGCGCCACAGGCAATCTGGGCCAGCACGTCATTGCCAGCCTGCTCACATCCGTCCCCGCAGCCAGCATCATCGCCGCCGTGCGCAACCCGGCCAAGGCCGCCAACCTGGCTGCACTGGGCGTGCAAGTGCGCCAGGCCGATTACAACGATGGCGCCAGCCTCGATGCGGCTTTCAAAGGTGCAACGAAAATCTTGCTGATTTCGTCGAGCGAAGTGGGCCAGCGCGCGCAGCAGCACCAGAACGTCATCGATGCGGCCAAGCGCGCTGGCGTGGCTTTGCTGGCCTACACCAGTGTCTTGCGTGCCGACACGTCGCCGCTGGGCTTGGCTGCCGAGCACGTGATCACGGAAGCGGCCATCCGCGCGTCCAGCCTGCCGTACGCTTTCCTGCGCAACGGCTGGTACCTGGAAAACCACACGGAACACTTGGCGCCCGTGCTTGAGCATGGCGTGGTGCTGGGCGCGGCGCAAAACGGCCGCTTCTCGTCCGCCGCACGCGCCGATTACGCTGCCGCCGCTGCTGCCATCCTGACGGCCGAGCAGCCGCACGCCATCTATGAGTTGGCCGGCGACCAGGGCTTTACCTTGGCCGAGTACGCAGCCGAAGTAGGGCGCCAGTCGGGCAAGGCGATTGTGTATAAAGATTTGCCGCAGGCCGATTTCAAGGCGGCGCTGGTAGGCGTGGGCGTGCCGGACGGCTTTGCCGACTTGCTGGCCGATTCCGATGCGGGCGCGGCCAAGGGTGGCCTGGAAGACAATGGCAAGCAATTGAGCGCGCTGATAGGCTGTCCGACGACGAGCCTGTTTGACGCCGTCAAGGCGGCGCTGGCGAAATAAGCAGAGGGAGGGTGCCGCAGGTGTGGGAGGCCGCGCGGCATCCGGAAATGAAAAAAGCCGCAAACTCGTGAAAGTTTGCGGCTTTTTTGCGAATTAGGTAATGGTGCCCACGAAGGGACTCGAACCCCTACACCCGAAGGCACATGGACCTGAACCATGCGCGTCTACCAATTCCGCCACGTGGGCACTGATGCTGCTTGCTGCTTATTACTGCTGTCTCACTACTTTACTGCGGACTACAACGACAACAACTCGTTGCTGGTGGTGCCCACGAAGGGACTCGAACCCCTACACCCGAAGGCACATGGACCTGAACCATGCGCGTCTACCAATTCCGCCACGTGGGCATTGTGCTGCGAATTACTTTGTTGCCTTACTACTCTACTGCGGATCACAACAATCGATAACTTGTTGCTGGTGGTGCCCACGAAGGGACTCGAACCCCTACACCCGAAGGCACATGGACCTGAACCATGCGCGTCTACCAATTCCGCCACGTGGGCATTGTTACTGCTTGCTACTTCACACTGCGTGTTCTGCAGCGAGGACAAAATCATAAGGGCTGGCGCGCATTCGGTCAATCAACATTTTGCACTTTTCTTCAAGAAACATGTTTTTTCGCCTGAAAACGGCTGCTCCCTATGAAAAAAGGTTAAATCTGCCTCATTTTTCAGCGTTTTTGCGCAGGTTTCCGTCCTTGGGCGTGCCGTGCAGCCCAGCTGCCGCAGTGCTGCCGTCTTGCTGGGGGGGGGCTTTTCTCTGCGGAAATGAAAAAAGCCGCAAACTCGTGAAAGTTTGCGGCTTTTTTGCGAATTAGGTAATGGTGCCCACGAAGGGACTCGAACCCCTACACCCGAAGGCACATGGACCTGAACCATGCGCGTCTACCAATTCCGCCACGTGGGCACTGATGTTGCTGTGACTTAATACTTTACTGCTCGAGTACTTGTTGCAAAATAACTTAGCAACAATTCTGCTATTATAGCGACTTGAAGAGTTTTGCGCCAGATGAGCTTTCGCTCCATACTGCACATCAACCCTGTACCGCTTTCCTGTAACTGCATTCCCGTGAAGGTTTGTCGCTGCAAGAGGGCTAGATTATAGAGCAATATTTGCCGAAGTCAAATGTATTGCGCAGCTTTTCCTCTTTTTTTCATCGGCGGGGCACTTGTTCGGTTTTCGCTACGCTGTCCGTTAGGCAAACCAAGGCGTCCTCCGGTACACTACCGGGTATCACCGTGTCAATATTGACGGTGATGTCATCGGTCTTTGTATTCCGTTTGATCACTGTCAATAACAACTATAGAAATACTTTTGAGCCAAAATACCCACACCATCCCCAGCCGGGAGGACATTCTCGGCATATTCCGCAGCGTCAGCGCGCCTCTCGATCCGCAGTCTCTCGGGAAAACGCTGCAAGTGCATGCCGATTCCATGGATGTCCTGGTTCGTCGCCTGAAGGCGATGGAGCGCGACGGCCAGTTGAAGTCTGATGCCAGCGGTGTTTTCAGCCTGGCCGACCAGAGCGCGCTTGTCGCCGGTCGCGTCACCAGCCACCGCGATGGCTTCGGTTTCGTCATTCCTGACGATGCCAGCGCCGACCTGTTCCTGCCTGAGAAAGAAATGCAGAAAGTCCTGCATGGCGACAAGGTCATGGCCCGCATCGTCGGCACGGACCGCCGCGGCCGCCCGGAAGGCACAATCGTGGAAGTCACTTACCGCGCGAATAGCCACGTCATCGGCCGGCTGATCCAGGAAAACGGTACCTGGGTGGTGGCGCCGGAAGACCAGCGCATCGGCCAGGACATCCTGGTAACCGGTTCGGTGGGCAAGGCGAAGGCCGGTCAGATCGTCAGTGTCGAGCTGACCGAGCAACCGATGCGCTTCAAGCAGCCAGTCGGCAAGATCGTCGAAGTGCTCGGTGCGCTCGATGATCCCGGCATGGAAATTGAAATTGCCGTGCGCAAATTCAACGTGCCACACATCTTTTCCGCCGCCGCTCTCAAGCAAGCTGAAAAGCTGCCGTTCGAAGTGCGCGACGCCGACCTGAAAGACCGTGTCGACCTGCGCGATGTGCCGCTCGTCACCATCGACGGCGAAGATGCGCGCGATTTCGACGATGCCGTGTATTGCGAACCCGTCAAGATCGGCCGCGCCAACTGCTTCCGCCTGATCGTGGCGATTGCCGACGTCAGCCATTACGTGAAGCCGAATGACGCGCTCGATATCGATGCGCTCGAGCGCAGCACCTCCGTCTATTTTCCGCGCCGCGTGATCCCGATGCTGCCGGAAAAACTGTCGAATGGCCTGTGCTCGCTGAACCCGGCTGTCGACCGCTTGACCCTCGTGTGCGACGCCGTCGTCAGCGACAAGGGCGAGCTGAAGGCGTACCAGTTCTACCCGGCCGTGATTCACTCTGCCGCGCGCCTCACGTATGACGAAGTCGCTGCCGTGCTGGGCAACACCAAGGGACCCGAAGCGGCACGCCGCGCGGACATCCTGCCGCACCTGCAAAACCTGGAAGCCGTCTACCGCGCCTTGCTGAAAGCACGCACGGAACGGGGCGCCATCGATTTCGAGACGACGGAAACGTATATCGTCTGCAATAGCGCCGGCAAGATCGAAAAGATCATCCCCCGCACACGCAACGAAGCGCACAAGATCATCGAAGAGTGCATGCTGGCAGCCAACGTCTGCGCGGCCGATTTGTTGCTGCGCAACAAGCACCCGGGCACGTACCGCATCCACGCCAGCCCGACCAAAGAAAAGCTCACGCAAGTGCGCACCTTCCTCAAGCAGGTCGGCCTGAACCTGACGGGCGGCGACACGCCATCGGCATCGGATTACCAGACCTTGATGCAGCAGATCAAGCTGCGTCCCGACGCGGCCTTGCTGCAAACGATGCTGCTGCGTTCGATGCAGCAAGCCGTCTACAGCCCGGACAATATCGGTCACTTCGGCCTGGCCTACGAGGCCTATGCCCACTTCACCAGCCCGATCCGCCGCTATCCCGACCTGCTGACGCACCGCGCCATCAAGGCTATTTTGCAAGGCAAGAAATACGAGCCGAAGCTGTCCGATAAGGTCGTGTTGAACACCAACGTATCGAACGCCACGCGCAAGCAGCAGGCCAAGGACAAGGCCGACGGCAAGCCGAAGAAAACGGATCTCACCATTTGGGACGCGCTGGGCGTGCATTGCTCTGCCAACGAACGCCGCGCCGACGAGGCGTCGCGCGACGTGGAAGCGTGGCTCAAATGCTACTTCATGCAAGATAAGCTGGGCGAAGAATTCACCGGCACCATCACGGGCGTGACCACCTTCGGCGTGTTCGTGCAGCTCGATACCCTGTTTGTCGAAGGCCTGGTGCACGTCACCGAGCTGGGCACCGACTACTTCCAGTACGACGATGCGCGCCATGAATTGCGTGGCGAACGCACGGGCAAGCGCTATCAACTGACGGACCGTCTGACGGTGCAAGTGGCGCGTGTCGACCTGGAAACGCGCAAGATTGACCTGCGCCTGGTCACCGATGCGGAACTGGCGGGCGAAGAAGCGCCGGCCAAACAGTCGGGCGGCAAGCGCAAGGGCGAGAAGAAATCCATGGTCAAGCCAGGTCCCGCGACCGAGCAGCGCCACGAGATCAAGACCAGCGTTACAACTGGCGCCAAGGCCGGCGGTAAGCCCGGCAATGGTTCCGGCGGCCGATCCAACGGCGCCAAGCCTGCAGCCAAGGCGCAAGCCAACGCAGCCCCGAAGGAAGCCCCTAAGGCGGCAGCGCCGAAGCGCAGCAAGAAACCTGCCGCGGCACCTGCCGCAGCGGCACCACGTGCAGCAAAAACTGTATCAAAAACAAGCAAAAGCAAGCGATAAAAGAAGCGATAACACATGAAGAATAAAATGATTTTCGGCTTCCACGCCGTCACCTCGCGTCTGCGTCATGAAGCGTCGTCCGTGGAAGAAATTTTTGTCGATGCCAGCCGCGTCGACGGCCGCATGAAAGACATGATCGCCGCCGCCAAGGCTGCCAACGTGCGCGTCATGCCCGTCGACTCGTCGCGTCTGGACAAGATCGTCGGCACGCGTCGCCACCAGGGCGTGATCGCCTTTGCGTCGCAACTGTCGCTGGCGCGCAATCTCGATGAGTTGCTGGACGCCATCGATGGCCCGCCGCTGCTGTTGATACTCGACGGCATCACCGACCCGCACAACCTGGGCGCCTGCCTGCGCGTGGCCGACGGCGTCGGCGCACATGCCGTCATCGTGCCGAAGGACCGCGCCGTGGGTTTGAATACCACGGCCGCCAAGGTCGCCAGCGGCGCCGCCGAAACCGTTCCGTACATCACCGTGACGAATCTGGCGCGCACCATGCGCGAACTGAAAGAGCGCGGCATCTGGCTGATCGGCACCACCGACGATGGCGAAAAAGGTTTGTACGAAGCCGATTTCACGGGCCCGACGGCCCTGGTCATGGGTTCCGAGGGCGAAGGCATGCGCCGCCTGACGCGCGATACCTGCGACATCCTCGTCAGCATCCCGATGTTCGGCTCCGTCGAGAGTCTGAACGTGTCGGTCGCTTCCGGCGTGTGCTTGTATGAAGCGCGCCGCCAGCGCATTGCGCTGGAAGCATAAAAACGTCCTGACCGTTTTGTAGCGCTTCCAAAAGTCAGCCGCCGCCCTTGAGGCGGCGGTTGTTTATCTGCCTCTCCGGCAGCACGCCGCCGAATACGCTACCATTTGCGTTCCACCTTATCTGTTTTCATTATGTTCCACCACCTGCGCGAAGACATCAACAGCATCATCGAACGTGACCCCGCCGCCCGCAATGGCTGGGAGGTGCTGACCTGTTATCCGGGCTTGCACGCCATCGTCATGCACGGCTGGGCGCACTGGTGCTGGACGCGGCACATGAAGTGGGTGGGGCGCTTCATTTCCTACCTCGCCCGCATCATCACGGGCATCGAAATCCACCCGGGAGCCACCATTGGCCGGCGCGTCTTCATCGACCATGGCTTCGGCGTGGTGATCGGCGAGACGGCCGTTGTCGGCGATGACTGCACCATCTACCAGGGCGTGACCCTGGGCGGCACCTCGCTGCACAGCGGCAGCAAACGCCATCCAACCCTGGAACGCGGCGTTATTGTCGGCGCCGGCGCCCAGGTGCTGGGCAGCTTCACGGTGGGAGAGTATGCCAAGGTGGGCTCGAACGCCGTGCTGTTGAAGCCCGTGCCATCGGGCGCCACGGCTGTCGGCAACCCGGCGCACATCGTGCAAAAGGATGTCAACGCCTTGCGCGAGGGTAGCACGGCCCACCTGTTCGCCGCGTATGGCGTCACGCCCAACGGCGACGATCCGCTGTCGAAAGCCCTGCAAGGCTTGATCACGCATGCCGTGGCGCAGGAACAGCGCATCGAAACCATTCTCGCCACCCTGAAGGCGGCGGGCATATGCTGCCAGGCTGTGCCTGAGTGCGATAAATTTGATTCCGAGCAAATGAACAAGCTGGTTGATTAAGGATATAGGCATGAACACCGATGTGACAGCAGGCGAAAAAAGTACTGACAATCCGAATCTGCTCGACCCCTTCGAGATCCGCGTGCTGGCCGTGCTGGCCGAAAAGGAAGCGCTGACGCCGGACAGCTATCCGCTGTCGCTGAATGCCCTGACGAACGGCTGCAACCAGTTGTCCAGCCGCGACCCCGTCATGGCGCTCTCCGAGGAAACCGTCTACGACGTGCTGCAGCGTTTGATGCAGCGCAAATTCGTCAACGGCATCACGCAGGCCGGCGCGCGCGTCGCCAAGTACGAACACCGCATGCGCATCAAGTGGTCGCTGGAACAGGACAAGCTGGCTATCCTGGCCATATTGATGCTGCGCGGCTTGCAGACGGCCGGCGAGATCCGCAGTCGCAGTGGCCGCGTGCATGAATTCAAGTCGGTGGCGGAAGTGGAATCGGGCCTGCAGTTTTTGATCGACAAATACCCGCCGCTGGTGGCCAGGCTGGCCGTCGCCCCCGGTGCCAAGGAACCGCGCTACGGCCACTTGCTGGGCGGCGCAGAAGCGCTGGCGCAAAGCGAGACGGCGGCCGGTTTTGCCGGCGTTGTCAGCGCGCCGCAGCAGGGCAGCCGCGTGGCCCAGCTGGAACAGGAAGTGCTGCAATTGCGCAGCGACTTCGATGGCCTGGCGGCGCAGTTCGAAGCGTTCCGCAAGCAGTTCGAATAGTTTTCCGAGCACGCGCCTATTGGGCCTGCGGGTCGAAATAGGCGGTCCAGGTTTGTCTGGAAGCGGCAAGGCCCCGCGCCTTGCCAAATTGTGCCATGGCCTTGCGGGGTTTTGCCAGTCCGGCCAGGGCCACCCCCAGGTTGTAATGGGTATGGCTGTCCGTCGAGCCCAGCTTGAGCGCCGTTTCCAGTACGTTGAAGGCTTCCCTGTACTCACCCTGGTCACACAGCACGGCGCCCAGGCAAGTGATCAGGGCGGTATCTTGCTGGGCCGCTTGCAAGGCGCTGCGCAACACGGCTTCAGCTGCCGCCATATGCGCATCCCATTGCCCGGCATCGCCTTCGGCCAGCTTTATATGCGCCTTGCTTGCGGCGATGGCGTCCATTGCCGCCTTAGCCGGGCCAGGCGGCGGCATTGCTTCCGGTTTCATAATCGACGCTGGCGGTAAAATCCCAGTCATCGGTGTCACGCCCTGTCTTCTCTGACCAAGCTTCGGGAGCGACGCTCAACAGTTCTTCCAGCCAGTCGTCCGTTTGATCTGGCATCAGTGTGGGGTCGGCCAGAACGCTGTCATAAGTAGCTTTGCCCGAGCCGACGACGAAACAGCGCGCATACAGGAAACCGTCACCCGACTTTCCTGATGCACCGGCATGGTCCGCAAACACTTTGCCATCGAGCTTGTACAGTGCCTGAGCCAGGCACTCCTCGAAGCCCTTGATGTCCTTGACCGGCAACTCGGCGAGCGCTTCGGTCAACGGTTCCACCGCAGCATCGGCGTCGCCATCTTCCAGGGCCTCTCGATCGATTTGCTCTATCAGCTGCCAAAATTTTTCTTCGTTCATTATATATTCCTGGTAAATGGTCAATCGATACTGAAAGAGGTCAGGCATGCAATGCCGGTGGCGCCAGTCGTCCCGTCTGCGCATCTTGAGCTTGTTCAGAATATCATCTTGCTCGAATACCAAGCGCACCGTTTCCCGAAGTAACTATTTTGCATTCAACAAGGAGATAGGCCGTGTCCTTTACCATTCCTTCCACGCCGCAAGCAGTTCGAATGATAGCGCTGGTCGGATCAGGCGGCGTGCCCTTACTCATCCGACCAGCGTAACGTCATTTTGGATCAGCCGCTCCCTGTCAGTCCGGTCGCGTTTCCGGTATCATTCGGCATGAATAATATTTCCTTCCAACCGTTTGTTATTGGTGTCGCTGGCGGAAGCGGCAGTGGCAAGTCCACCGTATCCCAGCAAGTGCTCGCGTCGTTTGGTGCCGACATGGTCTCGGTCGTGATGCAGGACGATTACTACTGCGACCAGACGCACCTCAGCCCTGAAGTCCGTCGCCAGCAGAATTACGACCATCCGCAGGCGTTCGAGTGGCCATTGCTGGTGCAGCATATCCAGGCCTTGCGCAACGGCGAGGCGATCGAGATGCCGGAGTACGACTTCACGCTGCACAATCGCTCCAGCAGGACCATTCCAGTCAAGCCGGCTCCGGTGATCGTGATCGAAGGCCTGTTTGCCTTGTATGACGAAGACTTGCGCGACATGATGTCGCTGAAGATCTTTGTCGACACCGCTTCTGACGTGCGCTTCATCCGCCGCATGCAACGCGATATCACCGAACGCGGCCGCTCGGTGGAAAGCGTCATCGAGCAGTATCTGGAAACAGTACGTCCGATGCACAAGCAATTCATCGAGCCGACCAAGCGCAATGCCGATGTCATTTTGCCGCATGGCGCGAATGGCCCCGCGGTCGACATGATTACCGCCAAGGTGGCGAGCGTCATCGGTCGGTTGAAATAGCCCGCTACATTACCGCTCCCCCATCGACTCTGAAAACGTCTTGGTGATCGGTTTCGTCAGGTAGCGCAAGACAGTTTTGCGGCCCGTGTTGATTTCCACGGTGGCCGTCATGCCGGGCTGGATCAAAATCGGTTCGCCATTCTTGCCCATCAGATTGCGCCCGCTGGTCTTGATCTGCACGCGGTAGTACGGCTGTTCGTTGCCTTTGTTATCCTCGCTCAAAGTATCCGCGCTGATGTAGCTGACGGTGCCGCGCAGGCGGCCGTAGATGCCGTAGTCGTAGGCGTCCAGTTTCACGGCCGTGGGCAGGCCGGGCTTGATGAAGGCGATGTCGGCCGGCTTGACTTTCGCTTCGATGATCAAGTCGTCGTCCGTGGGCACGATTTGCAGGATTTCCTCGCCCGGCTTGGCCACGCCGCCCAGGGTGGTGAGCCGCACATTGCGCACGATGCCGTCGGTGGGCGCGTAGATATCCGTCGAGCCCAGCTGCTCCTTGCGCTGCGTCACCGTTTGCAGCACGCCGGCCAGGTCTTCCTGGGCTTTCACCAGGTCCGTCTGACTATCTTGCAGGTATTTGTTGCGCCGGTTGGTGATCTGCGCCTGGATGTCGACCACCTGGCGCCGCAGTTTCAGCACTTCGGCGCGGCTGACATCGCCCGTTTCCAGCAGCGGCAAGTTCATTTCCAGCTCTTCCTTGATCAGTTTCATGGCGCTTTCCAGCGAGCTCACTTCCGCTTGCACGGCGCCCTGGCGCTTGCTGAACAGGGCCAGCTGGTTGGCGCGAAATTCCGGGAACGCCTGCAGCTCGGACGGGAATTTCGGCGCGCCGCCAAACACTTCCGCCTGCAGGCGCGCCACAGCCGCCTTCAGCCCGGCCGCCTTGGCCGTGCTTTCCAGATAGCTCGTCTCGGCCCGTGTGCGGTCGAAGCGCGCCAGCAGTTCGCCCTTTTTCACCACGCTGCCTTCATGCACGCGCAGCTCGGCCAGCACGCCGCCATCGGCCACCTGGATGATCTGATTGCGCGAACTGGCGATCACCTGGCCATTGGCGCGCGTCACCTGGTCCAGCTCCGCCCACGATGCCCAGGCGATGACACCCGCCAGCGCTAGCGTGCAGCTCCAGATCAGCAGCCGGCTCCGTTTCGCTTCTTCCCGCGTTGCCACTTTGGCCAGTTTCATGCCACGGCTCCTTGTGCCACCGGCGCAGTTGCGGGACTGGGTACGGCCTGCGGCTTGCCCGACAGCTTGGCCAGGACAAAGTCGCGCGGGCCGTCCAGCAGCACTCGTCCCGCCTGCACCACCACCAGGCGGTCGAGCAGGGGCAAGAGGGCGTTTTTGTGCGTGGTGGCGACCATCGTCACGCCTTCGGCCGCCAGTTCGCCCAGCAGCCCGACGATGCGCGCTTCCGTTTTCGCATCCATGGCACCCGTCGGTTCGTCGAGCAGCCAGATGCGCGGCTTGGCCAGCAGCAGGCGCGTGACGGCGATCAATTGGCGCTGGCCGCCCGACACGCCCCGTCCTCCTTCGGTGATGCCCAGCGCCAGTCCCCGTGGCTGGCCCAGTATCAGCTCGATCAAGCCCGTGCGTTTGGCCGCCGCCAGGATCGCTTCCTCGCCCGGGTCGGCCAGTCCCAGCAACAAGTTGTCGCGCAGGCTGCCGCTGAAGAGCCGCGTTTCCTGCGGCAGGTAGCCGACCATCTCGCGCACCACGGCCGGCGCCAGCAGGGCCATGTCGACGTCGCCCAGATACACCTTGCCTTCGGCCGGCTGGTACAGGCCCGAAGCCAGTTTCAGCAGGGTGCTCTTGCCCGAGCCGATGGCGCCCACCAGGCCGACGCGCTCGCCAGGGCGGATAGCGAGACTGTCCACTTCCAGCGCCACCTTTTGCGCGCCGCCATACGTAAAACGGATGCGTTCGAAGCGCAATCCCGTATCGAGGCTGCGCGGCGTCAGCGCGAACTGCGCATTGTCCGCCTCATTGGGCAGGCTGATGACCTGTTCCAGGCCGTCGATCGAGGCGCGCGCATGCGCCCATTGCACCATCACGGCGGGCAGCTGCACGATAGGCATCAGGGCGCGGTTGCTGATGATGGTGCACGCCATCAGCGCGCCCATGGTCATCTGGTTTTCCGCCACGAACCACGCCCCCATGGAGATCAGCGCCACGTTGGTCAGCTGCTGGAAGGCGGCCGTGATGTTTTGCGACAGGGCCGCATAGTCGCGGATATTCTGCTCCGCGTGGCTGCTCTCGGCCACCAGTTCGGCCCAGCGCGCCTGCATCATCCATTCGGCGCTGCTGCCCTTGAGCGTTTCCACGCCATCGACGGCTTCCACCAGCAAGCCCGCCTTGCGGTTGCTGGCGTTGAGGTTTTTGCGCGTGTGGCTCTCGATGGCGCGCTGGAACATCAGGCCGCACACGAGGGCCAGCGGCAGGGCCACCAGCGGCACGACCACCAGCCAACCGCCGATGATGGTGATCATGGCGAGAAAAATCAGGGCGAAGGGTACGTCCGTCAGCACGAACAGCGACGTCGACGTGAGCACGCCGCGCACCATTTCAAAGCCTTTTACTTGCGCCGCCAGGGTGCCGACGGAAGCGGGGCGCGCTTCCATACGGATGCCCAGCATGCGCTGGAAAAACCACTCGGACAATTCATGGTCGACGTCATTGCACGAGTGGTCGACGATGCGGCTGCGCACCTGCTTGAGGATGAATTCCAGGCCGATCGACAGGGCCACGCCCACCACCAGCACCCACAGGGTGCTGAAGCTCTGATTGGGAATCACGCGGTCGTACACCTGCATGGAGAACAGCGAGGTGGCCATGGTCAGCAGGGTCACCAACGCGGTGGCCAGCACGGCGTCGACAAATACGCTTTTTTTCAACCACAGGGCGTTGCGCACCAGGCCCAGCGCGCCGGGGCGGGCGCCGCTTTTTTCGCTGCGGCGCGGCAGGCCCACGCAAGCCAGGCCGGCCAGTGTCGCCAGTTGCAAGGCGCGTCCATCGATGCTTTCACCGCGCCAGGCGCCGTCGGCGCCGCGCGACTGTAGCAAGCCCCAGCCCGTGCTGGCGCTGTAGACGGCGAATGGCAGCTCGCCCGGCGTCGGCTGGTGCAGCGGACGCGCCACGCCTTCCAGCCCGGCTGCCTGCCAGATGGTGGTAAGGATCACACTGGGCGCGCCGTTGTCATCGACGTCATCGAGCTGGCGCTGCAGGTCGGCCAGGCGCGCGGCGGGCACGTGCTGGCCCGTCAGGCGCGCGGCCCGCTCGGTGAGTGTCAGCAAGCCATGTTTGATGGAGGTATCCACGCTGTCTCCTGTTGGCATCATGTCGGTGTCAATTCTGGCGCGCCAGGCTTGCCGGCGCCGTGCGCCCGGCCAGGGTGCCCGTCTGCGCGGCCAGGCGCAGGCTGGCGGCAATCGCTTGCGCACGCGTGTCCTCCAGTGAAAACTGCGCCTGGGTCGCTTCGCGCACGGCGTTGAGCACGTCGTTCCAGCTCTTGCGGCCGATCACGTACTGGCGCGCATACGATTCGAACACCTGCGTCGAGGTGGTGCTGGCCTCGCCCGCATTGCCCAGGCGCTGGCGGCTCGCTTCTGCCTCGTTCCAGTCCAGCGTGAAACGCTCGCGCACCTCGCGTTCGGCCACATCGTGCGCCGCGCGCGCGCCTTCGCGCCGGGCGACGGCGGCGTCCACGCCAGCCTTGGCCGATAGGCCGGCGCCCGGCTGCGCTTGCAGCACCAGCATGGCGCGCGTGCGGTTGTCGGCATTCATGCCGCCCGTCGGCTTTTCCATGCGCAGCACCACTTTCGGCATGTAGGCCGAGCGCTGCAGGGTGATGTCGGAATCGGCGGCCTGCGCCTCGAACTCGAGGCGGTGCAGGGTGGGGGAGTAGGCTATGGCCTGGCGCATGACTCTTTCCAGGCTGGCGTCGGGCAGCGGTTCGCCCACGCCGATACCCGTGGCGCTGACCAGGCGCACCGGCTTGCCGGCCAGTTGCGACAGCTGCGCCAGCGCGTTCTCCAGCGCCTGGCGCGCAGTCGACACGTCGTTGGCCGCCTGGTAGGCGCGCGACTCGGCCAGGCGCTGATCCGTTTGCGAACTGACCGACTGCACCACGCGGCGCTTGATCATGTCCAGCAGGCGCTGGTGCTCGGCCAGGCCGGCTTCGGCCGAGCGCACGCGCGCCGTCTGGCGCAGCGCCTCGGTGTAGGCGGCGATCACGCGCAGGGAGAGGGTCAGGCGTTCTTCTTCGATGGCCGCGCCGGCCGCGTCGACCCGGCTGCCGGCGGCATCGATGCCGGCGTCGATGCGCCCGCCGCTCCACAGCGGCTGCTCGATGCGCACCACGCCGCCCGTTTCCTGCGAACTGGTGGGCACTTCGGCCGACAGGCTGGGAAAACGCTGCCACTGCGCCGCATCGAGGTCGGCGCGCGCGGCCGCCTGCGCCGAGCGCTTGCCCTGCACGGCGGGATGGCTTTGCAGCGCCTGCTGCAAGACCTGGTCGAAGCTCCAGGCGGTGGCGCCCTCGGCATGCGCGCAAGACGCCATGGATGCGATTGCCAGGGCCGCCAGCAAGGCTGCGATGCGTGGCAGTAAGGACAATGCTGGGAAACCGCGTAATCTCATCCCGTGCTTTTCTGGCCCAAGGCCTGACGCATTTCAAGGTATGGGCGGGAGCGCGCTGTTTTGCGCTCCCGCTGCCGTGCCAGGCGCGGCGCCTGGCGTGGGTGCACGGCTTCAGACGACGAAGTTGGCCGCCGTCAGTTGCGTGATGTTTACCCCGCTCAGCAGCACCAGCGCCGTGTCGATGGCGTTGGCGTTGCTCAGGTCACTCGAGTGATATACCGTCACGGCGCCACTGTTTTGCGCATCGGCGATGACGATGTAGCCCTGTCCCGACAAGACGCTGTTGTCGGCCGCGATGGCGCTGGCCGCCGCGCCGATCGACACGGACGTGCCGTCGAAGATGAACAGGTTGTCGTTGCCAAAGTCCGTGTTCAGATTGACGCCCACGGCCACCGCTGCCGTCAGGTCGGCGATGGCCGACATGTCGATCACGTCGCCGCCGGCGGCCGGCAGGCCGGTGCTGAAGTCGGCCACCGTCAGCGGGTTGTGCAGGGCATTCTGGCTCAGCACGAACAGCTGGCTCGCATCCGTCAGGTCGGCCAGGGCCTGGGCAGCTGCCGCCGCTGCGGCATCGGCATTCGCCGCCACCGTCAGCGAGCCCGCGTCCGTCAGGTCTGCCTGCGCCTGCGCTTGCAGGGCGGCGGTGGCTGCCGCATCGGCGGCCAGGTGCAGGGCGCTGGCGTTCGTCAGGTCGGCCGTCTGCGCCGCGGCCAGCGCCGCTGCCGCTGCCGCATCGGCGGCCTGGGTGAGTGCCACGGCATCGGTCTGGTCGGCGATGGCTTGCACCGCGGCGGCGTGGGCGGCATCCGCATTCGATATCACCGCCAGGGCGTTGGCGTCGGTCTGCGCGGCGAGAGCATTTGCCTGCGCCAGGGCGATGTCGGCTGCCTGCGCGTCGGCATGGGCTTGGGCTGCCGCCGCGTCATCTGCATAGGCCGCGTTGGCATTGGCATGCGCCTGCGCCGCTATTGCTGCCGCGCTGGCGGCGGCGGCATCGTCGGCTTGCGCCGCTTGCAGGGCCAGCAGGGATGCGGCTGCCTGTGCCTGCGCCAGCGGGGCCGCCGCATCGGCCGCATGAGCTGCCAGCGCGGCGGCTGCCGCGCTGTTGGCGTTGAGCGTGGCAGCGGCAGCCGCCGCATCGTCGGACTGTGCCGCCTGCGTGAGTGCCAGCGAGATGGCGGCAGTGGCGGCCGCGGCCGCTGCTGCGTCGTCGTCGTTCTGCGCCGCGGTGGCCGCTGCCAGCGCGCTGGCAGCCGTCGCTGCCGTGCTGATGGCCAGGGCATCGGCGGCGATGGCTGCTGTGTGCGCGGCGGTGGCGGCGGCGGCATTCGCCGCTGCCTGATTGGCGGCCGTGTCGTCGGCTTGTGCTGCCTGTGCGGCAAGCAGTGCGGATGCCGCTGCGGCGGCGCTGGCGGTGGCTGCGGCATCGGCTGCTGCAGCGGCCGTGGCAGCCGCTTGCGCCAGCGCTGCGGCAGCGGCGGCGTCTGCTGCAGCCTGGTCGTCGGCGACGGCAGCGTTGTGTGCTGCCTGGGCGTTGGCCGCATTGGCCGCTGCCAGCGCGGCTGCCGCATCATCGGCCTGCGCCGCTTGCGTGGCTGCCAGGGTAATGGCGGCCGCGACGGCCGCTGCTGCGGCCGCAACATCGGCGTCATGCGCGTTTTGCGCCGCCAGCTGGGCGGCCGCTGCAGCGGCGGCGCTGGCGGCGACGTCGGCGTCGGCGGCCAGGGCTGCATTCAGCGCCAGTTGTGCATTGGCGGCGGCCGTGGCGGCGGCTGCCGCCGTGGCATCGTCCGCCTGGGCATTGAGCGTAGCGGCCAGCGAGATTGCCGCTTGCGCCGCTGCCGCTGCCGCAGCGGCATCGGCATTTTGCGCCGCGACCGCCGCCGCATGCGCCGCAGTCGCATTGGCAGCAGCGGTGGCGGCCGCCGCATCGTCGGCCTGGGCCGCTGCCAGCGCCGCATGGGCCGCTGCCGCATTCGCATTGGCCTGGGCCGCATCATCGGCCGCACCCTGGGCGGTGATGAGGAGGTTCAGTTTCAGCGTCCTGTCATTGTCGGCATCCGTGGCGTTGACATCGGCCGTCACGGCGGCGTTCAGGTTGGCAATGGCCGCGTTGAGTGCGGCATGGGCGTTGAGGGCCGCTGTGTCGGCCAGTTGCGCCGCCAGGGTTGCCGCCGCCGAGAGCGCGGCCGTATGCGCGGCATTCGCGGCGGCATCGTCGGCAGCCAGCGCCGCGCTGGCTGCAGCCAGTGCATTGTTGGCTGCCGTTGCAAGAGCGGCCAGCCCTACATCGGCCACCAGCGCGGCATCGGCAAGCAGCTGTGCGGCTGCCGCCGCGGCTGCCGTGCTGGCCGCCGTGGCGTCGGCGCCCAAGGCGGCATTGGTGGCGGCGAGCGAGGCGCTGGCCGTCAATATCGCCGCGTTGAGTGTGCTTGTGGCCGCACTCAGGGCTGCCTGGGCGTTGGTCGCCGCCGTGGCTGCTGCTGCGGCGAGGCTGTCGTCGGCCAGGGCCTGGTTCAGCGCGGCCAGTGCGTTCGCTGCCGCTGTCGCAGTCGTGCCGACGGCGAGATCGGCTGCCTGCGCGGCTTGCGTGGCTGCCAGCGAGATGGACGCCGTGAGGGCGGCGGCGGCAGCGGCGATATCGTCCGCTTGTGCGTGCTGCGTGGCGGCGGCCGAGATGGCGGCGATTGCGGCAGCTGCCGCGGCAGCCGTGTCGGCGGCGCTAGCGGCGACTGCGGCGGCCGTTGCATTGGTGGCGTTCAGCACAGCCGCAGCCGCTGCCGCATCGTCGGCCAGGGCCGCATTCAGGGAGGCCAGCGCGTTGGCGGCGATGGTGGCGGCGCTGGCAGCGGCGTTGTCGACCGTTTGTGCAGCTTGCGCAGCAGCCAGCGAGTTGGCGGCCAGGGTAGCGGCCGTCGCCGCCGCCAGATCGTCGCTGATGGCGCTAGCGGTGGCCGCGCTCGCCGTCACGGCGGCGGCAGCCGTGGCGGTCGCATTCGCGTCCGCCTGCAAGGCCGCATTCAGGGCGGCCAGGGCATTGGCGGCCGTCGCTGCCGTCGCGGCGGCGGCGGTATCGGCCGCTTGCGCCGCCTGGCCCGCTGCCAGCGAGGTGGTAGCCACGCCGGCGGCGGTCGCCGCGAGTGTGTCGTCCAGCTGCGCCGCCGTGGCTGCCGCCTGGGAAGTCAGGGCCAGGGTAGCGGCGGCAGTGGCGGCATTGTCGGCCGCGAGCGCATTGTTCAGGGCTGTCAGGGACGCTGCGGCCGTGGCTGCTGTCGAGGCGGCAGCCGCGTCATCCGCCTGCGCCGATTGCGCGGCGGCGAGCGACAGGGATGCCGTGGTGGTGGCGACGGTGGCCGCCAACGCCGCCGCCAGGTCGAGCGGGTGGGCCGTCGAATAGGCTGCCAGCGCGGCGGCATTCGCGGCATCGTTGTTGGCGACGGTGGTCAGTGCGGCGGCATTCGTCAAGGCGGCCTTGGTGGCGGCCACGGTGGCGGCCGTGACATTGAGCGTGTGGGCGGTGCCCAGCAGGACGGCGTCGGTCAGGCCCGCAACCGTGGCGGCCGTCGTGGCGGCGGTGGCATTCACGGTCGCTACCAGGCCCAAGGCGACGGCGTCCGTCAGGTTGGCTGTCGTTTGTGCGGCGGTGGCGGCGGCCGCGTCGACGGTCGCCGTCAGCCCCAGGGCGACGGCGTCGGTCAGCGCGGCGGTGGCGGCAGCCGTGTTGGCGGCAGCCGTGGCGGCTGTCGAAACGCTGCCCAAGGTTACGGCATCGGTCAGGCTGGCGGTGGCGGCGGCAACGCTGGCGGCCGTGTTGGCGGCAGTTGAAACGAGGCCGAGTGCCACGGCATCGGTAAGATTGGCCGTCGTTTGTGCCGTGGCGGCCAGCGCTGCATTGGCCGTGGCGACCAGGCCCAATGCCGTGGCGTCCGTCAATGCAGCGCTGGCGGCAGTCGTGTTGGCGGCCGTGGTGGCGGCTGCCGAGAGCGTGCCCAGCAACACCGCATCGGTCAGGTTGGCAACATTCGTCGCCGTATTGGCGGCGGCGGCAGCGGCCGTGGCGATCAAGCCCAGTGCGGCGGCATCCGTCAGGTTGGCCGTTGCCTGCAAGGCGTTGGCGGCGGTCGCGTCGGCCGTGGAAATGAGTGCCAGCGCCGTGGCATCCGTCAGCGCCGCCAGGTTGGCGGCCGATGCGGCAGCCAGTCCATCCGCGGTGGAGATGAGGCTCAGCGCGATGGCATCGGTCTGGCCAGCGGTCGTGACGGCCGCGGCGGCGGTCGTATTGGCGGCCGACGAGACCAGACCCAGGGCCACGGCATCGGTCTGGTTGGCAACAAATTGTGCCGTGGTCAGGGCATTTTGCGCCAGCGTATTGGCGGCGGTCAGCGTGGTGACCGCCACCTGGGCGGCAAGTTCAGCTGCTGCGTCGGTGGTAGAGACCAGGGCCAGCGCACCCGCATCGGTCAGCGCGGCTGCGGTGGCGGCAGTCGCGGCGGCGGCCTGTGCTGCGGCAGCTGCGCTGACGGCCGAGATATCGATCCCGCCTAGCAGGGCAGCCGCTTCCGCCGCCGAGACGGCATTGGCAGCCACGGTGATGAGCGCTCCGGCGTCGGTCAGGCCGGCGGTGACTTGCAAGCCGGCCGCCAGCACGGCATCGGCGGTAGAGACGCCGGCGAGAGCGAGGGCATCTGTCAGGCCGGCAGTGATATCGGCATTATCGGCATCGAGCTGCAAGGCATTGACGGTGGCCGTCAGGTCGATGACGCTGGTCTGGCCAGCCGTGACGTTGGCGGCCAGGGCGGCGAGGTTGGCCAGATTGAAAGCATTCAGGGCAACATTGACGTCCAGCAGGGACGCTTGCGCATTGGCGGCGGCCGCATCGGCATCGGCTTGGTCGGCGGCTTGCTGCAGGGCGACAACATCGGTCTGGTCGGCAACTGTTTGCGCATTGGCCGCATCGCTGGCGGCGGCAGCGTCGGCTGCCGCCAAGGCCGCCGCATCCGTCTGGTTGGCGGTCGTTTGCGCCGCCAGCGCGGCAGCGGCATCGGCGTCGGAAATCACTTGCAGCGCGGCGGCATCGGTCAGCCCCGCTTGCGTGGCGGCGCTGGCGGACGTGCTGGCGGCCGCATCGGCCGTGATTTGCAGTGCCGCTGCGTCGCTCAGGCTGGCCGTGACGACGGCATTCGCTGCCACGGTGGCGGCAAGGGCTGCGGCGGCGTCAAGTGCGGCGGCATCGGTACTGGCGGCCAAGGCGGCGGCAGCCGCAGCGGCGGCGTCGGCATTGGAAATCACGGCCAGCGCGGCGGCGTCGCTCAGGCCAGCCTGCACCTGTGCTGCATCGGAGGCCAGGGTGGCGGCATCGGCGATTAGCCCCAGGGTGGGCGCATCCGTCATGTTGGCCTGTGTTTGCGCGTTTGCCGCGTCCGTGGCGGCCGCGTCGGCGGCGGCCTGCAGGGCGACAGCATCGGTGGCATTGGCGATCGAGGCATCCCAGGCGGCGATGCCGGCAGCGGCGTCCGCTGCCATGGTCAGCGTCACGGCGTCGGTCAGACCCGCTTGCGTACTGGCTGCGGCGGCGGCGTTCGTGGCGGCAGTGGCGGCGATGCCCAATGCCGCAGCGTCGCTGGCATTGGCGGCTGTCGCGGCATTCGCTGCCGTGGTGGCGGCGGCAGTTGAGGCGGCGGCGAGAGCGGTGGCATCGGTGGCGGCGGCCACGCTGGCGGCCGCGGCGGCGGTAGCCGCATCGGCATCGGAGATGAGTGTCAGGGCGGCGGCGTCCGTCAGGCTGGCCTGTATGCCGGCCGCGACGGCGGCATTGGCGGCGGCCGTCGCCGCCAGGTCCAGCGCGGCGGCGTCCGTGGCATTGGCCAGTGCCGTGGCAGTGGCGGCAGCGGCGGCATCATTGGCCGAGATGATACCCAGCACCGCTGCATCGGTCAGCGCTGCCTGGGTATTGGCTGCTGCGGCGACCACATCGGCTGCATCGGCGATGGCTTGCAATGCCGGGGCGTTGCTTTGGTCTGCTTGCGTTTGCGCCGCATCGGCTGCGGCGTGCGCGGCGGCGGCGTTGGCGGCGGCCGTGGCGGCAGCCGCATCGTCATTTTGTGCCGACGTGGTGGCGGCCTGGGATATGCTGGCGGTAGCGGCCGCCGCAGCGGCCGCGCTGTCGTCATTCGTGGCGGCGGTAGCGGCCGCTTGCGCACCGGGGACGACGGCGGCCGTGCTGACTGCCAGCGTATCGTCACTGGTGGCACTATTGGCAGCGAGCAAGGCTGCTGCCGCAGCGGCGGCGGCCTGTGCCGCCAGTTGATCGGCGAGGATGGCGGCATTTGCCGCTGCCAGCGAAGCTGCTGCCGTGGCCGCTGCTGCGGCGGCGCTGGCGTCATCGGCCAGGGCATTGTTGGCGGCGACGACGGCTGCCGCAGCGGCCAGTATGGCCGCGTCGGTCACGATGATGGTGGTGGATTGGTTTCCCGTGCCACCCTGGCCGCCGGTCGAGCCTCCCGTACCTGTGCCTCCCGTACCGCCCGTCCCGCCCGTGCCGGTACCACCGGTACCGCCGGTGCCCGTGCCTCCCGTGCCGCCGGTGCCCGTGCCTCCCGTGCCAGTCCCTCCCGTGCCAGTCCCTCCCGTGCCGCCCGTGCCCGCGCCCCCTGTGCCGGACCCGCCGGCCGCGCCTCCGCCTCCGCCGCCACCGCCAGCTGCGGCGGCAACCAGACCAAGGCCGCCGAGCGCACCCAGCACGCCGAGTCCACCCAGGCCGGCCGCAGCGCCGGCGCCGCCACCCGCGCCAACCGACGCGCCGGCAACGTCCACGACACTGCCGCTGGGGATGCCGGCGGCACCTGCGCTAGTGCCGGCCGCGCCAGCGGCGCCGCCATTGTTATCGCTTTGCGGAGTGCCGAGGTCGGCGCTGCCGGTGCCGGTGCCGGCCTGGCCGGCGGCCGCGCCGCCGCCACCGGCGGCCAAGGCAGCTGCAGCCACTGCGGCGGCCGCGCCCAGGGCGCCGGCATTGCCGCTCTCGGCGCTTCCTGTGACTTCGACGACATTTTCAGGCGGCATGGTCTGGCTGGCGTCGCCTCCCTGTATGAGTTCATCGTCGTCATACTGCTTGCGCTCGCCGGTTTTTGGATCGACGGCTTTTTTTGCGGGCATGGCGATCTTGCTGCCAGCGCCTTCGGCATTGACGGGAACTTGTGCTGGATTTTGGATGGTGGCCATTTGAAATTCTCCAGAAGAGGTTATATATTCGTTAAATTTTTTAAGATATTAAAAAATTAATAATGTAATTCGTTTCCTTACTTACTCCGGCGTGGCTTGGGCCGTGGTCGAACTTAGGTGTTGCCGATGTTGATAGTGGCAAGTAAAACATAACTGGAAAAAAATCGCTGGCGCAAAAGATCGCTACCTCAGTAACATTAAAAATGATAATTTTGCACTTATTTCAGAGGGGGACTATTTCTTGTATTTTGTTTCGTCCGCCACTGGCTTGCCTGGTGATGCTCGCTCGCAGGACAGCGCATTTTCATGAGGTCTACACCTGCGCTCACTATAATGGGGGGTTTCATTTTTGAAACTTTAAATTCTATTTTGATCACTCTCCATGACCTTATTCTGTCAAGCTTTGCGCAAGGGAATAGTCACGAATTGTCACGGAATCGAGTATTTCTGCTGAGTTTGCTACCATGCGCCAGTATTTCTGCGCCCTTTATTCAAAAAGCCATCCCGCTATCGAATTGCTAGTTGTTGTTTTTTGTTCTCTGATTCTAAAATGTGATTGTAAATAAAATACGATGTAAATAATTATTTGCAATTTTTATATCTAATTAATACTATCGTTTGAATAGCCTTCATTTGATGCGGAGATTCGTTGATAATAACTATCAGGAAAGTAGCTATTATTTCAGGTGGCTGGGCGGTGCGGAAATAGAAAACGCCCCGACGGGCGGGGCGTTTTTGATGGGGTAGTGATCGTGCGCTGGTCAGCCTTCCTCGCGCCAGCGGCGCAGGCGGATGGCGGCGTAAATCAACGCCGCGCCTGCCGCCGCACCCAGCCAGACGGCTGGCAGGGCCAGGCTGGACCAGGAATTGCTGAACACATCGATGCGTGTCATGTGCGATCCCCCTGCTGCCAGGGCGTACATTCGCGGCAGCAGTTCCGGTTCAAACAGATACCAACTGCCGGGGAGAGTACCCAGCAGGGCGCGTCCGATGACATTCATCTGTATCCAGTTGAGGTCGCTTTCCGTCTGCGTCAGCTTGCCGGCCCAGACTGTCAAGATGAGCAACAGCAGCGGCAGGCCGACGGCCCAGAGAAAGACTTTCGACTTGGCCCAGCTCGAGACCATCAGCAACCAGCCAACCGTCGGCAAGGCCCACAGGCAATACACGGGCAGCAAGCCGAACACGCGCAGCGGTCCCAGGTACAGGCCGGGAGAGCCGAGCAGTTCGGCAAACACGTGGATGCCGTTGGCCGCCAGCACGCCGCTCAGTATCAGGATCAGGGCCAGCGAAGTCAGGCTGGCGGTGGCGGCCACGATCAACGGCGCGACCAGCAGGGCGATGGCCGCTTTCGACAGCACCGTCTGCGCATCCGAGATGGGCAGCGATTTCCAGAACAGCACGCTGCGGTCGCGGCGGTCGTCATGCAGGGCGCTCAGGCAATAGAAAAACACCAGGAAACCCAGTGCCAGGAACAGCGGCGCCGCCGCGTACGTATAGTTGTTGGCGACGGCGTCGATGATTTCCGTGCGACGCGGGCCGAAGGTGCGGGTATTGAAGATGGTGCTCCAGGAAATTTCCTCGCCATTGACGATGAGCGCCGTGTGCATTTTGGTCCTTGCGACGGTCGCGGCCGCCATCAGGGCGCCCAGCACCGTCATGACCACGCCGATCAGGGCCGGCGTCCACACCAGCATGCCCTTGTGTTCCCACAGTTCGCGCCGGAGCAGCCATTGCAGCTTGTTTGCAGGGGAAATACTCATTGGTACGATCCTTTCATGGTCGCGACAAACAGGTCAGCCAGGCTGGGCGTGCGAACTTCGCCCAGGGCGGCCAGCTGGGTGCGGGCGACGCCGTCGAATAGCATCACCGACTTGCCGAACACGCTGCGTTCGCTGATCGGCTGCAGGGCGCGCGCCGGATTGACGTGTTGCGGTCCCACCATCACCTCGATGTAGCGCTCGCCCACCTCTTCCATGGTCGAGGCCAGCACGATCTTGCCGTCGCGAATGAACATCAGGTCACTGAGGATGTGTTCCACTTCCTCGATCTGGTGCGTGGTAATGACGATGGTCTTGTTTTCATCGAAATAGTCTTCCAGCAGGTTCTGGTAAAACTGCTTGCGGTACAGAATATCCAGGCCCAGGGTCGGCTCGTCGAGCACCAGCAGTTTGGCGTCGATGGCCATCACCAGCGCCAGGTGCAACTGCACCACCATGCCTTTCGACATGGCCTTGACCTTCATTTTCGGCGCCAGCTTGGTGTGGGCCAGATAGCGTTCGGCCTTGCTGCGGTCGAAACGCGGATGCACGCCAGCAACGAAATCGATGGCGTCAGCCACGCGCAGCCAGCCCGGCAGGATGGCCACGTCGGCGATGAAGCACACGTCCTCCATCAGCGCGTCGCGCTGCACGCGCGGATCGCGCACCAGCACCGACAGTTCGCCTTCGAAACCCGTCAAGCCCAGGATGGCTTTCAGGGTGGTGGTCTTGCCGGAACCGTTAGGCCCGATCAAGCCGACGATGCGCCCTGGCGCGATATCGAAGCTGATGCCATCGATGGCCACCTGCTTGCCGTACTGCTTGTGCAGGCCGCGCGCGCTGATGACGCTGTCCTTGTTCAATCCATTCATGCGTTCTCTCCATGTGCGCCACTGTCGCGGCTCGCTTGCAGTAGTTGCTCGATGTCCAGGCCCAGTTGCGTGATGCGTTCCAGCATCGCCGGCCATTCTTCGCGCAGGAAGCGCTCGCGTTCACTGGCCAGCAATTTGTCGCGGGCGCCATCCAAGACATACATACCGAGTCCTCTGCGTTTTTCCACCAGGGCATCGTCGACCAGTTCCTGATAAGCGCGCGAGACCGTGATGGGATTCAATTGATAATCGGCCGCCACCTGGCGCACCGAAGGCAGGGCGTCGCCGGACTGCAGCACGCCATCGAGCATCATGCCCACCACTTTGGCCTTGAGCTGGCGGTAGATGGGGCTATTGTCGTTCCATTCCGCGCTCATGGGATGCGCTCCGACAAGGGCGGGGCGGGGCGGCGCGTGAAAAATGCTGTAGGCATCGAAGCTCCGTGATGTATTGATTTGGTGTTGTAGTGAACTATAACAGTGAAAATCCAAATGTCAACAGTTCGATGTTTTTCTAATCATATGGAAACTATAATGTTGTGTGTTTGAAAAAATTACTTGATAGCTTGTGGCACATATTGTCGCCAGTCACCAAGAAAGCAGCAATGATCAATCGATATGATGAGTTGCAAAACCTATTCAGACGCGCCGGCTGTGGCGTCGCGCTGTTGGCCGTATTGAGTGCCTGTGGCGGCGGCTCAGGCGGCGACACGGCCACGCCGTCCACCACGCCTGCCGTCGAAACGCCGCGTTACCTGCTGGGCGGCACGGTCAGCGGCTTGCTGCCTGGTGCCAGCGTCGTGTTGACGAACGGTACAGATAAAGTGACCGTCACGGCCAACGGTCCCTTCAGTTTTGCCGGCAAGCTGGCGGCGGGAGCCAGTTATGAAGGCAAGGTCGACAGCGCTTCCGCGGGCCTGGGCTGCAGCATCGCGCAAGGCGCGGCGACCATGGGCAGTGCGGATGTCAGCACCTTGGTCGTGCGTTGCCTGCCTGTTTTGCTGGCGGGGGTGCAGGAGAAAATCCAGCAGGTGGCAGGTATGGTCAGCGATGCCGCTGGTAATTACTATATCGCCGATGCGGGCAATCAGGTCATCCATAAATTGGGAATTGACGGCACCTTGAGCGTGTATGCGGGGGTGATGGGCAAGCGCGGCGCAGATGACGGCCCGGTGTCGAACGCGACGTTTTCCTTTACTGGAGGGAGTCGTTTGGCCATCGACCGCCAGGCGAATCTCTTTGTGAGCGATTATTGCCACGCCGTGCTGCGTAAGATCACGCCGGAGGACGTGGTCAGCACGGTTGCCGGCCAGCGGCGCAGCAGTTGCGAAGCCGATGATCTTGAGCCCGCTTCAGCGTATGTGGATGGGCAGGGGGCGCAAGCTCGTTTTGGCTTGCTTGGCAGCCTGATCACGGACGCGAATGGTGATGTGCTTCTGGTGGATATCCACAAGAACGCCATACGCCGTGTCACCGCAAGTGGCGTGGTCAGTACGTTGCCGTGCGCGTATGCTCTCATGCCGGAAGTGCCCAGCGACTTTCGGCGCGTGGGCCGATTGGCGATCGATCCTGCCGGTAACGTGTATTTTAGTGATGTTACAGGAGCTTATATATTCCGCATCGAGAATGGTGTTGCGGTCAAGGTGGCGGGGAACCGCTCGCAGGCGGGATCGGTTGACGGTATCGGCGGCGCTGCCAGCTTCTCCCGCATTGGCAGCATGCACTTCAACCGTGATGGCGCGTTGTTGCCGGTCGATGGTGCCACTGTCCGCAAAGTGCAGGCTGACGGCAAGGTGACGACCTTATTCGGTGCTGGCCTGCATGATGCGAATGGCCAGGCAGCAGGCTTCAAACAGCTCAGTGCAATGCTGCTGGAACCGTCCGGTGCCCTGGTCGTCTAGGACCAGGGCCGGCATATGCTGCGTAGGCTGGATCAGGATGGGATACTGTCGACCCTGCCAGCCTTGTCTGGGCAAATCGGTCTCGTCGATGGTGTGGGTGCTGCGGCGCGTTTGACACTGGGCTATGCAAGAGCCGTTGTGGCGGATGTGGCGGGGAATGTCTACCTGGCCGACGACGTTAACAAGGTCATACGCCGCGTGGCGCCCGACGGTGCGGTCAGTATCTTCGCGGGTATTGCCGGCCAGGACGGCAGCGTCAATGGCGCGCGTGGAACCGCAACCCTGGAGGGACCGGTGGCCATGGCATTTGACACGAAAGGCGACCTGTATTTCGCCGACCAGTACCATGGACAGCCTTGGCTCACTTTACGTAAGATCAACAAGCAGGGGGAAGTGTCCAGTATTGTGGCCTTGCCAACTTCACATGGCACTCGCTTCGCGCTGGCGGTCGACCAGAAAGATAATATTTATTGGGTGCACAATGTAGGCAACGGTATCTATCGGCGTCCGCCGGGCGGCGAGTTTTCCTTGTTTATGCCATACGATAATGCCTTGAAGGCATTGAATGGAAAGATAGGTACGCGTGACTATATTTCGGCCGCCACCCTGGCCGTCGACAGCCAAGGGGGGCTTTACTTTGAAGACGTTCAGCACCATGTGATCTTCAAGCTTGCGCAGAACGGTGATGTCAGTCACTTTGCCGGCACAGCTCTGCAGAGTGGAGGCAAGGATGGGCCGCCCGGAATCGGGCATCTTCCGTCATCCGACTATTTCCCGTTGATGATAGACGCCAACGACAATCTGTACACGGGGGGCCAGGACGCGATACGCAGAATCGACACTACCGGTGTGATTTCGACGCCGCAACTGGGTTGGGGCACTCCTGTACTGAGCACCTTCGCCATTGGCAGGGGCGTGCTGGGCGTGCTATATGGCTTTACTGCTCAGGCCGTGATCCAGACGCCCCTGCCCTAGCTGCACAGTTGTGCGGCTGGCAAGTCCATCAGCCGCGCCTGCAAGTCCAGCGCATTGAACAGGGCGGCCCCGGCCGCCGTGTTGTCGAAGATGCACCAGCTGCCTGTCTGTGTCTGTTCTTGTAAGGAGGTGGCCAGGTTTGCCAGATAGTCGGCCGGGTAGTCAGAGTAATAGATTCTCGGGCTGCCGTGCAGGCGGAAATACGCCGCGCTTGTCGTCGGCACGTGCGGACCCGGCTGGCCGGCGGGCGGATCGGCCCGTACGCGGGTGATGCGTTGCATCGTCAAAAGTTCGGTCGCGCCTGCCTCGAACCAGCTGGCGTGGCGTGCCTCGCAAGCGAGCATGCCGTCGAAGCGCTGGCGCAGCGCACTGAAAAAAGCGGCGGCCACGTCCGCCTCGAAACGCAGGCTGGGCGGCAACTGCACCAGCACGCAGCCCAGCTTACTTCCCAGTTGCATGACTTCTCCCGCAAAGCGTTCCAGTTCCGCCGTGCCATCGCGCAAACGCCGTTCGTGCGTGATGCTGCGCGGCAATTTCACGCTGAAGCGGAAATGCTCGGGCACGCTGGCGGCCCAGCGCGCGTAGGTGGCGCTCTGGTGCGGACGGTAGAAGGAGCTGTTGATTTCCACGCAAGACAATACGCGCGCATAGCGCTGCAAATGGCTGCCATCGAGGGGAAAGTGGCTGGCGGCGGCGCTGGAAAGGTTCCAGCCGGCCGTGCCGATGTAGAGAGTGTGCATGGCGCCATTACAGCGCAGGCTGACCTATGACGCTATCGGACTAAACCCCGTGGCGGAGTCAGCTTTCGCCTAGTCGATGACGTTGCCGTTCAAGTCATGGCGCGTGATATTGCCGCGCGCATCGATGGCGATCCAGCCGCCGCGTGGCTGTTCCGGCGCCGTCACGTCGCATTCCCAGTCGGGCAAGACATAGCGCAAGGTATTGTCGACTTTATGCACGGCAGGGCGGTGCGTATGGCCGTGAATCATCACAGTGCTGGCATGTTCGGCAAACACTTGCGCGACGGCATCGGGTGTGACATCCATGATGTCCATGGATTTTTCGCCATTGTGCTCGCGGCTGCTCTGACGCAAACCGTCGATGATGGCCTTGCGCTGCTCCAGCGGCATGGACAAGAACTGTTTTTGCCACGCGGGTTGGCGCACCATGGCGCGAAATTCCATGTATTGCACGTCTTTCGTGCATTCGGCGTCGCCATGCAGCAAGACGATGCGCCGGCCGGCAATGTTCGCCACAT
Source organism: Janthinobacterium sp. DSP2-3-3 (assembly GCF_049897325.1). Lineage (NCBI taxonomy): Bacteria > Pseudomonadati > Pseudomonadota > Betaproteobacteria > Burkholderiales > Oxalobacteraceae > Janthinobacterium > Janthinobacterium sp. DSP2-3-3. The sequence continues at coordinate 43,538 of NZ_JAFCWA010000005.1, read as the reverse complement.
GCGGTTCGCTGAGCAGCGTGGCGCCGGCGGCGGCGGCAAAGCCGGAGCCAACGAGGAAATCGCGGTTGCCGGCGATCCAGTAGACGTGCACGCCAGCATCGCTGATGGCGCGAATGGCAGCCGTCATGCGCGCATTGAACGGGTCTTCCAGGTCATCGTCACCGGCCCAGTATTCGAACAGGTCGCCTAATAGATACAGCGCGTGCGCATATTGCGCATGGTGTTCCAGGAAAGAAAGAAACGCCGCGCTGGTGCGCGGGTGCGAGCTCTGCAGATGCAGGTCGGAAATAAAGAGTGCGGCAGGCATTGTCATCGTTCAACGCTCCCAAAAAGTGAAGTGCATGGAGAGGCGCAAACGCTGCAATGCCTGTTATTCATGATGCCAGAGCCGTATTAAGCGGCTTCGACTTTCTCGATGACAACATCGGTCACTGGCACATCGGCAAACATGCCGGTGCGCGAGGTTTTTACGGCGCGGATGGCGTCGACGACTTCTTTGCCGTCCGTGACTTTACCGAACACGGCGTAGCCCCAGCCGTCCTGGCCTGGATAGTCGAGGAAGCTGTTGTTCTTGATGTTGATGAAGAACTGGGCCGATGCCGAGTGCGGGTCCGACGTGCGGGCCATGGCCAGCGTGTAGGTATCGTTTTTCAGGCCGTTCTTGGCTTCGTTTTCCACGGTGGTGTCGGCAGGTTTTTGTTTCATGCCTGGCTCGAAACCGCCGCCCTGGATCATGAAGCCGTCGATGACGCGGTGGAAAATCGTGTTGTCGTAGTGACCGGCTTGCATATAGGCCAGGAAATTGGCAACCGTTTTCGGCGCTTTCTCGGCGTCCAGTTCAGCGGTGATCTTGCCCAGATTGGTGGTGATGATGACGGAGGTCATGATGATCCTTAATAAATTAGATGAAGAATGATTCGACGGCCCGCGTGGTTCAGGGCCGCAAAAACGCTATTTTACAGTTTTGCGGGCGCGGATTTGAGTAAAGTCGCCGATTCGATCACCACGGGGGTGACCGGCACGTTCTGGTGCGGTCCCTTGTCGGCAACGGCCACGGCCTTGATCTTGTCGACCACGTCCATGCCGCTGACAACTTTGCCGAACACGGTGTAGCCGAAGCCGTCGCGGCCAGGGTAGTCGAGCGCGCCGTTATTGCCCACGTTGATGAAGAATTGCGACGTGGCCGAATGCGGGTCGCCCGTGCGTGCCATGGCGATGCTGTAGCTGACGTTTTGCAAGCCGTTTTGCGCCTCATTCTTGATCGGCGCTTTTGTTGCTTTCTGCTTCATGTTCTTGTCGAAGCCGCCGCCCTGTATCATGAAGCCATCGATCACGCGGTGAAACACGGTACCCTTGTAGTAACCGCTGTTGACATACTGCAAGAAATTGGCCACGCTTTTCGGGGCTTTTTCCTGATCCAGTTCCAGCACGATCTCGCCCATGCTGGTTTTCAGGGCCACGTGCGGCGTGGGGGCGAGGGTAGCCGAAGGGGTTGCAGGTGCGGCTGCCACGACGGCGCCGCCCAGCGTGAGGCCGGCAAACAGGGTGCAAAAGCGGGCCAGGAAAGACAGGCGTTTCGATGTGAGTTCTTGCATGAAGGTGTCCTTGATCGTTATTTTTCTCTAAACTTGCTGTCGTACTAAAGAAATGAGTTTCGGTTGAACATCGTAAAAACCTGATCCATATCGGGCCAGTCTGGTTTTTATCAATGTTATACTTGACCGCTAAGGCCCTAATTCTAACAAACAAGAACAACACTATAGCGGCTCGACCAGTCTTGGCGCACACGGCAGTTCAGTGGCGCGGCACCCCCGGTGTCCGCGCCTGTCTGTCGTTTTGCCAGGCTGGCGACCGCTCCACTTGCAAAGTACGATGAGCAATCTAAAGATTTACAATACCCTGGCTCGAGAGAAGCAGGTATTCGTCCCGATGGAAGCTGGCAAGGTACGCATGTACGTCTGCGGCATGACCATCTACGATTATTGCCATATCGGTCATGCGCGCATGATGATGGCCTTCGACGTCATCTACCGCTGGCTGAAAGCCTCCGGTTTCGACGTCACCTATGTGCGCAACATTACGGACATCGACGACAAGATCATCCGCCGCGCCGTGGAAAACGGCGAGACGATTTCACAGCTGACGACGCGTTTCACCCAGTACATGGATGAAGACACGGCCGCGCTGGGCATCTTGACGCCCGACCACACGCCGCGCGCCACCGACTACGTGCCGCAGATGCTGCGCCTGATCGAGCAGCTGGAAGCGAAGGACCTGGCTTACCAGGGTGCGGATGGCGACGTCAATTACGCCGTGCGCAACTTCCCCCACTACGGCAAGCTGTCGGGCAAGTCACTCGACGACCTGCGCGCGGGTGAGCGCGTCGACGTGAACACGGGCAAACGCGATCCGCTCGACTTCGTGCTGTGGAAGTCATCGAAAGAGTCGGAGCCGGAAGAAGTCAAATGGGATTCGAAGTGGGGCAAGGGCCGCCCGGGTTGGCATATCGAGTGCTCGGCCATGTCGTGCGCTCTGCTCGGTGAACAGTTCGACATCCACGGTGGCGGCGCGGACTTGCAATTTCCGCACCACGAAAACGAAATCGCCCAATCCGAAGGCGCGTTCGGCCATACCAGCGTGAATTACTGGATACATAACGGTTTCGTACGCCTGGACAATGAAAAAATGTCCAAGTCGCTCGGGAATTTCTTCACCATCCGCGAAGTGCTGCAAAAGTTCGATGCCGAAGTGATTCGCTTCTTCATCCTGCGCGCGCACTACCGCAGCCCCCTCAATTACTCGGACGTGCACCTGGACGACGCCCGTTTGTCGCTGACGCGTTTGTACACGGCGCTGGCCGACGTGGTGGTGGAAGAGGGCGCCATCGACTGGAGCGAAGCGCATGCCGCCCGCGTGGCCGAGGCGATGGATGACGATTTCAACACGCCGCTGGCCGTGGCCGCCCTGTTCGACCTGGCGACGGAAGTCAATAAGCACAAATCCCCGGCCCTGGCGCGCCAGCTGAAAGGCCTGGCGGGCGTGTTCGGCTTGCTGGAGCGTACGCCGCAGCAATTCCTGCAAGCGACCGTCGGCGCTGCCGCCGGTGGCGAGGATGAAGCGGCCGGCATCGAAGCGGCCATCGCGGCGCGCAGCGCGGCGAAAAAGGCGCGCGACTTTGCCCAGTCCGACAAGATCCGCGCTGAACTGTTGGCGGCAGGCATCATTCTCGAAGATAAGCCTGACGGCTCGACCAACTGGCGCCGCGCATGATGGCTACGTCCAGGGAAAACGGGGAAGCGCCCATGGTGACGGACTTGGCGCAAGCGATCCAGGTGCCGCACTATTGGGAAGAGGCGAAGATCGAGCTGATGAAGCGCGACCGCATCATGAAAAAGCTCATCCCGCAATTTGGCGACCTGCACCTGGTCGGCCACAGCGACCCGTTTACCACCCTGGCCCGTTCGCTGGTGGGCCAGCAGATTACGCCCAAGGCGGCGGATGCTGCCTGGAAAAAGCTACTGCTGGCTTGCCCGAAATGCACGCCGACGCAAGTGCTGAAGGCGGGCGCCGAGCAGCTGTCCGCTTGCGGCTTGTCCAAACGCAAGACCGAATACATCCTCGACCTGGCCGACCATTTCAAGGCCAAGCGCGTGCACGCCAGCCAATGGGACCAGATGGATGACGAAGCCGTCATCGCCGAACTGGTGCAAATTCGCGGCATAGGGCGCTGGACAGCGGAGATGTTTTTGATATTTAATCTGCTGCGACCGAATGTCTTGCCGCTCGATGACCCTGGTTTGATTCAGGGTATCAGCGTCAATTATTTCTCCGGCGAACCTGTTTCCCGCAGCGATGCACGCGAAGTTTCCGCCAATTGGGAACCGTGGCGCACCGTTGCCACTTGGTATTTGTGGCGCAGTCTCGACCCCGCAACTGCCGCTACTGCACCCGATGCAGCCCCCGGCGCAGCAGCCGGTACGGTAAAATAAACATAGATGACGCCGCGCGCCCTGGCGCCGTGGCCGGTAAAACCTGGAGGTACAATGACTAAAACGACTTTCCTCAATTTTGAACAGCCGATCGCGGAACTCGATTCCAAGATCGAAGAGTTGCGCTTCGTGCAAGACGATTCGGCCGTCGACATCTCGGAAGAGATCGACCGCCTGGCCAAGAAGAGCCAGCAGCTGACCAAAGATATCTACGCCAAGCTGACGCCTTGGCAAGTGGCGCAGATCGCGCGCCACCCGCAGCGTCCCTACACCATGGATTACGTGAATGAAATCTTTACCGATTTCCACGAATTGCATGGCGACCGCAGTTACGCGGACGATCTGTCCGTCGTGGGCGGCCTGGCCCGCTTCAACGGCCAGCCGTGCATGGTCATCGGCCACCAGAAGGGTCGCGACACGAAAGAGCGCGCCCTGCGCAATTTCGGCATGCCGAAGCCGGAAGGCTACCGCAAGGCCATGCGCCTGATGAAAGTGGCTGAAAAGTTCAACTTGCCCATCTTCACCTTCGTCGACACGCCAGGCGCCTTCCCCGGCATCGACGCGGAAGAACGGGGCCAGTCGGAAGCCATCGGCCACAACCTGTACGTGATGGCCGAACTGAAAGTGCCTTTGATCGCCACCATCATCGGTGAAGGTGGCTCAGGCGGCGCGCTGGCCATTGCCGTGGGCGACGCCGTGCTGATGCTGCAATACTCGACTTATGCCGTGATTTCGCCGGAAGGTTGCGCCTCGATCCTGTGGAAGAGCGCCGAGCGCGCTTCCGACGCGGCTGAAGCGCTGGGTCTGACTGCCCACCGCCTGAAAGCCATGGGTTTGATCGACAAGATCATCAACGAACCGCTGGGCGGCGCCCACCGCGATCCGAAACAGATGGCGACCATGCTCAAGCGCGCCCTGGCCGACACCTTGCGCCAGTTCCATGGCATGAAAACCAAGGACTTGCTGCAAGCGCGCCATGAAAAACTGTTGAGCTACGGCAAGTTCAAGGAAACCACGCCGAGCGAATAAGCCATTGCCGGCGCGAGTCGGCAGCAAGAACACCGGGGACAGGCTGCCAAACGACATGATTCGTTTGGCCACCTGTCCCTCTTTGCATTCCAGGAGTCATATGAAAAAGCAACAAACTGCCACCGTGCCCGATATCTTTGCCCGCGCGCTGGACGCCTGTGCGCCGACAGCCGGCAGCATGGTGGGCATTGCCCTGAGCGGCGGCCTCGATTCCGCAGCCCTGCTGCATTTGGCGCATGCCTGGGCGCAGGAGCAGGGAGTGACCCTGCATGCGTTTCACATGCACCACGGTCTGAGCCAGAATGCGGATGCCTGGCTGGCCCACTGCGAGCAGGCGTGCGCGGGGCTGGGCGTGCCCTTTGCGGCGCGCCGCGTGACGGTGGAAAAGAATGCGAAGACGGGCACGGAAGAGGCGGCCCGCAAGCGCCGCTACGCGGCCCTGGGCGAGCTGTGCGCCACGCATGGCGTGCGCCTGCTGCTGACGGCGCACCACCAGGATGACCAGGCTGAAACGGTGCTGCTGCAATTGCTGCGCGGCTCAGGCACGGCGGGCTTGTCCGGCATGGATGGCGCCAATAGCGCGCCCGAGCTGCTGGGCAATCCGGACCTGGTGATGGCGCGCCCCTTACTTTCCGTGGCGCGCAGGCAGCTCGAAGCGTATGTGGCGAAACATGCGATTGTGCATATCCACGACGAGTCGAACGACGATCCCCGCTTTGCCCGCAATGCTCTGCGGCATCAGGTAATGCCCGTGCTGGCGCAGGCCTTTCCCGGTTTCCAGGAGCGTTTCGCGCGTAGCGCCCAGCATGCGCAGTCGGCGCAGCGCCTGCTGACGGAACTGGCGACACAGGATTTGGCAAACTGTCTGGACGGTGATTGCATTGAGCTGGCGAAATTGCGCGAGCTGAGCGCGGACCGCTGCTACAACCTGCTGCGTCACTGGTTCGGCACGCGCGGCTTGCGCATGCCGTCGACGGCATGGCTGGCGGAAATGCTGGCGCAATTGCTGGAAGCGCGGCCCGATGCGCAATTGCTGGTGACGCACCCCGAATGCCATGTGCGGCGCCACCGCGATCGGCTGTACCTGACGCCGAAGCTCGATGATCTGGCCGGCATGCGCGACAAGAGTGACGCGAACATTCCCGGTCTGGAAAAAGCCAGCCAGCAATTTTCCTGGCAGGGCGAGGCCAGCCTGGCGTTTCCCGCGTATGGCGGCGTGCTGCATTTCGATGCGGTGGAAGCGGGTGGTCAGGGCATCGATATTGCCTGGTTGCAAGCTCAAACCTTGACCATCGATTTCCGCCAGGGCGGCGAGCGCCTGAAGCTGGCCCTGAACCGTCCCACCAAGAGCTTGAAATACCATTACCAGGCATTTGACGTGCCGGCCTGGGAGCGCGAACGTCTGCCCCTTGTCTGTGCGGCGCAACAATTGCTGTTCGCGGCAGGGATTGGCCTCGATTGCCATTGCCTGAGCCTGCTGGATCGTCCCCGCGTGGCCTTGCGTTGGGTCTCCTGCTGAGCGTAAAGGCAGCCGCCACGGCCACTCTCGGGATGGCCGGCAAGTGGCTGTCCATGCGCTCCCGACTGCATGGATTGGTTATTTCCATATGCGCAATCGGTATGAGCTAATGCGCTTTTTAGCTTGTTATTTTGCATTGCGGCATGTAGAGTAAAGCCCTCTTTTTTATTCTTCTTGAGCGGAAACTTCACTCTTATGGCTTTAATCGTCCACAAATATGGCGGTACGTCGATGGGCTCGACTGACCGTATCAAGAATGTCGCCAGGCGCGTTGCCAAGTGGCACGACGCCGGGCATCAAATCGTGGTGGTGCCATCGGCCATGTCGGGCGAAACCAACCGCCTGATTGGACTGGCCAAGGAAATCATGGATCAACCCGATCCCCGTGAACTTGACATGATCGCCTCGACAGGCGAACAAGTGTCCGTCGGCCTATTGTCGATGGCACTGCTGGCGATCGGCAAACAAGCCGTATCCTATGCTGGCTGGCAAGTCGCGATCAAGACCGATTCCGCCTTTACCAAGGCACGCATCCAGTCGATCGATGACGAAAAAGTCAAACGCGACCTCGATGCGGGCAAGATTGTCATCATTACCGGTTTCCAGGGCGTCGACGAGAACGACAATATCGCGACCCTGGGCCGCGGCGGTTCCGACACCTCGGCCGTGGCCATCGCCGCCGCCATGAAGGCGGCCGAATGCCTGATTTTCACTGACGTCGACGGCGTCTACACGACCGACCCGCGCGTGGTTTCCGAGGCGCGCCGCCTGAAGACCATCACCTTTGAAGAAATGCTGGAACTGGCTTCGCTAGGTTCCAAAGTGCTGCAAACGCGTTCGGTGGAATTTGCCGGCAACTACCGCGTTCCCACGCGCGTGCTGTCGTCGCTGACCGACCCGATGTTGCCGCTGGAAATAGAAGCCAATTCAGGCACCCTGATTTCGTTTGAGGAAGATACAAACATGGAACAAGCAGTCATCTCCGGCATCGCCTTCAACCGCGATGAAGCAAAAATCACCGTGCTCGGCGTGCCCGACCGCCCAGGCGTGGCTTACCACATCCTGGGGCCGGTGGCGGACGCGAACATCGAAGTCGACATGATCATACAGAATCAGTCGGTCGACGGTAAAACGGACTTCACCTTCACCGTTTCGCGCGGCGAATACACGCGCGCGCTGGCCGTGCTGGAAGCGAACCGCGAATCGTTGGGCGCGGCCAGCATCACGGGCGACGCGAAAGTGTCGAAACTGTCCGTCGTCGGCGTGGGCATGCGCAGCCATGTTGGCGTGGCATCGCAAATGTTCCGTACCCTGTCGGAGGAGGGCATCAACATCATGATGATCTCCACTTCCGAAATCAAGATCTCCGTGCTGATCGATGAAAAGTACATGGAACTGGCCGTGCGCGCGCTGCATAAAGCGTTCGAGCTGGAAAAAGCTTAAATATCTAAAAATATTGCCCCACGCCCTTGACCAAAGGGGGGGCAGTCGATATTATGACGTTCGTCGCTGCAGCGCAGTTAGCTACAGAGACATAGTTGAGTAATCAGCTAGGAGACGTGGCCGAGTGGCCGAAGGCACATCCCTGCTAAGGATGCATACGGCTTATACCTGTATCGTGGGTTCGAATCCCACCGTCTCCGCCAGTATTGTGAAAAAGCCCCTATGACGGGGCTTTTTCTTTTTCCCCTACCCCCATTTCTACCCCCATTAGTTTTTTGCCGACGGCGCGCGCGCATCCTCGATAATTTTTTCCTGCCATGCGGCAATTGCTGTCGAATCCCACACTACAGCGCGTGGGCCCAGGCTGATTGGCGCAGGGAAGGTGCCCTTCTTGATGCGGTCGTAGATGGCCGTGCGCTGGATGCCGACGATTTCAATTACTGAGGGCAGGCGCAGGAATTTTCGTACTTCGTTCATTGTGCTCATAATGTGCTTTCCAGTTGTTTCAGGGGTTTGATAAGGTCGAGCTGGCGGGGATCGCTCTTGTCCAGCACGTAGATGTAGGTCATGCCGCCTGGCGAGCGGTCGTCGCAGTCCGGCTGGTCGTTGGCCGCCGCAAGCTTTGCGGCGCTCGAGCACACGCCCACGGAGCGCTCGAACAGGCAGCCCTCGCAGCTGGGCGCGTTCGCTTCCTGCGCTTTGAAGCGCACAGTCGATGGATCAACTGGCTCGCTGCGGTCGCCTTGCCATTTGTCGCTGGTGATTTTCGTCGTCATTCGCATAATCCGTAAGCAGAGCTACATGCTGTTGGTTCGGCCAACGCTGTGAGCAGTGAAAATTGTTTGCCGCCGCGACTGGTCTTTGACCACTCAACCACTGCTTCGATGGTCGACGCCTGGCCAGCGTGCGCTTTGGTGCCCATGTGGAAAAACGACACGGGCGAGCGTGGCCGGCACACTTCCGACACCAGAGCCTCCCATTCCGCGATTCGAGCGATGTGCTCGGGGAACCGGCGCGACACCTCGTGCAGCTCCCCTTTGCTGCAATTGATGCAGGGCATGCAACCGACGCGCGACATGCCTTGCTTGTAGAGCGGATTTGGCTCGATACCGGCCAAGCGATGGGCCTCGAACACGTCACCGACGTTCCAGCGCAAGATTGGCCGGTAATTGAACAGGCCTCCGCCCACCACCTCAAAGTGCTTAACGCATGCACCAGTACCTTGCAACCGCTCGCGGCGTGACAGGCTTTCGTCGATCCGGACGCCTTGCCAAGACCAGATCGCATCGCATTCATGATCGATCAATTCCATGGCGAACTCCGTCAATGGCTTGGTCTTGAGGTACTCCGTGCAAAACTGCCGCTTGCGCGATGGGAAGCCGCCGCGCACCATGCAGAGGTCCAGGTATGGGTTCCCGGTAGGATGCAGCAGCTCAAGCGCCCGCTGCGCCGCCTCGGCCGTCCAGTGATATTTGAACACGCGCTTGCCATAGACCGCAGTTTCGGGCTCTCCGGCTGCGATACGTGCCAGATTGGCGCGTTTAGTGGTGAATTCATCAGCAAAATCGGCGCGCACTACATCAACCTTGATGCCGAGGGCGGACGGCAAGTAGTCCAACGCATATTCCAGCGTGCTCTCGTGCTCGTTGCCCGTATCGGCCATGACGAAGCGGCACGCGGCCACACCGTGCTGCTCGAGCGCGAGGATGGCGGTGGCTGTGCTGTCTTTGCCGCCAGATAAAGAGACCAGATGAATCAGGCTCATGGCGCGCTCCGGACACAGGTAACGCAGCGACCATACTGGCGCAGCTGGCGCGCCGTACTGACCTTGCCGCAGGCGCAGCGCTTGCGGATCAACGAATAGGAGGGTGCCGCCTGGTTCGCCATGTGATGGCGAATGAGTTGGGCGGGATTAATGACCATGATAAACTGAGAGTTACGATTGTGACGGAGCGGTAAATGGCACTTACGGTGTGGTATGGCGAGTACAAAATACAGATTCAGTCCATTGAAGGATTTCCTCGTGGATCTTGGTTCAGCATTTTTCAGATCTTTCGTGGACCGGAATGCATCAATGCAGACACTGTGGATTTTTTGGCCATTAATGCCGCAGATGCGGAGAGATTCGCTATTAAGCGGGCAGAGGCATACATTGACGAATTGAAGGGTGGATAGGTTCATCGTCAATCCTCCATCGCGCGCTTGATGCCAGGGGCGTCGAGGCCAGCGGCCTTGCAACCCAGGTGAGTGGCGTGGAAATAGGCCTGCGTATCGCTTTCGTGGCCGGCCGCGGCCAAACCTGCATCTACCAGGCGCTGCATAGCCTCTCGCGCAGCGCCGGAAGAGTTCGCGCAATAGTAATTGCGATAGCCCCAGCGATTCTTCGGCTTGCCCTGCACGGCGCCCAGCATGTGCTGCAGCTTGGCGAAGTCGCCGGGCATGATTGCGGCGCGAACGGCCGTCAGTGCGCAAGCGGCGCATTTGCCGTGCTGGGCCAGTTGCTTGGCGATGCTGGCCTTGCCGCAGGCGCAGACCTTGCGGATCAGCGAATAAGCGGGCGCGGCTTGGTTTGCCAGGTGGTGGCGAGTAATCTGAGCTGGATTGGCGATCATGTTACGATGTCCTTTTAATAATTCGAGGTCGAAATGATTGATAGCATCCCGCATCGATCTTTTGTAATCCTGTCCGATGTTCACGAAGTCAAAATTGACGGCAAGCCGATGTTTTTGAGCGTCGTAGGCGTGCAGCCGAACTTCGGTGGTGCGCCTATTCGTATTCCCGGCGCGCTTCCTTCGCCAACTCGTAAAGAGGCTCTCACCTGCGGCCAAGATGCGGGCAAACGCTGGATAAATCGATGGTTGGGCCCGGAGGCCTGATAGATTCATGCCACCCTCGCAATCTCGCGCTCATGGGCGAAGTTGGCGAGGATCAGCGCCTTGGCCATGGGCGGGCAGACCGAATTTCCGCACATGCGCACCTGGGCGCTCTTCGTCAGTTTCAGGCCCTGCGCCGGGTCGTCGCCGATGATGTAATCGTCGGGGAAGCCCTGGGCCCGGAACAGCTCGCGCGGCTGCAGCATGCGCAGGCCGATATCCACGATCTGGTAATCCTGGCCGTGGATCGTCACCAGGCCGAAGCGGTCGCGGCTCGTGACGGTGGCAAGCGGCCCTTCAATCTCCGGCGCCTGGTCGGTACCGTAATAGCTAAGCAGGAACGCGCGCACCTCGGCGTGGTGCTGGCCGCCGGCGCTGACGGTGCCCAGCGGCTCGTCGGTACCGGCCGCCGTGCTGGTGCCGCGCAGCTTGATCATGTTGCTGGTGACCAGTGCCGACTTGCCGCCACCGCCGGCCGTGACCGTGCCAAGCGGCACATCAGCGGCGTGGCCCACGCTGGCGCCCATGTCGCGCTGGATATGCGCCGTGACGATGCCCATGGCGTTCCCTGTACCTGGCCTGGCCTGCTGGCCGCCAGCCGTTACCGTGTGCATTGGCTCATCGAGGGCGCTGCCGGTGGCGCCGGTACGGAATTTGGTGATGTGCGCCGACACCATCGAAAAATGGCCGCCCTTTACCTGAGCGCAGATCGTGCGCAGCGGCGCATCGGCCGGCATTACGCGCTGGGTGCTCGCATTGGCATGCTCCGTCAAGAACGCCGTCACCAGGCTGTGGTGGTCGCATGCGGTGACCGTGCCGATAGGGTCGGCCAGGTCGGACCCCACGACTCCCGTGTAATGCTTGGCCAGGAAGGCGGTGGCCACGGCCTTGTTTCCGCTGGCCGTCACGGTACCGAGCGGCGCCTCGACGTCATGCGCGCCAGTCCCCCAGCGCTTCACACCACCAGGCGATACTTCGCCGTGGGCGGCGTCGACCAGCACGGCAGATACCAGCGCGTGCTTGCTTTCTCCGACGACGGTCCCCAGCGGCTTCTCGATGTCCAGCGCGCGCGGCGCCTGGCCCTCACGCTCGCCGTACCCCACCTGGACCAGCGTGGCCACGCCCAGCGCCTTCTCGCCGCGGTGCGCGCCGGTGATGGTGCGGAATGGCTCGCCGATCGATTCCGTGCGATCGCCGCCCGGGTGCGTGACCGGGACGATGGTAGGCGCCACGACGGAAAACCCTGGTGCGCTGGTGATGGTGCGCAGCGGTTCGGCCGTTTCCCAAATGTTCGGAGCCCTGCCGGTGGTCTTGCTGTTTGCCGTGTTCACGATGAATGGATCGGCCGCGTCCACCACATACCGCATGATCCCCTTGGCGATACGGCGCAGTGTGGCCGGCGCCAGCGGCCGGTCGCGCTCGAAGATCGACGGGCACGGCAGGCTGAAATCGATGCACTCGGCCGCCGTGCGGTATGGCAGCAGCTTGCCGGCGCGCACGCCGATGCTGTCTGGCGCGCCGTGGGTAGGCTCAGGCCATTGAATAGCGATGCCATCCCGGCGCGCCACCAGGAAGAAGCGCTTGCGGATGGTCGGCGTGTCGTGATCGCAGCCGCGCATTTCGCGGTAGTCGACGGTGTAGCCGTGCGCGCGCAGCTGACGGATGAACGAATCGAACGTCTTGCCCTTCTTCGCCGGATCCGGCTTGGCGCTGCCGTCGGCCTCGACCAGCAGTGGGCCCCACGTTTTAAATTCTTCGACGTTCTCCAGCATGATCACGCGCGGCTTGCACTTGGCGGCCCAGCGCAGCGTCACCCAAGCCAGGCCACGGATGCGCTTCTCGACGGGCTTGCCGCCCTTGGCCTTGCTGAAATGTTTGCAGTCCGGCGACAGCCAGACCAGGCCGACGGGACGATTGTTCGTGACCTTGATAGGGTCGACGTCCCACACGCTCTCGCACAGGTGCGTGGTGTGCGGGTGGTTCGCCGCGTGCATGGCCAGCGCCTCGGGATCGTGATTGATGGCGATGTCGACCGGGCGGCCGAAAGCCTGCTCCAGGCCGGTGCTGGTACCGCCGCCGCCGGCGAAGTTGTCGATGATCAGTTCATTGCCCAGGTCGAGCGCCATGGTGAAGAGGTCGCGCTTCATGCCGCCGCCTTTTCATCACCGGTGATCTGGATCACCTTGTTGGGCGCACAGTCCCAGCCGCGCACTTCGTCGGCCGTGAACTTGCCAGCCTGCGACAGGTCGCTCGTATAGCCCCGGCAGCCTGCGCGGTGGTACACCTCACTCTCGGCGTGCCAAATCGCGAACAGTGGCGGATTGCCTGGGAAAAGAATGTCACGCAGCAATGCGGCGCGCTCAAAGTTCATCGCTTTGATTGCCTTCGCCAGTTCGCCTTCCAGTCGTCGGCGGCGCTGATCGCTGTTGCGTTTTACGCGCGGGTCGCCAGGGCATTCGGCGTAGACCTCGGTGTGCCATGCATACGTAAGGCCGTAGCGGCCGGTGACGATTTGCCAGTTGCCGTTGAGGCTATAGAAGGCGGTGCCGCAAATCACGCGGCCGGCGCGGTCGAATGCAAAGACCTTACTGCCGTTCTCCAGTGCCACACCATCGGCCGAGAATCCTTGCCCCTTGTTGCTGATATTGGCCCGATCGAGTGCCTTGACGTAGTGGCAGCTTGTGCGGCGGGCGTGCGCAGCAACCTCGATTGCCGTGGCTCCGTTGATGCCCAAATTCGGGTTCGATGGCTTGAACTCGTAGTCGGTCAGCACGTTGAGCAGGTAGTCGCGGATGCGGCGCCGTGTGCGCTCCATTTCGATGCGCAGAAGATAGGGCATGTGAGCTTCCTTGCTGAAGTCATAGCGGCCACCGTTGCTATTCTCGGACGGCGTGACGTCCTGCCACATCTCGAATTTGATGCAGCGGCCGGACACGTTGAGCTCGCCCTTGAGGTCGCCCTTGCTGCAAGTGCGGTGATCGAGCGCGATCGCCTTGTACTGATCGGCATTGTCCCAAGGCCCGACGGTCCAGCCGATCCGGTGCAGGGTCTGCACGATGCGAGCGAAGACCTCGCGCTTGAACTGGCGATTCCAGGCTTTCTCCGCCTGGTAGTTGCCAGCGGCGCGAATGCCTTCTTCCCAGATGCTCAGGGAGGCATCGCCAAAATTGATATTGCCAGCGCGATTGATGCGGCCGATGGTCATCATGCTGCACCCCGCATTGCTGTTGCCGACCGGCGCACCACCAGCACCGGCATGGCGCCCGCCACGCCGCGGAAGTGCGGCGCGGCTACTTGGCCCTGCGGCGGTGGCTTGATGCCCAGCATGGCGTCGCGTGACGCGTCCTTGAGCTCGTACAGGATGCCGGACACGCGCACGTGGCCTTGGATGCCGCGCGCGAAGATCATGCGCAGGCGGTGCTCGATGCCAGGTTCCTCGATATCGAAGCCGGCGCGCTCGGCGATCTGGTAGAAGGTGCCTGGCCCGGCGCTCAGCGCCTGCAGCAGCGCGGAGGAGCGGCTGCCGGGCTTGGGCAGCAGGATGCGCTTCACAGCACACCGCCTTTCGCATCCACCAGCTGCGCGATCTCGCGCTCCAGCCGGTTGCGGGTGGTGATCAAGCAGCTGGCCTGGATGCGGCGGCCGGTCTCGATGCTGGTCAGACGGTCGATCTCGGCCTGCGACGACATGCTGCCGGCGCCCCAGCCCAGCACCAACACGGACAAGAGGATGATGGCGGCGCTGGCCGCTGGCTCGATTTCGCCCAGGCTCATGGCCAGGCTACCGGTGATGGTGCCGATGATGGCCACAGCGATCAGCAGGTAGATGTTGATCTTGAATTTCATGCTGTACCGCCTTCCAACGCGGCGAGGGCGGCCTTGAAGTTGAGGCGGGACATGCGCGCGTCGGCCTGGGCCTGATCCATGCCCCAGTTGTGCATGAACATGGCGCGGATCTCGGCGACGAGTTCACTGTCTTCGGGCCACAGTTCAGCGTCGACCAGGCGGTCGGCGATCAGGTCGATGGCTGATGCTGGCGTGGCGCCAGGCGGCTCGCTGGCCTTGGCCTGGATGATTGCGTTGCAATCGGAGCAGGTGAGGTAGGGGATTTTGACGGTGGCGCTGGGTGCTGGTGTGCTGCTGGCGGCGTGTGACATTTTTTCTCCATCGGTTTGGGTGGTGCGTCGATGGGATGAATCGTAGCATTGCTATTTATTAATAGCAATAGCAATGCTATTTAATTTTAATATTTTTCATGAGGCGAAAAAAAACCCGCATGTTGCGGGCTTGTGTGAGTGTGAGAGTGGGGCTTAGACGGGAAAGATTTCTCCGCACCTGTTGCATGAAGGTGCATCGCCGGCACCCATATAGCGGCACTTTGAGCATATGGACACGGATACACTAGTCGCACCGGACGGGATGCTATTCGACGCGTCGACTACTGGCGATGGGACCGACTCTTCACGCAGGGCCGCCTTCGAAATCGAAGAGAACCCGACCAGGATAGCGCCGACGACCGATAAAATCCCCGAAAAAATGAGGTAACTCTGTCGCTTTAAAATGAGGTCAATATTGGATATACGCATGTCCCGCGAAGACACACCGTATCCGTAATCCCTTGCTGCTACAGCAACAGTGGTATCCATAAATAGAGAAAAAATCGCAAAAACCAAGCCTGCGGTCAAAATCACAATTCCTGCGAACTTCATATCCGTTCCGTTTCCCTTTTAACGACCTTGCCGATTACCAGGCACTCGCCGTCACGGCAGCGTTTTCGTCGATACTTCTGCTGGTCCGGGTTGTCTGATGACAGCCACCATTCACCCGAGTCACGCATGAAGCGCTTCACTACTGCCTCTCCTTCATAATTCACCGCGTACACTGAGCCATCAACAATCTTTGTGTCACCGGTGTTCACAATAACCAAGTCGCCAGCATATAAGTTCGGCTCCATACTCTCACCTTTCACTGACAGCGCTATTAGCTTGCTTGGAGAGAAGCCATTTCTGTCTACCCAGTTCTTGCTTACGCTTAATTTACTGCCGTCGTAAATTTCAGGGACCGTTTGAAATCCAGTTACTCCAGCGGAAAGCCTCAGCTGGACTTTCGGGATCTGGTAGAACGCCGGGTTATTTGGGTCTGCAAGAATCACCTCCTGATACTCCCCAGCCAGCTCTCTTACGTCATGTTGAGGAGCAGATGCTGCAGACTGCGAAACATAGTCAATCTGAGAAGCGAGAGTAGGGCTGAAGGCCTTTACAGCCACGGAAAGACCGCGAGCAAAGGCGGTGGCCGCCTTGATGTTTAGTGGGCGGTGGCCTGACAGATACTGCCAAACCATTCCTTGAGACCCAAGTCCGTGCTGGGCGCCAAATTCTGCTTGCGACACTTTTGGCTCGCGCGCGGCGAACAGCTCCTTCAGACGCGCTGCGTCTTCAAGCTGCCAAGGATCAAGTGTCTTTATTTCTTTTTTCATGTTCAAAGTATAGCAATGCTATTTAATAGAGCAACGAGCATTGCTATTGACTTGTGCAATAGCAATGCTATTATTGCGACATGAACCTCTCAACCTACTTGGCAAACTCGAAGATCCGAAAGGCTGACTTCGCCCGGCTTCTCAAAATTTCCCCTGCAGTGCTTCACCAATGGCTGAAGGGGATTCGACCTATTTCAATTCGATATTGCGCCGCAATCGAAGGTTTGACTAACAAGCAGGTAACCAGGCAAGAACTGCGACCTAACGATTGGAACTTGATTTGGCCTGATCTCGTCACCGTTTCTGGTGGGGCGTTGGTCCTCGAAGTGTCCAGCATTCAACCGAAACCAGAGTAACCCACCCCGAGGAAAAAGACATGCGCAACGAGTCGCACAAAACCCTGATCGGCATCCTGCGCGAGCACGTGGCCGGCTGGCGCCGAGCAGCCGGGCTGTCGAGCGCTAGCGCCATCGACATGATCATCGCTGCGCATGCGCAAGGTGGCGGCCCTGCCGTGACCGGTATCCGCTTCGATGCTCACGTGGATGAGTTCCAGCGCATGAAGAACAACTCGGACCGCGTACTGCGCTGGCTCGACGACGAAACCAAGGACAGCAATTTTTTACCGGCGAACTTCGTTTTCTCCATCCTCGCCGGCATGCCCGACGACGCGCGCGTGCACTGCCTGAACGACATGCTGCGCCGCTTCGGCCTGTGCGTGCGCGCCATCGAGACGCAAGACGAGGGAGGCCTGGGCCTGGGCGATATCTGCGACCTAGCCAGCGCCGACGCTGACGCGATGGCATCGCTGGCGGCCGTTGTAGCTGAGCCCACGCAAGCCAATTACGAGATCGCGCTGCGGAAGGCGGCGAGGGCGGCCGAGAAGAAGGCGCGCATCGTGCGCATCCTGACAGGCGCGCGCAAGGCAATGTCCCGCACCAAGGACGTGCTGCAGCGGGTGCTGCATCCCGGGCGCGGGGCGAGGGAGAAGGTTTAGTCAGAAGGGGATATCGCGGTCCCGCAGATCAGGCGGAAACCTAAGGTGCAGCGAAATCTGCGCGCTTTTTGTCTCGGGTAGGTCGTCAGATTCTTGGAAGTCGATGTCGTTGACGGTCACCACACATGCCCTGTTGGTCAGTTTCTGCAGCGTATCCGAGAGGGCAATTTGAAGTTCAACCATTGAAATGTTTTTTAAGGGATGTGTCATGGGAATTACTACTCCGTTGGTGGATGAAATTTTGCAGCATTTCGCCAGGGTCTTTCCAATGCCTGGCCATATTGATGGCCGCGAGGATTACCTGGCGCTGGTAAAGAGCTGGTCCGACCAGCTCGAACCATACAGCGACGATCAAGTGAAAGAAGCTTGCCGCCGCCTCATGGGCAAGCTGAAGCGCTTCCCTTATCCGTCGGACGTGCGCGATGAGTTAATCCCAACTAATGCTGCGCCGACTAAGGCGGCGCCAGCGCCAGAAGTCATCTGCAAGCTGGTTGTGAAAGTCGACACCAGTGAGGTTGATGCCGCCTTGGCCAAGGTTGAGCACTTAAAGTTGGTCTCGAAGATCCAGGACCTGCGCGTCCAACTGGTTTCGTTGCGCAGTGTTATTCCTGACCCGCAAGAATGAGTGCCCGCTTACGGCCCTCCGTTGCTACTTCACTGGTTGATGCGGTGCCGCTAAGCGTGTGAATGGTAGTGATGATGCCCTTTGCTAGTGCTGGGTCGCGTCGGTGCAGCTCAATGCTGAGGGCCTGAAGGTAGATGTTGATGCCGACTATATCGATAGAAGTTTCCTTGGCCAGGTCGAATAATTCTTTGCCGACTGCGTTTCCCATGGGTAGTTCCTTGCATAAATTGTTGAGTGGAATTAGCAATTTAACACGCGCAGGGACTGCCCACCCAATTCCCGGCCATCGCGCCGGAACAAGTTTCAAACGGGGCAGCGGCTGCGCAGCTGCGACCAGGCGATTCCAGCCCGCCGGTCACGCCCCGACCCCATTCACGGCTGGATGGAAGGTTGGAGATGAATTTGAGTAACTACCTGATGGGAAAGCGAGATGGCTAATCCCTGGTGCCGGTTATGGGCCGATATGCCGAACGATCCGAAGTGGCGCACCATCGCGCGCGTTTCGAGGCAGCGCATCGGTGACGTGATGGCTGTGTATGTGCACCTGATGGTGTGCGCATCGAACGCAGACGAACGCGGGCAAACGCAGTCGTTCGTTTGTGAGGACGTGGCAACCGCACTCGACCTTGAAGAGGAAAACGTGACAGCAATTCTCAGCGCCATGCAGGGGCGTGTATTGAATGGTGAACGGCTTGCTGGATGGGAAAAACGTCAGCCGTTGCGTGAAGACGGCTCGGCCGAACGCGGAAAAGAGTATCGCGAGCGTCAAAAAGCCGAAAAAGAACGCCTGAAAACGGAAGGTGAACAAAACCAAACGCAACCGAACGCACAAAAACGCCCAGATACAGATAAAGATACAGATACAGAAGAGAAGATAACTACAAAAGCAAGGTCAAGAGCAGAGGCGAATGCCACCGCGACGCGGTTGCCTGCTGACTGGGCTGCATCGGCCGAGGATATCGAGTTTTGCAAAACCGAGCGCCCGGAACTGATTCCGGCGCAGACCGAGCAGCGTTTCCGCGATTACTGGATTGCCCAGCCAGGCGTCAAGGGCCGCAAGGCGGATTGGCCGGCCACCTGGCGCAACTGGGTGCGTAACGAGCGCGCGCCGCACGGTGCGGCAGCAGGGCGCCCGGCGAAATTTGACCCGACCGAATTCGTCAATCGTGGCCGGCCGCAACCAGGGAGCCCGACATGAGCGCACTTGCTGCAGCTGGCAGCCCAAGCTGCTTCCTGGGCGAGTCAAGCACGGCGCCTGACTCGCGCTGGTTCGAGGTGCATCCGACCCTCAAGGTGTCGATGATCGAACACCTGTACAACCGCCTGGACGGTGCATATCCGCACTGGTGGGCATCCAATTTCGCCAGCGAAGTCGCGCTGCGGAACTGGGCCGAATCATGGGTCGAGGCCTTCGAGGAAGAGGGCATCACCCCCAAGGACGTCGCAGTCGGCCTGAAGGCCTGCCGTCTGCGCTACCAGAAGCCGCCGAGCTGCGCCGAGTTCATCCAGGCATGCAAGCCCTTCGCAGACCCGGTGCCGGCGTACCACGAGGCCATCGTCGGCATCGAGGCCCGCCGCAAAGGCGAGTGGGGCGTCTGGTCCCATCCGGCGGTCTACTGGTCGGCGACGCTACTGGCACGCGATTTGATGATGCAGTCGTACGGTCAGGTAAAGGATCGCTGGGCGGCCACGCTGAGCGCGCAGCTGGCGCGCGGCCAATGGGCCGAGATCCCGGCGCCGGCGCCGGCGCTGCCAGCGCCGGGAAAGGGCAGTCTCTCCCGCGAGGATGCGGCCCGCATGCTGGCCGAGCTGGAGGCCAGCGGCGTCACCAAGTCGGCGCGGGCAACGCATTTCGACCACAAGACGTGGGCGCGCCGGATCATGGACCGGCTGGCGAACGGCGATAAGTCGCTGCATGCCATGCAGATCACCAACGCCAAGACCGCCCTTGGCATTATTTGAAAGACACGAATGAGTTTTCACCTGTTCCGGGCTGGCAAGGCCAAGAATTACCACTACCGCTTCCAGATCGCTGGCGCGCGCGTGCAGCGCAGCACCCGCGAGAGCAGCAAAGCGAAAGCCAACGCGGTAGCGCAGCGCGCGTACGACGAGGCGCTGATCCTGACCAATGGCGGCAAGGTCGTGCCCACGCTGGCGGCCATGGCGCAGGAATGGCTGGAGGTGAACGGCCCGATCAGCAGCGCCGCGCACCAGCGCAGCGTGGAAACGACTGCACGCCTGCACTTTTACGACTTGGGCGACCTGCCATTGAACCAGATCACCACCAGCCACGTTGAGCTGGCGCGCAACCTGCACCTGGTCGACCACAAACCGGCCAGCGCGAACCACTGGCTGCGCGTGCTCAAGCTGATCGCCAACTGGGCAGTGAAGCGCGAGTTGATCAGGTCAATCCCATGGCAGGTGCGCATGCTGAAGGTGCAGAAGCGCCCACGCTCGATCCTGCCGATCGCGGCCGTGGCCGAATGGTTCGCCGCAGTTGACCAGGTCACGCGTGCCGATCCGTCGGTTGCCACGGCCATCCGCCTGATGTTTGGCCTCGGCCTGCGCGAGTCCGAGGCGGCCGGCGCGCGCTGGGAATGGCTGGACTGGCAGCGCGCCACCTACACGCCCGGCATCACCAAGGGCCGCGAGGCCGAGCCCGTGCCTGTACCGGCCTGGCTGGTCGAGCAGCTGGCACCGCACCGCCAGGTGGAGGGCCTGATCGCCGGCAAGCGCGGCGGCGCCCAGCAGCACCCGCCCGGCTTCGCCCGCAAGGCCATGAAGTCAGCCAACCTGAGCTGCAAGATCAAGGGCATCACCCCACACAGGCTGCGCGGCACGTTCGCCACCATGCTGTCGGAGCAGGGCGTGCCGATCCAGACCATCCAGGCGGTGATGCGCCACAAGTCGCCGATGACCACCATGGCCTACCTGGAGAAAAACCGGGACACGGCGGCGCAGGCGCAGAACGATATCGCCGAGAAAATCGGTTTTGGGCGTGGCGAGAAAGTGGCGGGAGCCACCCCGCAAAGCCGCATAGATACACATCTTCATGATTATCATCAGTCATCAGTTGATGGCAATTCGGGCGCCGAATCGACGCCGGCCGAACCAACCGCAGGAGAGTAAATTGGAAGAGAAAACCGGCAAACTGGCAGTGAAGGAGTGCCCGATGTTGTTCAGCGCGCCGATGGTGCGCGCGCTGCTGGACGACAGTAAGACGCAGACGCGACGCGTTATCAAGTTGCCACCGGCGCCGAACAGTCTGGGCGAGTGGCAGGCATCGACAATCGGCGGCCAAAACGGCGGGTTCACAGCAGCCGGCCAAGAGGTCCCGCTGCAAGAGGTGATCTGGCACACGCGCACCGGCAAGACTTTAAGCTGTCCACACGGCCAGCCCGGCGACCGCATCTATGTGCGCGAGACATTCTGCTTGGATGATAACGGACATGAGGAATGGCCTATCTTCCGCGCTGATGGCACCGCGCTTCCGCAGCGGCCGACGACGCGAAAACCAGCGCGCTGGACGCCCAGCATCCACATGCCGCGCTGGGCCAGCCGCATCCTGCTGGAGATCGTGGCGGTACGCGTCGAGCGGCTGAACGCCTGCAGTGATGCCGACGCCGTTGCCGAGGGCATCGGACTGAATCCGTCGGCCATTGGCATGAAGTTGACCAACCCGCCTGGCGAGTCGATGGCGATCGCCATGTATCGCGCGCTGTGGGACAGCATCAATGGCGCCGGCAGCTGGGCCGCAAACCCTTGGGTGTGGGTTATCGAATTCAAACGGGTGACGCCGTGAGCGCGCGCAGGCCAGTACCGGCGCCGGAAACCCCGGCCGAGGCGGCGTACAAGCGCGACCGCGCCCTGCTGCGCGCGCTCTACACCTGCCAGCCCGTGCTGTTCGCCGGCAAGCAGCACCACCTGCACAGCATGTATCCCCAGGTGATGGGCGGCGGCATCTCGACAATTATTTACCTGATGGGCGACGCGACGCCGCGCCAGCCGAACGAAATCACTTTTTTGGAGCAAGCAGAATGAACAGCATGAGCAGCATTGACCTACTAGCGGGCGCACAGAGCGAATATGTGAATGTGCCGATGGTTCTTGACCCGTGCTGCGGCAGCCGCATGATGTGGTTCGACAAAGCAGACCGGCGAGCTGTGTTTGGCGACAAGCGTTCGGAAACGCTGGTCGTAACGGACCGTACGCACCGCCCTGATGGTACACGCACGCTGCGTATCGAGCCGGACACGTTGATTGATTTCCGTGATTTGCCTTTTGCAGATAGCACTTTCAAGTTGGTAGCGTTTGATCCTCCGCATCTGGAGCGGGCAGGGCCAAAGAGCTGGCTGGCGGCGAAGTACGGCAAGCTTTCGCCGGACTGGCGCGCGGATATTGCCGCTGGTTTCGTCGAATGCTTCCGGGTACTGGAGCCGCACGGCGTATTGGTGTTCAAGTGGAATGAAACGCAGGTGAAGTTGGCTGAAGTCTTGGCGCTCACACCTTGCGCGCCATTATTTGGGCAGGTATCCGGCAGGAGCGGTATGACTCACTGGCTTGTTTTCATGAAGCCCGCCAACTCAATGCCTACAGGCGATAAGGGGAATCCATGAAAATCTACGTTGCCGGCCCGATGACTGGTCTTCCCGACCAAAACTACCCTGCGTTCCACAAGGCAGCGGCTGCCCTGCGCGCTGCTGGACATGAGGTCATTAATCCAGCTGAGAACCCGCCGCCGGAATGCGGCAGCTGGCTGGGCTACATGCGCATGAGTGTTCCCCAAGTCGCGCAAGTAGATTGCGTGGCCACATTGCCAGGCTGGTGGAACTCGCCCGGCGCCCGGCTCGAACGCCACATCGCGGAAAAGATGGGACTGAAGATCATGCACCTCGACGCGTAGAGGCAAAAACGTTGGCGGGAAAGTGGCGAAGACCACCCCGCAACACCGTATATTTCCTCACTTTCATGATTATTGTGAATCATCGGTTAGAACACTTCCAGCACCACCAAACAGGGATTGACATGCAACGAGAAAAAATTACGCTGGGATGGGCCGGCAAGAGCGCGCCAGTGCCTGATGTGATCTTTGAAGACTATGTGGAACCAGTTTCCGCGCCGGTGCAGCTCGCGCCTGCCGCGCGCGGGCCTGCACTTCCATCGATTCGGCCACGCACGGTGCTGGAGCAGCACCACGATAACGTGCTGTTGCTGCTCGACCGCTGGGCTGACTGGATGCAGACCAGTGAGCCGCTGGCAGAGGGCGCGCCACGGCAATGCATAGGCGCGCCCGATGCGCGCATACACTCCTTCGAAGACATGGAGATCGAGGTGAACAAGCGCTTGGTGCGCGAGGTGCACACGGCAGTTTGGGAATTGCCGGTGATGCTGCGCGAGGCAGTGATGATGAACTTCGGCTTGAGCACGCGCTGCGTCTGGCGCGCCCAGTTCGACGCCATGTTTGACCAGGCAGTGCATAGGCTGTACGAAATACTCAAGGGCCGCGTCGCGTGCTGACCCTTGCGCACGCCGCGCAGGCGGTGTAAGATTCGTTCATCGGGACTTTCTGCGCCCGGAAATATTGAAGCCTGCCACCTCCCGGTCGCAGGCTTTTTTGTTTGGAACTCCACTTTCTCCGCCTTCCCTGGCTTTAGCCGCTGACCGCAATCGTGCGCCAGCGGCCTTTTTATTTGAGGTGTTCGATGAACCCGCGCCACTACCGGGACATGATTGTCCGCGCTGTTGGTGAACCTGACGGCAAGACGCTTGGACTCATCGTCGAGCATGTCGTTGACGCCGAACGCGCCAAGGAAATCTTGCGCGCGAACGGGTACGGCGTGGCGGGCTTGTCTGCCAGCGCGACGGCCGCCCTTGTGCCGCAAGTAAAACCAACTGAAAGAAAGCTACTTCCATGACCGTCCGCCTGCTGAAGCCTTATGCCCAACGCCCTGTCGGCGCCATTGCCACCTTCGATACCAGCACAGAGGCGGGCATGATCGAGGCGAAGGGAGCGTCGGCAGACCTGACGGGTGGATTTGAGTATTTCGTCACCCGTCCCGGCCTGCGCCTACAGGCACCGCAGATTGCAGTGGGAACGCTGACTCTGCGTGCGGCCGAGCAAGCTCCGGCGCTCTTGCCTGAGGGGCAGGTTCTTTATGTGTCGGGTGCGGTGGGCGCTGTTGGTAAGGTCCATCGACTAGACCCGTCAGGCGGCAACACACCCCTGCAAACATGGACTATCGGCACCGGCGCACTTGCACCGATCGGGCCGTATTCCGGCCAGCAGCGCTTCCTGATGACATGCTCGATCGGAAGTGTTGATGCAAGTGTGGGGAATGCCGCGCTTGGTGTTCCACGTATTGTAAAAAGCGTGGCTGGACTTGTTGATAATGATGGTGTTCCTCTGCCGGCCAGCGGCCCAGCTGGTGTCTTGAACTTCAATCCCTCTCGAATGCGGAAATGGTGTGTAGCGAAAGCCCGCGTGTTGTCGAAGGCTGGGCGTGGAGTTATTGCCCTGATGGGGGATTCTCGTACTACAGGATTCGGTGCGGCTGGTGCTGCCAATTTTGTCGGAGCCCGCGCCAAGAACAGGGCGGCGCAGCTCGCTGCGTTTCTGAATGCGCGGGGCCTGCCTTCCCATACCGACAGTTTCTTCTGCGACGGCAATATCAATTCGGTAGGCGTCACTGCGCCCCAATACGATCCACGCATCACCATGGGGGCGGGCTGGACCAACAGCGGCGCTTTCAACGTCGTACAGTGGACGGGTTTTGGCATCGCGTTCTCGAACCTGACAACGTTGAATGCAATGACGTTCACTCCTGACAACCCGACCGACACGGCGGACGTCTATTACTTGACGCGCCCAGGCTTCGGCTCATTCACGATCAGCGTGGGCGGCAATGTCATTAAGACCGTAGATGCCAACGTGGCGCAGAGCATCAAGAAGGAGACCGTGACGTTTCCGCGCGGCGCGAATACCATCACGTTCATGCCCGTGGCGCTGGGCTCTGGGGTGTTCGTTTATGGCTGCGATTGCTATGACTCGACGATGCCAAAGATTTCGGTGTGGACGCTTGGAAATTCCGGTGGCGGCGTGGCCAACCTGATCTACAACACCTATCCATGGGAGGGCACGCAGCCCTTCAAGCTTGGCGTGATGACACCCGACGTCGTCATTCTCGATATCGGCGTCAACGATGCCAACAGTGCGATGGCCCTTGCCACGTACTCGCAGCGTCTCACTACCATTGTGGACAACGTGCAGATGGGCGGGAGCAATTGCATTCTCAGCACATTTTTACCAGCGAGCCTGGCTTCATGGCCAAGAGCGGCACCGCCTCTGGTCCAACCGTACTGGGATGCGGTCACTAGCGTTGCGCTGGCAAAGGGCCTGCCGCTTATTGATCACGCATCACGTTTCGGCTCGTATGAGCTTGCAAACCCGCTTGGTTTGTATGCGGACACCCTGCATCAGAATGGTGTGGCGATGGCAGATCAGGCTCAGATTGATGGTGCAGTATTGCTGGCGGCTTGATGTCTCGTCTGCAAGCGTTGAAGCCTCGGCTTCAGCAGGTCAGCGCACGTGCGCCAATGATGCAGCCTGGCTCATGGCGCACGGATCAAACGAGTAGCACCAAGCGCGGCTACGGCTACGCCTGGCAGAAGGCCCGCGCCGGCCATTTACGTAGCCACCCGTTCTGCGTGTACTGCCTGCGTGAGCCCGTCTATGCGGCGATCCGTGACATGGTGCCAAGCACGGCCATTTTGTGTTGTGCTGAGTTGGGCCTGGATGCTCCCATGGCCTCCGTGGTCGACCACATCGAGCCACACCGTGGCGACCAGGTGCTGTTCTGGAATAAGGCCAACTGGCAGTCGCTGTGCAGCACCCATCACAGCGTAGACAAGCAACGCGAAGAGGCGGCCCATTGGCGGGGTGAATAGATGGCATCAAAGCAACATTATGGAATGTTTCAAAAAAGAAATGTTTATGTCGTTGCAAAGTAGCAACATGTATCAAAAGAAATATTTCAAAAATGCAACATCAGGGGAGGGGGGGCGAAAAGTTCCCGACCTCTCGCCGACCTAGACCGCGTCCTCTCCCACGCGCAGATTTTATTTCCCTTTGGAGTAAATGTTAATGGCTTTAACAGGCAAAAAGCGGCGATTCGCCGATGCCGTTTTAGCCGGCCTCTCCAATAGAGACGCGGCTATCGCGGCTGGGTACAGCGCCGCCACCGCGTCAGCTGCAGGGTCGCGGCTTGTTAAAGACGCAGACGTTAAAAAATGCCTGGAGGCGGGCAAGGCGGCAGTTGACGTCAATCTGGAGCCGCAGCCGCATGGTGGCGCGCTTAAACGGTCAAAGGCCGCTCCCGTCGAGCATCCGGACACGGATATGTTGAGTTTGTTGCAGGAGATTGCGCTGGGGCGTGTCGATGCGACCACCACTCAGGTGAGGGCTGCGATAGCAGCTGTGCAATACACGCACAAAAAGAAAGGTGACGCGGGCAAGAAGGAAGAGAAGTTGGTCGATGCACAGAATGCTGCTTCCGGCCGCTTCGGCTTGCCACCAGCGCCGCCCCGCCTGGTGGCCAGTGGCAGTAAATGACGCCCTATCCGGAGTGGACCACGGCGTGCCACGACTGGGAAGCGCGCATAGTCGCTGGCCGGCCGCTGACGCCATGCCCGCCGCTCTATCCTGACCAGGCTGCTGCCGCATGGGCGATTTTTTCCGAGCTGCGCATGGTGGATGCGCCCGGCAGCCCGAAGATGGGCGAGGTGGTCAAGCCTTGGGTGCGCGAGTTCGTAGAAGCCATCTTCGGTGCGTACAATCCGGAGACCGGGCGCCGGCTGATCAAGGAGTTCATGCTCCTGATCAGCAAGAAAAACGGCAAGTCGACCATCGCCGCCGGCATCATGATCACGGCGCTGCTGCTGAACTGGCGGCTGGAGGGTGAATACATCGTCCTAGCGCCAACGAAAGAGGTGGCCGACAACAGCTACAAGCCGATGGCGGCTATGATCCGCGCCGATGACGAACTGGCCGTGCTGTTGAAGGTACAGGATCATATCCGCACCATCACGCACCTGACCACCAACGCCACGCTCAAGGTGGTGGCCGCCGACGGTGAGACGGTGTCAGGCAAGAAGGCGATCGGCGTGTTTGTCGACGAGCTATGGCTGTTCGGCAAGAACCCACGCGCCGACGCCATGCTGCTGGAAGCGACTGGCGGCCTGGCCTCGCGGCCCGAGGGCTTCGTGATTTTCGCCACGACGCAGTCGGACGATCCGCCGGCTGGCGCGTTCCTGTCGCGGCTGCTGTATGCGCGCGGTGTGCGCGATGGACGGATTCACGACCCAGCGTTTTACCCGGTTCTGTACGAGTTCCCGGAGCACATGCTCAAGGCCGGCGCGCATCGGGAGGTGGCGAACGCCTATGTAACGAACCCGAACATGGGCACATCAGTTGACGAGGAATTCATCGAGCGAGGCTTCCGCCAGGCGCAGGAGAAGGGCGAAGTGGAGTTCCGCGGCTTCCTGGCCAAGCACTTGAATGTGCAGATCGGCCTGGCGTTGATGTCGAACCGCTGGCCTGGCGCCGAATTTTGGGAGCAGCAGGGCTTGCGCCCGGCGCTGACCCTGGACGAGCTGCTGGCGCGCAGCGAGGTTGCCACCGTCGGCATCGATGGCGGTGGCCTGGACGACTTGCTGGGCCTGGCAGTGATCGGCCGCGAGCGCGAGACGCGCCGCTGGCTGCTGTGGACTCGGGCATGGGCGCACCCTTCGGTGATGGAGCGGCGAAAAATCGAAGCCGCCCGCTTTGAAGACTTCGCCAAGCAGGGCGACCTGGTGCTGGTCAAGCGCATCGGCGAGGACGTCGAGCAGGTGGCGGCGGCCGTGCTGCAAGTGGAGCAATCCGGGCTGCTCGACAAGGTGGGCGCCGACTCGGCCGGCATTGGCGCCATTCTCGATGCGATGGTAGAGGCCGGCGTGCCGCAGGAAAAGATCGTTGCCATCTCACAAGGCTGGCGCCTCGGCGGTGCGATCAAGACCACCGAGCGCAAGCTGGCCGAGGGCGTGATCGAACACGGCGGCCAGCCGATGATGGCCTGGTGCGTGGGCAATGCCAAGGTCGAGCCGCGAGGCAACGCCATTTTGATTACCAAGCAGGCGAGCGGCTCCGCCAAGATTGACCCGCTGATGGCGACCTTCGACGCCGTCTCCCTGATGGAACTGAATCCGCCGGCGCAATGTGGCTCGGTGTACGAATCGCGCGGTATAAGGACTGTATAACCCATGAGCTTTTTAGATTTCTTCCGGACAGCTGCAGCGCCGGAGGCACAGTCACGCCCAAGCGATGTGAACGAAGTCCCGGCGCCGGCCGCCGCAGCGCCGGTGGTGCCGAGTATCCAGGCGTCGACCGGACACCTGTTTGCCGGCCTGGATGATCCCGACCTGCTGGCCTTCATGCGCACCGGTAGCGGCACAGCGTCGGGCGCCTACGTCAATGCGTCGAAGGCGCTGCAGAACATGGCCCTGCTGCGCTGCGTCACGCTGATCTCGGAATCGATCGGCATGCTGCCGCTCAACCTGGTCGAGCGCGGCGATGAAAAGCGCTATGCCACCGAGCACCCGCTTTACGACATTTTGAAAGCCAAGCCGAACAGCTGGCAGACAGCCTACGAATTCAAGGCGCTGATGCAGCTGCGCGTGATGATGCACGGCAATGCCTACGCGCGCGTGATCTGGTCGCGAGGCCAGGTGCTGCGCCTGATCCCGATGTGTCCGAAGCGCGTGACGGCAGAACTGGATGACAGCTGGAACATGACCTACAAGTTCGCCCGCAAGGATGGCAGCCAGATCCCGCTGCCAGCGGAAGAGGTATTCCACCTGCGCGACCTGTCGGAAGACGGCGTGACGGGACTGTCGCGCGTGCGCCTGGCGCATGAGGCCATCGGCATCGCGCAGCAGGCCGAGAAGGCTGCAGCGCGCCTGTTCAAGAACGGCGTCATGGCCGGCGGCGCACTATCGGCGGCTGGCGCACTTACCGACAAGGCCTTTGGCCGCTTGCAAGACTCGATCAACGACAAGACCGGCGCCGAGAACGCTGGTAAATGGATGATCCTGGAAGAGGGCCTGAAGGCTGAGCAGTGGGCAACCACTGCGGCCGACGCTCAGCACATTGAAAACCGCAACCACCAGATCGAGGAAATCGCCCGCGCCATGGGCGTGCCGCGCCCGCTGCTGATGATGGACGACACATCTTGGGGCAGCGGCATCGAGCAGCTGGCCATCCTTTTCATCCAATTCTCGCTGCAACACTGGTTCACGATCTGGGAGCAGGGCATCGAGCGCACCCTGCTGTCGAAAGATGACGGCAAGAAGCTGCGCGCCAAATTCAACGAACGCGCGCTGCTGCGCGGCACCTTGAAGGACCAGGCCGAATTCTTTACCAAGGCGCTGGGCAGCGGCGGCCACGCGCCGTGGATGACACAAAACGAAGTGCGCGATCTGCAAGACCTGGCCCGTTCCAATGACACGGGCGCAGACGAGCTGCGCGCGCCCGCCAACCAAGCGAAGACACTCAATGACCCTGTTAAAACTGCCTGAAATCAACGCCGCCCAGGGCCTGGGCAACATCCAGTTCGACATGCGCCCTGACGCGCTCGAGCGCTGGGAGCCGGGCATCCGCGCGGCGGCCGACGACGACGGCCCCACCATTTCCATCTACGACCGCATCGGCGAGTCGTACGACGGCGAGGGGGTGACCACCAAGCGCATTTCCGCAGCCCTGCGCAACATCGGCGCGCGCGACGTGACGGTGAACGTCAACTCGCCCGGCGGCGACTTCTTCCAGGGCGTGGCCATCTACAACCTGCTGCGCGAGCACAAGGCCAAGGTCACCGTCAAGGTGATGGGCATCGCCGCCTCGGCCGCGTCCGTCATCGCCATGGCCGGTGACGAGATCCTGATGGGTGACGGCGCCTTCCTGATGATCCACAACGCCTGGGCCATGGCGATCGGCAACCGCCACGACATGATCAAGGCATCCGAGCAGCTGGCGCCCTTCGATGCGGCCATGGCATCCGTCTACGCCGCCCGGTCCGGGCTGAGCGCGGCGGAAGCGGCCGCCATGATGGACAAGGAAAGCTGGCTGGGCGCAGCCCAGGCTGTCGAGCAAGGATTCGCCAGCGGCATCCTGGCGCGCGAGCAGATGGGTCACGATCCCGAGGCCAGCGCCGACACGAAATATCTTGCGATGGTGGAAGCGGCCATGGCCCGGGCGGGGCATTCCCGCTCCGTGCGCCGCGAAGCCATCAAGTCCCTGTTTTCTGGCACGCCGGGCGCTGCTGGAAAAATCGCCACGCCGAGCGCTGGCACCAAAGAAGTCGCAGCGTCACTGCAAACCCTGATCAACAATATGAAAGGCAAATAATGAAAAAAGTAATGATGACCAGCATCGCCACGGCGATGATCGCCAGCGCCCTGGCGGCGCACGCTACCCAGGCCAGCCAACCCGTTCCGCGCGGCATCGTGGCGGTGCGCGCCGACGGCGATGTGAATGCGCTGATCGAAGGCGTCAACAAGGCATTCCATGATTTCAAGGCCGAGCACACCAAGCAGCTGGACGAAATCAAGAAGGGCAACGCCGACGCGCTGCAGGCGTTGAAGGTGGACAACATCAACGCCGATATCGCCAAGCTGCAGGCGGCTGTCGACAAGGCCAACGAGCAGATCGCGGCGTCCGCAATGAATGGCGGCGGCGCGGCCCTGAAGGACAAGGAATATACCAATTCCTTCCAGTCCCACATGCAACGTGGCACCGTCGAAGCGAGCATGAACAAAGGCGCTGCTCCAGAAGGCGGTTTTCTGGCGCCAACCGAATGGGATCGTACGATCACCAATCGTTTGCTGGTGGTATCGCCAATGCGCGGTATCTGCTTCGTGCAGCCGACGTCGAAAGACAGCTTCACTAAGCTGTTCAACAACCGCGGCGCAACCTCGGGCTGGGTGGGTGAGGCCGCTGCGCGCCCAGAAACCAATACGCCAACGTTCGGCAGCTTGACCTACAAGCCTGGTGAGATTTACGCCAACCCGGCGGCAACACAGCAAATGCTCGACGATGCCGAGGTTAATCTGGAGGCCTGGCTGGCCGGCGAAGTCGATGGTGAATTTGCACTTCAGGAAGGCGCTGCATTCCTGTCTGGTAATGGCGCCGACAAGCCAACCGGCATCCTGACCTACATTACCGGCGGCGCCAATGCGGCGGCGCACCCGTGGGGCGACATTAAAACCGTCGCCAGCGGCTCGGCGGCCGCCTTGACCTCGGATGGCATCATCGATCTGATCCACGCCCTGCCTGAAGAGTACACAGGTGAGGCGCGCTTCATCATGAGCCGCACGACGCAAGGCTCGATTCGAAAAATGAAAGATGGCCAAGGCAATTACCTGTGGCAGCCGTCTATGCAGGCAGGCCAGCCTGCAACCCTGTCGGGTTACTCCATCACTACGATGCCCGGCATGCCGGCGGTAGCGGCAAACAGTACGCCGATTTTGTTTGGCGACTTCCGTCGCGGCTACATGATCGTCGACCGTATGGGTGTCCGTGTGCTGCGTGATCCATATTCGAAAAAGCCTTACGTCCAGTTCTACACCACCAAGCGCGTCGGCGGTGGCCTGTTGAACCCCGACACCATCAAAGCCCTCAAGGTCTCAGCATAACCGTAACGCCCCGGTCCACCCCGGCCCGGGGCCGCTATTGAAAGGAAAAATCATGATTTTCAGTAAAGTGTTTCAAGGCGTGCGCGACGGCGAAATCTACCCCGAAACGTTCCAGCCAGGTGACGAATGCCCGCCCGAGCTGGTCGACGCGGCGCTGAGCCTGGAAGTGCTCGAAGTGCCTGAGCCGGTCGAGTCGAAGAAAAAGGACAAGTAATCATGTTCCTGACACCTGAACTGGCCAAGGGCTACCAGCGCATCGTCGGCAACGATGAGGACGCCGTGATCGGCCTGATCCTTTCGGCCGCTGAGCGCGCCGCGCTGGCCTACCTGAACCGCCAGGTGTTCGTCGACTTTGCCGCCATGGATGCGGCCATCACGGCCGGTACCGCCGGCGAATTTCCGATGGTAATCGAGGACGATATCAAGCTCGGCATGTTGAAGATCTTCGGCGACATGTACGAGAACCGCGAGGACAGCGTGCTGGCCGTGTCGGTGGCGCGGTTGCCGCTGAGCTCGAAAGAGCTGCTGCGCCCGCACCGCATCGGGAATGGCGTCTGATGCGCGCAGGCCAGCTGGACCGCCGCGTCACCATCGAGCGCCCGGGCATGGTCGAGGGCGAGTATGGGCCGCAGCCCGGCGGCTGGGCGCCGTTCGCCACGCGCGTACCGGCCCAGGTGCAGGAAGCCTTGCCCAGCAAATCCGAAACGGTGCAAGAAGGCTTGGCCGTGGCCACGCGCCCGGCGCGCCTGCGCATGCGCTACCTGCGCGGCATCACCTCCGACATGCGCATCACGCTGCATGGTGAAACCGACGTGGTTTTCCAGATCGTTGGCGGCCCGGCCGAGATTGGCCGCCGGGAATGGCTGGAAATGACTATTGAGCAATATTCAACCTAGGGGCAATGATGGCTGACGACCGCAATATCACCGGCGGCAAGGCGCTGGACGATTTCCTCAAGTCCTTGCCGGCCAAAATCGAGCGCAACATCATGCGCTCGGCGCTACGCCAGGGCGCCAACGTATTCAAGGCCGAGGTGCGCGAAAACATTCCCGTCGACAGCGGCGAGCTGCGCCGCAGCGTGCGCGTGGTCACCAAGGCAAAGGGCGGCCAGGTTACGGCATCCGTGCGCGTGGGCAACAAGCGCGCCTGGTACGGCCACATGGTCGAGTTCGGCACCAAGCCGCACAAGATCGTGCCGAAGAAGAAGGGCGCCCTGGTCATTGGCCAGACCCGCGCCATGGTGGTAGACCATCCAGGCGCCAAGCCGCACCCATTCATGCGCCCGGCGTTCGATACCAAACCCGCCGCTGCCATTGCTGCCGTGGGCGCGCAGATCCGCAAGCGCCTGACTGCCGAGGGCATCAACGTACCGGCGCCAGAAACCGAATGAGCGCAGTCAAGGCGATCCGCACGCTGCTTGTTGGGAATGCGCCGCTGGTGGGATTGGTTGAAGCCGCGAAGATTGTTGCCGGTACGGTCCAGCAAGGCACCGTCTTGCCAGCAATCGGCATCAAACACATCGGCACCGTGGCTCTGGGGGCCATCGATGCGCAAGCTGAGTCCTCGCTCGTCACGAGCCGCGTACAGGTGACGGCATACGCGAAGGGCTACTACGGTACTACCAAGAAAATCTTGGAGGCCGTGCGCAAGGCGTGCAACTACCAGCGCGGCAACCTCTCCGGGGTAGACGTGGTCAGTGTCCTGATAGATATGGATGGCCCGGACCTCGAATACGACGATGCTATCCACTGCCAGTCGACCGACTACATGGTGACGTTCCATCGACCGAATTAGCAGCCGTCAGATTTTTTTAACCAGCCCGCAATGCATCCGCTTGCGGGTTTTTTTGTCCAAAGGAAATATATGGGTACCGCAAGCGGAATTTATAAGCAGGTCACGTACAAGGAAGAATTGACGTACGGCGTGCTGCCGGCCTCGGCTGCCGGCCAGTCGATCCGGCGTGTCTCGTCGTCGCTCGACATGACGAAAGACACCTATCAATCGGCCGAGATCCGGACGGATTTCCAGATGGCCGATTTTCGCCATGGCGGGCGCAAAGTGGCGGGAAGCATTAATGGTGAACTGTCGGCCAAAACCTATTCGGATTTCATGGCAGCGGCATTGAAAAAAAACTTCACTGCAACGGCACCGATCACCGGCGCCTCGATCACCGTCGGCGGCGTAGCCGGCGCCTACACGTTCACGCGAGCCGCCGGCAGCTTTCTGACCGACGGAGTAAAAATCGGCGACGTTGTTCGCCTGACGGCCGGCGCATTCAACGCGGCCAACATTAACAAAAACATCATGGTTACCGCAGTGACCGCACTGGCTCTGACGGGCTTGGTGCTGAACGCATCGCCGCTGGTCGCAGAGGGCCCCATCGCCAGTGCCACCGTAACTGTGGTTGGCAAGAAGTCGATGATTCCGCAAAGCGGACACACCGATAAATCGTTTTCGATCGAACACTGGTATCCGGACGTCCCGACGAGCGAGGTCTTCAGTGGCTGTAAAGTGTCGAAAATCGCGCTTTCACTTCCTCCTACCGGCATGGCCACGTGCAATGTTGAATTCACCGGCAAGGACTCCGTCACCAACGCCGCGCAGTATTTCGCGAGCCCGAGTGCGATCACTACCACCGGCACGATGGCCGCGGTCAACGGCGTGTTGCGGGTGGCGGGCGCCACGATTGCCAACGTTACCGGGCTGACAATCGACATTGCATCGGCTCAGAGCGGAGAGCCGACGGTCGGTTCGAATACTGTCTCCTTCCAGGCGGCCGGACGTGTACTGGTCACCGGCCAGATCACCGCGACGTTCGACTCGACTGCACTGCGCGATGCGTTCTACGACGAAACCGAAATCAGCCTCTACGCGGCATTTACTGCTGACAACAGCGCATCGAGCGATTTCATCACATTCGCCATTGGCCGCATCAAGGTCGGTGGCGCCTCGAAGGACGATGGCGAGAAGACGATCACTCAAACCGTCCCATTCCAAGCGCTGCTGAACCTTGCCGGCGGCGCTGCGCAGGCCACCGATCTGACCACTATCGCCATTCAAGACTCAGCAGCTTAATCGCCGCACCACCAGCGCGGTCTGGCCGTCGGCGCCTTCGCAGGCCCGTCGGTTGGGCTGGGCATTTTATCTACCCGTGAAAGAAACCCATGAACACCCAAGACCAAATCCAAGACCCTAGCAACCTGATGTCCGCCCTGATCGCCAAACTGGACCTGAACGACTATGAGGACATCCCGACCGGCACGCTGGTCTTGACCCATCCGGTCACCGCAGAACCGACGGATTCCCACATCATCCTGGCCAGTGCAGAACACGAGTCGCGCAAGCGCATCGACCTGGCGCGCACGCGCAAGCTGCGCACCCAGTATTCGCAGACCGGCAAGGTACCGTCGAGCGATCCGGTTGATGACATTGCCGACGAGACCGATTATCTGGTCGCGGCTACGCTCGGCTGGAATCTGACCAAGGGCGGCGCACCGCTACCGTTCTCGGCCGCTGCCGCGCGCGAGCTGTACAGCGATCCGAAAAAGCAATGGTTGCGTGCCCAGGCATTGGCTGGCCTGCGCAAAACCGAGCTTTTTATCAAGGACTCCGCGAAAGCCTAGCGGAGTGTTGCCGCGCCGAGTACGAGCTTGCGGCGCGGCAGGGTGACGGCGCCAGTCTGAGGACGCACTTGCGGCGGCTGGCCGCCAACACCGGCAAGGTTGACCCTCGCCTCCAGATCGAATGGCCGCCGCTGGGCCGGTCGATCTGGGACGTGTTTATACGGCTGGGCCGGCCTGCATCCATGAATGGCATGGAGCCGATCAGCATTCAAGAAATCGCAGCATATCAGGACGTGTATCGAGTTCGGCTGACAGGCTGGGAACTCGATGTAATTGACATGTTCGATTCGATTGCGCTTGAGATTTCAAACAACAGATAAAGCCGCCCAGTCCGCGGTTCGTGTAACGGGGAAAATATGATTGTTGGCGATATGGAAATCCGGCTGCGCGCCGATATTGCACGGCTGCAGTCCGACATGACCCAGGCGCGCCGTGTCGTCACCGAGACGCAAGACAGGATCAATGCGGCTGCCAATGCCATGAAAACGGCGCTGGCGGGCATTGGCATCGGCGCCGGTCTGGCCGAAATCATCAAGATGGCAGATGAATACGCCAAGTTCACGGCGCAGTTGCGCCTGGCGTCGACGTCGCTTGCCGACTATGCCGCTTCCTATGAGGCGGTGAAGCGCATTGCGAAAACCTCGCAGCAGGACTTGGCCAGCACGGGGGTGCTGTATGCCCGAATTGCCAACGGGACGCGCGAGCTCGGGACGACGCAAAAGCAAGTTGCCGCCATCACCGAGACCGTCAACCTGGCGCTGCGCGTGAGCGGCGCCACGGCGACCGAGTCGGCGTCGGCCCAGCTGCAGCTGTCGCAGGCGTTCGCATCGGGCACGCTGCGCGGCGAAGAATTCAACGCCGTGAACGAGGCGGCGCCGCGCCTGATGAAGGCGCTGGCTGACGGCATGGGCTTGCCGGTGGGCGCGCTCAAGGCGATGGCAGGCGAGGGGCTGATCACGTCCAACATCATGGCCACAGTGCTGCCGAAGGCGCTGGAATCGTTGCGCGAGGAAAGCAAGAATATCCAGACGATTTCGGGCGCCTTTACTGTTCTCAAGAATGAAATGCTGGAGTTTTTTGGTATCCAAGCGCAGGCCAATGGCACCGTCGCGATGATCACCGGTGCAATCCGGTTGCTCTCTGAAAATTTGGGAGGGTTGGTAATTATCCTTAAAACCCTGACGGCGTATCAAATCGGTACGTGGTTGGCAACCTGGGTGACCAAGACGTATCAGCAAGTATCGGCAAGCATTGCTTTGCGAGCGGCTACGGTAGCAGCGGCTGAGGCCGAAATGGCAAGAACTACTACTCTTGTGGCGCAGTCGCAGGCAGCCATCACCGGTCTTGCAGTCACACATGAGGCTACGCTTGTCAGGTTGCGCTCGGCAAATGCCGACATTGTTGCTGCTGAAGCTGCAATCTCTGCTGCCAGTGCGGCCGGTGCGTTGAGTTTTGCACTTCGCACACTGAGATTGGCAACGGCAGAGCTTGCGGTCGCAGAAACGTTGCGAGCGGCGTATCTGGTAGAGTCGGCAGCGCTTGACCGCGCCAAGGTTGCGGCTCTTGCGCAACTTACAGCGGCAACGGCAGCGCAGGCCGCCGCCCAAGCAGCTTTGAATGGCGTCACTGCCGCAGGCATTACTGCCGCCGGTGTTGCGTCCAAAGCGATCGGATTCTTGGGTGGGCCAATCGGCGCGATTATCCTGCTTCTTGGTACTGCAGCCCTGGCATGGGAGGTGTTCGGAAAAAAAGCCAAAGCAGCCAATGAACAAGCGGCAGAATCTTTTGAAGAGGCCCATGCCAGGATCATCAAGGCCCTTGATACCCAGATCGATAAGCAGCAAAACCTGCTGCAGCTTAAAAATCTTGGTCTGACCAATCAGCAGGCGGAAAAAGAGCTGCCCATCATCAAGCAGCTGGAGGCGGCTACTAAAAGGATGGGCGACCTCAATGCGCGTACTGGTGATTTTGCAGGAATCAGCAACGATGATGCGATTTTCAAGCGTATTGAGTTGAACAAGCAAATTAACGAGTTGCTTGAAAAGCAAGCAAAAGCTACCAAGGGCGCGGCCGATGTTGCGAAGGTCACGGGCAACGAAGCCTATAACGAGTGGAAAAAGACCTATGCCACCCGCGAAGAGCAGCGCGCCGCCGAGATCGCCGACTTGAAATCGCGCAATTTGAACGCTGAACAGTACGCCGATATCCTGGGTCGCATCAATTTGAAGTACGCCGACAAGGGCGCTGCTGCAGGCCTAAAGAAAGAAGAGCAGGCCTATGCCACCCTGATCGCCAGCATCCGCGAGAAGATCGAGGCCGGGCGCCTGGAGAACGCCACCGACGTCGATGCGACCGAGAGCCAGAAGCTGCGCATCAAGCTGGAAGAGGAAATCAAGACAGGCAAGCTGAAACTGGCTGACGCGCACCTGGGGGTGGCGCGCGCGGCGCTGGACGAGCTGGCAGCTGAGGAAAAGATCGCCAAGGCCCGTGCCACAGAAAAGGACGTATCCGCGCGCATTCAGGAAAGCACGCTGGCGCGCCAGGACTCTGCGGCGGCGTTGGCGGTGGAATACCAAATGATGGGCAAGTCCAGCGACGCACGTGAATTGGCCATGGTGGCGGTGCGCGAGCAGACG
This sequence comes from Janthinobacterium sp. DSP2-3-3, assembly GCF_049897325.1. Classification (NCBI taxonomy): domain Bacteria; kingdom Pseudomonadati; phylum Pseudomonadota; class Betaproteobacteria; order Burkholderiales; family Oxalobacteraceae; genus Janthinobacterium; species Janthinobacterium sp. DSP2-3-3. The sequence goes on along the minus strand of NZ_JAFCWA010000005.1, from coordinate 5,607 downwards.
GCGCTGGAGAAGTTCCTGTTTCAGGAAAAACTGGCCGGCAAGGCGGTCACCGAGGACCAGATCAAGCGCCTGACGGAAGAGGCGGCCGCGCGCGTGCGCGTCGAGCAGGCCACACTGGCGCAGACCAAGGCGCTGGGCTATGCCGCCCAGCTGGCCGACGAGAACCGCCGCTTTGCTGCCGAATCGCTGTTTGACGAAAAGGCGCGCGCTGCCGCGCTGCTAAAAATCGACGCCGCCATGTGGCAAGAGCGCATTGCTTTGGCAGGTGATGGTACCGAGGCCCAGAAGCGCCTGCAGGAACAATACTCGACCTGGTACAGCAACCAGCTGGCCAAGCCCGAGATCGAAGCCAACCGCAAGATGTGGGAATCGATCGATACGACTGCACACGATACGTTCGTGTCCATCTTCGATTCGGGCAAGTCGGCTTTCGACCGCCTGCGCGACACCCTGAGAAACGGGCTGCTGGACCTGCTGTACCAAATGACGATCAAGAAGTGGATCCTGAATATCGGTGCATCAGTGTCCGGTACCGGGGCAGCTGGCCTGGCTTCGGCCGAGGGCCTGGGCCTGACTGGCGGCGCGGCAGGTGGCGGCCTGGGTGGCGTTGCCGGCTTGGCGCAGAGCGCCAAAACGGCCTACACCATCGCCACGCAGGGCTTTTCCGGCGTGGCTGCCGGCATCGGCGGCAGCATCGCCACCCTGGGGAATCTCTTTGGCTCCTCGGCGGTATCTGCGTTCGGTACGGGCATGAGTCTGACCGCTGCGCAGGCCAGCACTGCTGCTGCGGCCTATGGTTCGGCGGGTATGGCAGGTACTGGATCGGCGCTGACGGCCGGTGCAGCGGCTGGGCCGCTGGTTGCCGCGGCTGCAGGCATTGCTGCGGGCGTGCTGGGTGGGCGAGCAATTTCTGGCCAGTACGGCAGCAACTCAACGGTGAATGCCGGTACCGGCATCGGCGCCGTCGCTGGCGCCTTCATGGGTGGCCCGATTGGTGCGGCTATCGGCGGCGCCCTGGGCGGCGTGATCGGCGGCCTGGCAAACCGCGCCTTCGGCATGGGCGACAAGAAGTATGGGGAAACGGGGATCACCGGCACGCTGTCCGGTACAGGCTTTAGCGGTACCGAGTATGCCAAGTGGACGCAGAAGGGGGGCTGGTTCCGTAGCGACAAGAAAGATACGGACCGAAAAGCCGTCGACGCTACGACGTCCAATGCGTTTGTGGAAACATACGCTGCCATTCGCAATGTCTCGGCCGCGCTGGCCGGTACGCTCGGCGCTGACACGTCCAGCCTGGCCACGCGTGTGCAGGCGCTCAACATCAACCTGACCGGACTCACTACTGAGGCCGACAGGCTGGGCGCCGTCACCAAGTTTTTTGAGGGTGTAGGGAATGCGATTGCGCTTGAGCTGGTCCCGAGTCTCGGCCAGTTCAAGGTCGGCAACGAAGACCTGAGCACGACCCTGCAGCGCGTAGCCGGGAATTACGCCGGCGTCGACGCGGCCCTGCAGCTGATCGGCCGCACGTCGCAGGATGCCTTCGGTGCCGTGGGCGTGGCCACCATTGGCGCGCGCGAGAACCTGATCAAGCTGGCGGGTAGCCTGGACTCGCTCACCAGCGGGACCAGTTTCTTTGCTGAAAACTTCCTGACGGAAGCTGAGCAGATGGCGCCCGTGCTGTCGACGGTGGCCGATACGCTGAGCAAGCTGGGCCTGTCCGGCGTCAAATCGGTGGAGCAATACAAGGACGTGGTGCTGGGCCTGGACTTGGCCAGCACGGGCGGGCAGGAAATGTATATCAAGCTCCTGGCCTTGGCCCCGGCATTCAAGGCGGCGGCCGACCACACCAATCTGCTGGCCGCCGCGACCGGCAACTATGCCGCTGTTGTCAAGACCGCCAGCGAGATCGCCAGCGAGCGCATGGATCTGCAAAAGCAGCTGAACGAATTGACCAAAAGCGAATCGGAACTGCTGGCCATCCAGCGCGCCAGCATCGCCGCCGTCAACCGTGCACTGTTCGACCAGGTGCAGGTGGAAAAAGCGGCGGCTTCCGAGCGTGATGCGGCGGCCAAGACTTTGGTAACCGCCAAGGATGCGTTGACCAGCGCCTACCAAGCCGAAAGCTCGGCGGCGCAAAGTGCGCTCGATAAGGTGAAGAATTGGGTTTCGAGCCTCAACAGCATGAGTGCCGGCCTGGCCCTCGGCAATCTGTCCACCCTGACGCCAGAGCAGAAATATGCCGAGGCAAGGGCACAATTCGAGAAAACGCTGGCGGCAGCCAGGGGTGGGGATGCGGAAGCGCAATCGGGCCTGTCGGCCGCAGAGCAGGCATTCCTGACGGCATCCCAGTTGGTGAATGCAAGCAGCACAAAGTATGCGGCAGATTACGCCCTGGTGCAGGCGGCCAATGCTGAGGCGCTGAAGTATGCGGCTGCGCAGGTCAACATGCAGCAGGCCAGCCTGGACGCGCTCAAGGCCCAGGTGTCGGGCCTGATCACGGTCAATGCCAGCGTGCTGACGGTGGCGCAGGCCATCGCCGGGCTGCGGGCGGCGATGGGTGTCGCCACCCGCCTGGGGGTGCCGTTCGATGGCTCCCATGCCGGCGGCCTGGTCAGTGTGCCGTTCAACGGCTATGCGGCCGAGTTGCACCAGGGCGAGGTGGTGGTGGATGCCGCAGCAGCGGCCGCCATGCGCCGCTATTTTGGTGGTGCGCCAAGTCAGGGCGGCGGAAATACGGACGCTCTCGTGGCCGAAATCCGCGCCCTGCGCGAAGAGAACAAGGCTACGCGCGAAGAGCTCAGGGGCTTACGTGCCGATCAGGCCAGGCAAACCGGCGACATCATTCTGGGAAATTACGATGCGTCGGACAAGGCCGCCAACAAGCAAGTGGCCGGTGCCAAATCTGCAGCAATGGCTCCCATTTATGCAGAAAAGATGAAGGGTAAATTAGCATGAACGATGTAGATTTCTTGACCTGGCTGAAAAACCCGCTGGCGATTCCGCTGGTTTTGATCGAGGTGGCCGTGCGCGTCTCGGGTGTGGAGACGACCAAGTATTTGTCCACTGGCGTTTTCGTCACTGGTCCGGCCGACACGCCGTCCAATCTCGCCTATGAGCCCATCGTGTCGACGGGCGTCCAGTTCAGCGAGCAGCTGTCGCTCGATGGCGAGGCCAGCCTGTCCACCGGGGATATTGAGTTGAGCAACGCCAATGGCGAGCGTGACGGCTGGCTCGGTGCCGGCAGCGTCTGGACGAACCGGCCGGTGCGGGCATGGATAGGTGATCCGCGCTGGCCAAGGGCGGACTTCCGCATGATCTTTAACGGCATCGTGGCTGATATCGCACCGAAGGGGCGCGAGATGCTTGCCCTGAAGCTGCGCGATAAGATGCAGTGCCTCAACGCGCCGGCCACTGAAAGCAAGTTGGCCAGCTCGCTGAATGCCGACGCCGTTTTGCCGCTGTCCTTTGGCGAGGTGCACAACATCACGCCCTTGCTGGTCGATCCGGTCATGCTGCAGTACCAGGTGCATGACGGCGCGTGCGAGAGTATTTTTGAGGTGCGTGACAACGGCCTGCCGGTGGCGGCCGTGGCGGTCAACAGCACGGGGAAATTGACGCTCAATGCCAACCCGGTCGGCGCCATCACCGTATCGGTGCAGGGAGACAAGCCGGGCGCCTACGCCAACACCATCGCGGCGCTGGTGCAGCGCCTGGTCACGGGATACGGCAGCGCAGCCGACAGGTTCACCAGCGCCGATCTGGATATTGCCAGCCTGGCGGCATTCGACGCTGCGCACCAGCAGCCCGTCGGCCTGTACCTGCAAGGCCGCACGAATGTGATCAGCGCCTGCCAGTCGCTCACGGCCAGTGTCGGCGCGCAGATGGCGCTGTCACGGCTTGGCCAGCTGCGCCTGATCCAGATTGCGCTGCCGGCTCCCGGCACGCCGACCGAGATCCGTCCGGCACATATTGTGGGCGATACGCTGGAGCCGACCATGCGCCCCGAGGTCGTTGCGGCTGTGAAGCTGGGTTTCTGCAAAAATTGGACCGTGCAGCCAGGCCTGCAAACGTCGATCCCCGCCCAGCACAAGGAATTGTTCGCAACCGAATGGCTGACAGCGACGAGCACGAACGCCCCGGTGCGCACCATTTATCGCCAGACGCTCGATCCAGCCCAGCAAGACACGATGCTGCTGCGCCGCGCTGATGCGGATGCCGAAGCGGCGCGCCAACTGGCCCTGTGGTCGTCTCCACGCATGGTCTACGAGTTCGAGGGGCTGCCGGAAATGCTGATGCTGGAGCTGGGCCAGCCCATCGTGATCTATAACCAGCGCTTCGGGATGGAAGCCGGTGTGCCTGGGATCGTGATTTCCCTGGCGCCCAACTGGGAAAGTGCGCATTGCAAAGTGGGAATTCTCGTATGAGTGTTGTTTTGAATGATCGTGATGCGATGTTGCAAGGCACAATACCGCGCAATATCGACCCCAGTGCCGGCAAGGCGTTGATTCTGCAGGCAGATGCGCAGGCCTTCCGTGTGACGGAAACCGGCATCGGCTCGCCGGAGGCCATCATTTTGCGCGCGCAGTTGATCGGTATTCCGGGCCTGGTCACCTGGAGCGCCACCGACGGTAGTGTGTTGACGGGCACGGGTAACGCCCGCAGCCTGGCGTTCACGGCGATGGGTGCGAATTCCGTGACCGTGACCGCACAAATCTCGCATGATGACGTGACGTACACGCAAAGCCGGGTCATTGCCAAGGCTTTCGATGGAATAACGGGGGCGGCCGGCAGCAAAACTGCAACGGCATATCTGTACCAGTGGGCGGCGACGGCACCAGCGGTACCAAGCGGTGTGACGAAATACACCTGGGCCACCGGCATTAATTCGACTTATTCCGTCAGTGATGGCTGGTCGGTGTCGGTTCCGGCCAATCCTGGCACGCCTGGGCTGCAATTATTCACTGCAACGCGGGTGTTGACCGTCGCGGGGGATACCGCTACATCGACGGTCGGCTACGCGAACGCCGCCATTGCATCAATCGCGGTGAATGGCGCCGTCGGACCGCAGGGTATGCCGGGTGTGAAGAGTGGCACCGCGCGCGCTTACCAATGGGCGACGAGCGCGCCGACGATCACGGGCAGCGCGATCTGGACATGGGCGACAGCCAGTTACAACACCGTGCCGGTGACGGGCTGGAGCGCGACCAAGCCGGCGGCGCCAGCGCTGGGATATACGCTGTACGAAGGCGCGGTCAATCTGGTCGACGGCGCCGGCGCCACCACCTCGCCGATCAACTGGTCGACCGCAACGGTGGCGGCAATCGGCTATGCAGGAACGAACGGGGCACCAGGAAGCAACGGCGCCAATGGCACCAATGGTGCATCGGTCGCTATCGCCTACACACTGGCGGATGCCTTCACGCTTAACCTGACGCCAGCGACGGCATCCCGCGCCGGCACCGCCTATCCCGCTGTCGGCACCTGGGGAGAGACACGCGCCTGGGTGGCGCAGCCGACGACCGCACCGGCGGCCGGCCAGGCATGGTTTCAGTCGGTGGGCATCTACGATGGGGTCAATACGGTATGGGGCGTGCCGTACCTGTCGAA